>NZ_KB907308.1:1200000-1500000 GCF_000381925.1 Nocardia sp. BMG111209
GTCACCCCTACTGCTCGGACAACGGAATTCATGCGCTCTTACTCTGCACGGAGTCGCTGAACAACCCCGTGAGCCCGTGCCGCCCCAGACGCCGGGTCAGTTCGTCGCGCGTCTCGGACAGGCCGGTGGGCAGGCGGCGCAGCGGCCGGCTGTACCGGGACAGCCACGACAGGGGCGACTCGTCGCAGAAGCCCAGGGCGCCGTGCAATTGATGGGAGACCCGGAAGACGATGTCGGCGGCCTCGATCGCGGCCAGCCGTAGCGACAGGGCATCGTCGACGGCGTCCGCACTCCCGGTCTGGAAACTCCACAGCGCGTACCGCGCCAGCATCTCCACGCCGCGGTGTTCCACTGCGGCATCGGTCAATTGGAACTGCACCCCCTGGAACTCCGCGAGGGTACGGCCGAACTGCTCACGCACCGTCACGTGCGAGCGAGCGAGATCGATGGCGCGGTCCAGCATGCCGAGCAGGGTCCAGCACGGCAGCAGCAGGCCCAGCGCCAGATCGCCCGCCGGATCACGCCGGGCGGGTCGCACGTCGAGCGCGGTCACGAACGCCGAATCACGCGGTGCGGTCTCGGCGGGCCGGGCGGTCGCGGATCCGGGTTCCTCCGCCAGAGTGATCGTGGCCCAACCCGAGTCGAGTCCGGCCACCACGCCGACGGGTTCGCGGGTGGAGATCACGATCAGCCCGTCGGCATCGGCGGGTCGCGCGAGACGTTCGGCCACGGGATACGGGAGGGCCCAGTAACCGGCCGAACGGCACAGCGCGGCAGCGGCTTCCAGTTCCGTGGCATCCTCGCGCGGCGCGAGCTCCCAGGCGCCGAGTCGTCGCAGCACCGGATCCACGAGTCCGGCACGGCCGGCCGGATCCCGCTCGGCCCGCTGCACCAGTTCGTCGCCGCCGGCGGACTCGAGTGCGCGCCGCGCCTGCAGGCCGAATTCCGTTGCTTCCTGGGACAGTTCGATGTTCACTGGTTCTCCCCCTTCGGGCGGGGCACGCTCGGGTCGCCGGATCGCGAAAGTCGTTGCGGGAATTCGCGGTTCACGTCGGCGCCAACAGGGATCGGGCGAGCAGGATCCGTTGCATCTCGATACTGCCGGAGGCGACGGTGGCGGCGTGCGCGTATTTCCAGTGGTCCTCCACCGCGCGGCGGAACTGCCGGTCCGGCTCGTCGCCCGCGGCCGCGAAGGTGGCGATCTCCGACAGCACGGCCGCGCTGTCCTGATCGAGCTTGGTCACCGCGATCCGGTAGACGGCGGCATCGGCGGGGGCGACCCGGCCGGAGCTCTGCAACGACAGCACCTGATAGGCCAGCAGTCGCGCGCGGCGGCAGTGGGTCAGCATCCGCGCCCAGCGGCCGCGCAGTTCGTCGGGCAGGGTCTCCCAGCGGTCGCCGAGCACCTCGGGGGCGGCGGTCAGCAGTCGCTCGCAGCGCGCGTACCGGGCGATGCCGACCCGTTCGAACGCCAGCACCTCCTGCACGACCCGCCAGCCGTCGCCGACCGTGCCGAGGACGTCGGCCTCGGTCGCCCGGACCCCGTCGAAGAACACCTCGTTGAGGTGGTGCGGCCCGAGCATCGCGCGGATCGGCCGCACCTCGATGCCGGGATCGGACATGGGCAGCAGAAAGACGGTGAGCCCCTGTTGTTTCCGCTCCTCGCGCGAGGTGCGGACGAGCAGGAAGCACCACTGGGCCATGGTGGCGTAGGAGGTCCAGATCTTCTGCCCGGACACCAGCCAGCCGTCACCGTCACGACGCGCCGAGGTCCGCAGCGACGCCAGATCCGAACCCGCGTCCGGCTCACTGAAGCCCTGACACCAGATCACCTCACCACGCGCGATCGGCGGCAGATGCTTACGCTGCTGCTCCTCGGAACCGTGCCGCATGATCGTCGGCCCGACCCAGTTCACACCCATGTACTGCGCGCCGCGCGGCTCGTGATGCGCCCACATCTCCTCGCGCACGGCCGTCTGCTCCCAGATCGACGTGCCGCGGCCGCCGAACTCCTCGGGCCAGGCCGCGCAGAGCAGTCCGTGTTCGGCGAGCAGCCGCGAAAAGCTTTGGGCCACTTCCAGATCCGCCGGGTCATCGGTGAAGGCGCCGAGATAGCCGGGGGGAATCTGCTCCTTCACCAGACGGCGCAGCTCACCGCGGAGGACGGTGGCGGCCTCACCCATTGTGAAGTCCATGGGCCGCACATTACGTTAATCATTGTAAGGATGGCAATATTTGTAACGCTCGTTCGGTGATGGTTAGACTCCGACACATGACCGACAGGCGGACTGCGTGACGACGGCCCGTCGCGGCCGCATTCCGCAGCGCCGCATCGCGGAGACGGTCGCGGCGGAATTGCGCACGCGGATCCTCGCCGGCGACGACGACTATCGGCTGCCCACCCAGGACCAGCTGGTCAAGGAGTTCGGCGTCAGCTACCCCTCGATCCGGGAGGCATTGCGCATCCTGGAGACCGAGGGCCTGGTCACGGTGCGGCGCGGCAATGTCGGCGGCGCCGAGGTGCACCGGCCCGACGAATCGTCGGCGGCCTACCACCTGGGCCTGGCCCTGCAGGGCGCCCGCGTCACGCTCGGCGACCTGGCCGCCGGCCTGCAGATGCTGGAACCGATGTGCGCCGCCGAATGCGCGCGCCGCGCGGATCGGCTGGAGGTGGTGGTGCCGGCCCTGGAGGCCGCCGTCGACTCCTCGGTCGAATTCGTCGGCGAGGGAGCACAATTCACCCACTCCGCGCGTGACTACCACGATCTGATCATCTCGTTCGTGCCGAATGCCACGACGCGCTACGTGGTGTCGAGCCTGGCCCGGCTGTGGTCGGCGCAGGAAGAGGCGTGGGCCGAGGTGCTGACCCGGCGCGGCGAATATCCCTCGACCACGGAGGCGGACGAGGCGGTGCACGCGCATCGCCGAATCACCGGGGCCATCGCGAACGGAGATGCCGCCGAGGCGTCGCGGCTGGCGCGCGCCCACCTGATCGCCACCCAGGCGATCGTGCTCGAACGTTTCGACGACGGTGTTGTCAATGCCTCCGCCGCGATGGCGCGGCAGGCGGTCCGGACCGGGCCACGTACCCGAATCTAGTACTGCCGCAACAGCTTTGGACACCCCGTCGCCGTCCGGTGGCGGGGTGTCGCCGTTCCGGGCCGCAGTCTAGACATCGACCAGCCACCTTTTCAAGTATTGCTATCCTTGTGAGGATTGAAGTAGCCTGACCCATCGATAGTGGCCTGGGTCACGAAACGCATGGATCAATCCCTGTCGCCACATCGTGGACACCGACGTTCTTCTTCAGCATGGGAGGCCCCGCTTTGGCACCAGGGGCGCGTTACGCCAGCACAACTTCGATCGCCCTTGCCGAGGGCTGGAGCGTGGAGCGGCTCACCCCGCCCAGTCGGCTCTTCGGCGCCAACGGACTGAGAACAGGTCCGGACGGCCGCATCTACGTGGCCCAGGTCAGCGGCAGCACGATCAGCGCACTCGACACCGCCACCGGCGAGATCGAGACCATCAGCGCCAAGGGCGGCGATATCGTCGCCCCGGACGACATCGCATTCGACCCGGCCGGCAACCTCTACGCCACCGAGTACTACGACGGCCGCGTCAGCGTGCGCGGCCCCGACGGCAGCACCCGGCTGCTGCGCGACGACCTGCCCGGCGCCAACGGCATCACCGTGTACCAGGGCCGGTTGTTCGTCAACGAATGCCGGGTGGGCGGTCGCCTGATGGAGCTGCCGCTCGACGGCGGCGCGCCGCGCATCCTGGTGGACAACCTGCCGTTGCCCAACGCCATGGAGGTCGGCCCGGACGGCTACCTCTACTACCCGGTGATGGGCACCAACGACATCTGGCGCATCGATCCCGAAGGGGGCGAACCGGAACGGGTCGTCGGCGACCTCGCCGGCCCCGACTCGGTGAAATTCGATCCCAACGGAAACATCGTCTCCACCCAGGCGGGGTCCGGACAGGTCCTGCGGATCGATCCGCGCACCGGCGACCGCCGGGTGCTCGCGAATCTCGCTCCGGGCCTGGACAACTGCACGTTCATCGGTGACCGGCTGTACGTCTCGAACTTCACCGGCGAGATCACCGAGATCCTCGCCTCCGGCGAGACCAGCACCACCCTGCCGGGTGGCCTGAGCTGGCCGCTGGATCTGACCGTCGGGCCCGACGGCGTGCTGTACATCGCCGACGGCACCCACCTGTACGCGCTGCGCTCCGGTACCCCCGAGGCGCTGGGAATGTTGTTCACGCCCAACTACCCCGGCCCGATCCGTGGCGTGATCGCCACCGGCACGGACGAATTCCTCGTCTCCACCGCCGCCGGCACGGTCGCCGTCTACCGGCCCGCCAAGGAGGAGACCGAGGTCCTCGCCGACGGCATCGACCAGCCCTACGGCATCGCGACCGGATCGGACGGCCGCATCGTGGTCACCGAATTCGGCGCCGCCGGACGGGTTCTGGCGTTGCGCGCGGGACAGGTCGAGACGCTCGCCAGTGGGCTGAACCAGCCCGTCGGCGTGGCCTTCGGACCCGACGACGCGGTCCTGGTGGCCGAGTCGGGCGCCGGCCGGGTGGTGTCCATCGTCAACGGCAAGGTCGACACGCTCGTCGACGGCCTGCAGACCCCGCACGGGCTGCTGGTGCGCGGCGGGCAGCTGCTCGTCGTCGACGCCGGTTCCAAGGATCTGATCAGCGTGGATCTCGGCACCAAGACCCGGCAGACGCTGGCGTCGAACCTGCCGGTGGGCGCGCCTCCCGGGGTCACGGCCAAGCCGCTGCTGGGCGTGCAGCCGTTCTCCGGTCCGCAGGGTCCGTTCACCGGCATCACCGCCGGGCCGGACGGCACCGTGTACGTGTCCGCCGACGCCGAGGGCAGCGTGCTGGCGCTGCGGGCGGAGGCCTGAGGTCGTGGCGGCCGACTGCTCCGATTCCGGTGATCGCATCGGCACCGGCGTCGGCCGCCCGGCGCAGAGTTTCGCGAGGTACGCGAAATCCTCTGCCTGCGAACAACTTACGAAACCGACCCAGCACGGCGCGGGCTGCCGCGCCGCCACCACGCGCTGAATCCACCGGGAGAAGCCATGACCGAAACCATCGAAAACGTTTCCGCAGCAGCCGAGCCGCTGTCGAGCCCGATGACGATCGGCGTGGAAGCGTACGTCTCCGAGGAGTACGCCCGCGCCGAAGCCGACAAACTCTGGTCCAAGGTGTGGCAGCAGGTCTGCCGGGTGGAGGAATTGCCGCGAATCGGGGATTTCCTCACCTACGAGATCCAGAACGAGTCGTTCCTGCTGGTGCGGACCGCCGACGACACCATCCGCGCGTATTACAACGTCTGCGCGCACCGGGGCCGGCGGCTGGTCGACACTCCTCCGGGCGCGCACGACGCCCGCGGGCAGCGCAAGCAATTCGTCTGCGGATTCCACGGCTGGCGCTACAACCTGGAGGGCCAGAACACCTTCGTCCCCGAACGCGAGGATTGGACCTGCGGTCTGAACGACCGCAACGATCGGCTCAATCCCGTCCAGGTCGACACCTGGGGTGGCTGGGTCTGGCTGAACATGGATCCCGACTGCGTTCCGCTGCGCGAATATCTGGAGCCGGCGGCCTCGCTGCTGGACCCGTTCCAGCTCGAGAACATGCGGTACCGGTGGCGGCGCTGGCTGACCTTCGACTGCAACTGGAAGGTCGCCTTCGAGGCGTTCATGGAGACCTACCACGTCCCCTACACCCATCCGGAATTCATGAATTTCGGCAATTTCCTCGGCTGGGGACGTAACCAGGGCCTGCACAGCAATATCGGCTACGACGCGCCGAAGGGTATGGAGGAGAACCAGGGCAAGCTGCGTATCGGCAGCGGGGCGGACGCCCGGCTGTCGACCGCGCAATTGCAGAATTTCACCTGGGAGAACGCCAACACCAACACCACCGAGACGATGGTCGAGGTGGCGAATCGGCTCGCCGACGAACTGCCGGCGGACACCCCGCCGGGCGAGGTGCTGCGGTACTGGCTCGACACCTGCCGCAAGGAGGACGCCGAGCGCGGCGTCATCTGGCCGACCGTCGATCCGGAGACGGTCGCCAAGAGCGGCACGTCCTGGCAGATCTTCCCCAATTTCCAGATCGGCCACGCGGTCAACAACATGCTGTGCTACCGATTCCGGCCCTACGGCTACGACCCGGACAAGTGCATCTTCGAGGCCGCGGTCTTCGAATTGTTCCCGCCCGGCGAGGAACCGGAGACGGAATGGATCTACACACCGGTCGGTGATCCGGGCTGGCGCACCGTCCTGCCCCAGGATTTCGACAACATGGCCGCGGTGCAGCAGGGCATGAAATCGCGCGGATTCTCCGGCCCCAAGCCCAATCCGTACCGCGAGCGCACCGTGGTGAGCCTGCACCACAACCTGGCCTCCTATATGGGCACCGGCGAACCACGCGACTTCGTGTAACGCCGACTTTTTCTTCAGCAACAAAGGATTTCGAATGCAGAACTGCGCACCCACGCAGACCCCCGACGTCGACCAGGAAGCCCTGCGCGCGAAGTACCTCGCCGAGCGGGACAAGCGCCTGCGGCCGGAGGGTCAGCAGCAGTACCTCGAGGCCGAGGACGAATTCGCCGATTTCTACGAGGCGGATCCGCACACCCCGGTGACCCCGCGCGATCCGATCACCGACGAGATCGAGGTCGTGATCCTCGGCGGCGGTTTCTCCGGACTCATCACCGCGCACCGGTTGCAGCAGGCCGGGGTCACCGATTTCAAGATCGTCGAACTCGGCGGTGACTTCGGTGGCGTCTGGTACTGGAATCGTTACCCGGGCATCCAGGTCGACTCCGACTCGTACTGCTACCTCCCGCTGCTCGAAGAGACCGGCTTCATGCCCAAGGAGCGGTTCTCCCACGGCGACGAGTGCTACGAGCACGCGCAGCGCATCGGCAAGCATTTCGGCCTGTACGAGCACGCGATCTTCCACACCCTGGTCCGCTCGCTGGCCTGGGACGAGGAGATCAAGCGCTGGCGGATCGGCACCAACCGCGGCGACGAGATCCGCGCGCGTTTCGTCGTGATGTGCCAGGGCCCGTACAACCGTCCGAAGCTGCCCGGTATCCCCGGCATCAAGGATTTCAAGGGTCACACCTTCCACACCGCGCGGTGGGACTACGAGTACACCGGCGGCGATCTGCACGGCGGACTGGACCGGATCGCCGACAAGAAGATCGCCGTGATCGGCACCGGCGCCAGTGGCGTGCAGGTGGTTCCGCATCTGGCGCGGGGCGCGAAGCAGCTCACCGTATTCCAGCGCACGCCGTCCTACATCTTCGAGCGCGACAACTACGACACCGATCCGGAATGGGTGAAATCCCTGACCCCGGGCTGGCGGGCCGCGCGGCAGCGCAACTTCCACAACGCCGCGTTCGCGTTCTACTCCCCCGGTGAGCCGGACCTGATCTGCGACGGCTGGACCGAGGTCGCGCGCAACCTGGCCGCCAAGCTGGACGCCACCAACGGCTGGGCCGCGCTGGCGGATCCGCTGAAGTTCCTCGAGCTCAAGGAGATCGAGGACTACCGGTCGATGGAGCGGCTGCGGCAGCGCATCGCCGAGGTGGTGCAGGATCCGCAGACCGCGGAGACGCTGAAGCCGTACTACCGCAACATGTGCAAGCGGCCCGTCTTCAACGACGACTACCTGCCGACCTTCAACCTCCCGAACGTCACCCTGGTCGACGTCTCGGAGCAGAAGGGCGTCGAGCGCATCACCGAGAAGGGTGTCGTCGCCAACGGTGTCGAGTACGAGGTCGACGCGATCGTGTTCGCCAGCGGCTTCGAGATCACCACCGCGCTCGAGCGTCAGCTCGACATCAAGCCGATCGCCGGCCGCGGCGGGCAGTCGCTGTACGAGCACTGGGGCAAGGGTTTCCGCACCCTGCACGGCGTCACGGCGCACGGCTTCCCGAACTACTTCGCCACCGGATTCATCCAGGGCGGCGTCACCGCGGCGACCACGCTGATGTTCGAGCAGCAGGCCGATCACATCGCGTACATCATCAGCCAGACGGTGGCCCGCGGCGCGAAAGTGGTGGAGCCCACCGAGGAAGCCGAGGAGGGCTGGGTCCAGACGGTACGCACGTACTCGATCGACAACAGCCAGTTCACTTCCGAGTGCACCCCCGGCTACTACAACAGCGAGGGTGAGCCGAACGGCCGCTCGTTCCTGGGTGATCCGTTCTGGGGCGGCTTCTACGTCCTCGAGGAACTGCTCCAGGGATGGCGCGACGCCGGCGAGCTCAAGGGCATGACCCTCAGCGAGTGATCGCCACCCCGACCGGAACCATTGTGTGAGAGGAATTTTCGTTGTCCGAACTCAGATTCGACGACCGTGTCGCCGTGATCACCGGTGCCGGGCGAGGGTTGGGGCGCTCGTACGCCGAACTGCTCGCCTCCCGTGGCGCCAAGGTGGTCGTCAACGACGCCGGCGGCACCATGCGCGGTGACACCGTCGAGAAGAACGTCGCCGCAGAGGTTGTCGACGCGATCGAGGCGGCGGGCGGTGCGGCGGTCGCCTCCACCGCGTCGGTGGCGACCGCCGCCGGCGGACAGGAGATCATCGACACCGCGCTGGACACGTACGGGCGCATCGACATCCTGATCCACAACGCCGGCAACGTGCGCTACGGATTGCTGACCGAGCTCAGCTACGAGGATTTCGACGCCGTACTGGACGTGCACCTGCGCGGCGCGTTCCACGTCTCGCGAGCGGCGTTCCCGCACATGGCGAAGGCCGGGTACGGCCGGGTCGTGCTGACCTCCTCGATCGGCGGCATCTACGGCGCGCAGGCGTGCGCCAACTATGCGTCCTCGAAGGCCGGCGCGATCGGGCTGTCGAACATCATCGCGCTGGAGGGCGCCGCGGTGGGGGTCAACTCCAACGTGATCCTGCCCTCGGCGCTGACCCGGATGGCCGAGGGCATCGACACCTCGGCCTATCCGGATATGCGCGCCGAGTTGGTCGCCCCCGCCGTGGCCTATCTCGCGCACGAATCCTGCACTCTGACCGGCGAAATGCTGATCGCCATCGCGGGCCGGGTGGCCCGCGCCTATATCGCCGAGACCCCGGGCGTGTACCAGCCCTCGTGGACGGTCGACGACGTCGCCGCCCGCATCGACGAAATCCGCAACACCGACAACTCGTGGCAGCTGCCGCCGGTGCCCTCGGGACAGGCCGACCACATCGGCCGCAGCTTCGCGATGGCCATCGCAGCGAACAACGCAGCCGCGGAAGGAAAGTGAGCATGGCGACCATCAAGGTTTACGAACGCATCCTGGAACTGTTCGAGGCCGAGGGGATCAACACGATCTTCGGTATCCCCGACCCGAACTTCGTGCACCTGTTCCTGCGCGCCGAGGAGCGCGGTTGGAATGTCGTTGCGCCGCACCACGAGGAGTCCGCCGGATTCATGGCGGAGGGCCTGTCCCGGCTGACCGGCAAGCCGGCCGTCGCCATCGGCACCCTCGGCCCGGGTATCGCCAACCTGGCGGGTTCGATCATGTGCGCCAAGGTGGAGAACTCGCCGATCATCTTCCTCGGCGGCCAGCGCGCCCGGATCACCGAGCAGCGCGTGCGCCGCGGCCGGATCCAGTTCGTGCAGCAGGCCGGACTGATCGAGAACTCCGTGAAGTACAGCGCCAGCATCGAATACGCGGATCAGGTCGACGAGATCATCCGCGAGGGCATCCGCACGGCCGTATCCGGCCGGCCCGGCCCGGTGTACATCGAATACCCCCAGCACGTGATCAACGAGGAGCTCGACCTCCCGCCCGTGCTCCCGCCGCACCGGTACCGGCTCGTCGGCCAGACCGCCGGAGCGGACAAGATCGCCGAAGCGGTGCAGTACATCCGGGCCGCGAAGCAGCCGGTGCTGCTGATCGGCCACGGCGTGCACACCTCGCGGGCCGGCGCCTCGGTCCGCGAGCTCGCGGAGCTCATGGCGGTCCCGGTCATCCAGACCTCCGGTGGCACTTCGTATATCGAGGGCCTCGAGGATCGCACCTTCCCCTACGGCTTCTCACCGTCGTCGATCGACGCGGTCGTGAACTCGGATCTGTGCCTGGCCATCGGCACCGAACTCGGTGAGCCGGTGCACTTCGGCCGCTGGCGGCACTGGGTCGCCAACGAGGACATCCGCAAATGGATTCTGGTGGAACAGGATCCGTCGGCGATCGGCGTGAACCGGCCGATCGACGTGCCGCTGGTCGGCGACCTGCGCGCGGTCGTGCCGCAGCTGGTCGAGGCGCTGCGCGACACCCCGCGCACCGCCACCCCGGACCTGCAGCGCTGGATCGACGAGGATGCCGCGCGGCTGGCCGACCTGGCCGAGACCGCGCCGTCGGGCCAGAGCCCGGTGCATCCGGCGCGCCTGATCGTGGAGGCCACCAAGGCTTTTCCCGCCGAGGGCATCATGGCTCGCGACGGTGGCGCCACCACGATCTTCGGCTGGACCTACTCGCAGGCCAAGCCGCACGACGTCGTCTGGAACCAGAACTTCGGGCACCTCGGCACCGGCCTGCCGTACGCGATCGGCGCCTCGGTCGCCGACGGCGGCAAGCGGCCGGTCATGCTGATCACCGGCGACTCGTCGTTCCAGTTCCAGATCGCCGAACTGGAGACCGCGGCCCGGCTGAACCTGCCGCTGGTCTGCGTCGTCGGCGTCGACTACCAGTGGGGCCTCGAAGTCGGCGTCTACAAGCGGACTTTCGGTCAGGGCTCGCTCGAGACCGGCGTGCACTGGAGCAAGGAAGTGCGGCTGGACAAGGTCGCCGAGGGCTTCGGCTGCTACGGCGAATACGTCGAGCGCGACGAGGACATCGCCCCCGCGATCAAGCGCGCCTACGCCAGCGGCAAACCGGGCGTCATCCACGTGGCCGTCGACCCGAAGGCGAACTCGGAAGAGATGCCGAGCTACGACGAATTCCGTACCTGGTACGCAGAAGGACAGCAGTAATGCGCGATTATCTGAAGTTCTACATCGGCGGCGAATGGGTCGATCCCGCGCAGTCCGACACCTTCGACGTCGTGAACCCGGCGACCGAGGAACTCGCCGGCCGGGTCGCACAGGGTTCGGCGGCCGACGTCGACCGCGCGGTCGCCGCCGCCCGCAAGGCATTTCCGGCCTGGTCGGCGACCGATCGCAGCGAGCGGCTGGATCTGCTGCGCAGCATCGAGGACGCCTTCGGGAAGCGCCGCGACGATATGGCCGCCGCGCTGACCGAGGAGATGGGAGCCCCGGCCGCACTGGCCGGCGGCTTCCAGCTGGATCTGGTGGTCGGGCATCTCGGCAAGGCGATCGAGGTACTCACCGACTTCCCGTTCACCGAGCAGCGCGGTGACCTCCTGGTCGTGCGTGAGCCGATCGGTGTGTGCGGCCTGATCACCCCGTGGAACTGGCCGCTGGATCTCATTGCGGTCAAACTGTTCCCGGCGCTGGCGACCGGATGCACGGTGGTGCTCAAGCCCTCCGAGCGTTCGCCGTTCACCGGCCAGGTGTTCACCGAGGTGCTGGAGTCCGCCGGCGTTCCCGCCGGTGTCTACAACATGATCCAGGGTGACGGGCCGAGCGTCGGCGTGCCGCTGTCCGCGCACGCGGACATCGACATGGTCTCGTTCACCGGCTCCACCCGGGCCGGTATCGAGATCGCCCGCAACGCGGCGCCTTCGGTGAAGCGGGTCACCCAGGAACTCGGCGGCAAGAGCCCCAACGTGATCCTCGACGATGCCGATCTCGCCGAGAACGTCGTCAAGGGCGTCGGCGCGGTGATGCTGAACTCGGGCCAGACCTGTAGCGCCACCACGCGAATGCTGGTGCCCGCCAACCGGATCGCCGATGTGATCGAGGCCGCGCGCGGGGCCGCCGAGGCGACCACCGTCGGCGATCCCACCGGTGACGCCGCCATCGGCCCGGTGGTGTCGGCCTCGCAGTTCGACAAGATCCAGTCGCTGATCCAGCAGGGCATCGATGACGGCGCCACGCTGGTCACCGGCGGTCCGGGCCGGCCGGACGGGCTGACCAAGGGCTACTACGTGAAGCCCACGGTCTTCGCGGACGTGAAGAACGACATGACCATCGCGCGCGAGGAGATCTTCGGGCCGGTGCTGGTGATCATCAGCTACGACAGCGTCGACCACGCCGTCGAGCTGGCCAACGACACCGAGTACGGCCTGGCCGCGAATGTGGCCGGGGCGGACCTCGATGAGGTGCGCGCGGTCGCCAAGCGCATCCGGGCCGGCTACGTCTCCATCAACGACGCCTTCGACTTCGCGTCCCCGTTCGGCGGGTACAAGAAGAGCGGAAACGGCCGGGAGTGGGGCGAATACGGTTTCCAGGAGTACCTGGAGATCAAGGGCATCCTCGGATACGGCCAGGCATAAGCGATGTCCTCCGATACGGGTACCGCTGTCACCGATGTCCGCGCGGTCGTCGCGAACGAGCAGATCCGCCAGGTCGTCGCCCGCGTCGCGCGTGGCGAGGACCGGCGGGACGCGGCGCTGATCCGCGCCGCGTTCTGGCCGGACGCCGCGGTCGATTTCGGCATCTTCGCCGGTTCCTTCGACGAGTATCTCGACTGGGTGGTGCCGGGTTCGCCCGCGGTTCCGGTCACCCAGCATGTGCTCGGCCAGACCGCGATCGAGCTGAAAGACGAAGTGGCGCTGGCGGAAACGCATGTCAACGCCTACCACCGGGTCGACTACGGCACCGAGCACCACGATGTGATGCTCGGCGGCCGTTACCTCGACCGCCTCGAGGAGCGCGACGGCGAATGGCGGATCGCGCACCGCACCATGCTGTACGACTGGACACAGGACTTCGGCGTCTCGGCCGACTGGTCCCAGGGTCTGATGGGTGCGCCGTTCTCCGGTGCGCACTTCACCGGCCGCTCCGCCGGCGACCACAGCGAAACCTTCTTCGGGCAGTGAGCGATTCGATGGCTGCACTGTCGGGCAGGGTCGCCGTGGTCACCGGCGCCAGCCGGGGCATCGGTAAGGGCATCGCGCTGGTACTGGCCGAACAGGGCGCCACGGTGTACGTCACCGGCCGCACGGTCACCCCGGGCTCCTATCCACTGCCCGGCACCGTCGGCGAGACGGCGGCCGAATGTGATCGCCGCGGCGGCAAGGGAATTGCCGTCGCGGTCGATCACGGCGATGACGAACAGGTCGCCGCGCTGTTCGATCGGGTCGGCCGCGAACAGGGCCGGCTGGACATCCTCGTCAACAACGCCTTCTCGCTGCCGGAGGATCTCACCGATCCGGAACCGTTCTGGGCGAAGCCGTTGTCCAACTGGGAGATGATCGACGTCGGGGTGCGCTCGAATTTCGTGGCGGCCTGGCACGCGGCGAAACTGATGACGCCGAACGAATCCGGCCTCATCGTGGCGATCTCCGGTTATACCGGCGTCAGTTACACCTACGGCGTGGTGTTCGGCACCGCGAAATCGGCCGCCGACCGGATGGCCCGCGATATGGCGGTCGAGCTCAAACCCTTCGGGGTGGCGTCGATCTCGCTGTGGCAGGGCCTCACCTGGACCGAACGCGCACAGCGCAATCTGGCCACCATCGACGGACTGTCGGAGCAGGCCTCCACCCGGCCGGAGAACGGCTGCTCGCCGGAATATCCCGGCCGCGTGATCGCCGCGCTCGCCGCCGATCCGGACGTGCTGCGGCATTCCGGCGGCACCTTCATCACCGCCGAACTCGGCCGCGACTACGGCATCACCGACATCGACGGCAAGGTGATCCCCTCGCTGCGGGCCACCCGCGGCGAACCCATCTGGGCGCCGATCTGAATTCGCGCCCGGCGCGGCACTTTTCGATACTTCTTTTCTCGGAGACACAATGACAACTTCGGTCACCGACGATCAGCTCGCCAAACTCACCCGGCTGCTGGACCGTCAGGAAATCCAGGACACGCTGACCCGGTTCAGCCGCGGTATGGACCGCTTCGACCGCGACCTGTTCCTGTCCGCCTTCCACGACGACGCCACCATCGCCGCCGGTGATTTCGTCGGGAGCCCGGTGGACCTGTTCACCTGGGCGTCGGCGATGCACGAGGCCGGTCAGTACGCCACCCACCACAACCTGCTGAACCTGACCGTCGACATCGACGGCGACACCGCGCACAGCGAGCTGTACTACCTGTTCGTCGGCCGCAATCGCGACGACAGCAACTGGATCGCCGGCGGCCGGTACATCGACCGGCTGGAGCGGCGCGACGGGCAGTGGCGGATCGCGTTGCGCACCAATGCGATCGAATGGTCCGGGCTGGTGCCGACCATGCCGATCCCGTTCGCGGACGTGCCGGACATCCATGTCAACGGCACTCCCTCGCGCAGCACCGAGGACCCCTCGTACGCCCGGCCGCTGCTCAACAAGCGAGCGCCGAACATCCCGAGCTGAGCGTAGATCCCACTCCCGAGGCAGGAAGGCAGAAGCACGATGCCCACGATCACCACGAAGAAATTGAGCGACCAGGTCGGTGTCGAGGTACTCGATGTCGACGCGACGCGGCTGGTCGAGGACGACGACCTCCCCGCCGCGATCCTGGATCTCCTGGAACAACACGGCGTGGTGTTGTTCCGGGAGTTGCACGCCGGCGACGAGGCACAGGTGGCTTTCTGCCGGAAACTCGGTGAGCTGGTGCAGTTCCCGAACTACCCGAACCCGAATGTCATGGAGATCAGCTTCGATCCGGACAATCCGAACGCGAAGTACTTCCCCAGCAACGACTACTGGCACCTCGACGGCTTCATGGACGAGGTACCGGCGAAGTTCTCCATCCTGAGCGCGCACGTCGTGACGCCGGTCGGCGGCGAGACCGCCTTCGCCAGCACGTATGCCGCCTATGACGACCTCTCCGAGACGGAGAAGAAGGAATTCGAGAACGTCCGGGTGGTGCATCGGATGGAGCGGGTCCAGCGGTTGTCCTACCCCGAGCCCACCGCCGAACAACTCGCGGACTGGGCGCGCTGGGTCGACCGTGAGCACCCGCTGGTCTGGACGCACGAATCCGGCCGCAAGTCGCTGGTTTTCGGCGCCGGCGCCTCGCATCTGGTCGGCGCCGAGGAGCGCGGCCGGGAACTGCTCGACGATCTCGAGGCCCGCGCCACCGCGCCGGACCGAGTACTGACGCACACCTGGACCGTCGGCGATCTGGTGCTGTGGGACAACACCGGATTGGTCCACCGGGCCTGCGATTTCGATCACGCACAGCCGCGCCGTATGCATCGCTCGACCGTCCTGGGAACGGAGTCCATCAAATGATCAGCCGCACCGCGATCGTCACCGGAGGAGCCGCCGGCATCGGCGGCGCCATCAGCCGCCGTCTGGCCGCCGACGGCGCCATGGTCGCGATCTTCGACCTCAACGGCGACGCGGCCCGGGCCGCCGCCGAATCCATCGAGGAAGCGGGCGGTAAGGCCGTCGGCCTGGCCGTCGACGTCTCCGACCGTCCCGCCCTGGATGCGGCGGTCACCGAGGTACGCGCCCGGCTGGGCCGGCCGGGCATCCTGGTCACCAGCGCCGGAATCACCATCAGCGCCCCGTTCCTGGAGATCTCGGAAGACACCTGGAACAAGGTGCAGGACATCAACTTCGGCGGCACGTTCCACAGCTGCCAGGCCGTGCTGCCGGACATGATCGAGCAGGGCTGGGGCCGCATCGTCACCATCTCGTCGTCGAGCATCCACACCTGCAATCCCGGACTCGCCGCGTACACGTCCTCCAAATGGGGCGTCGTCGGCCTGACCAAGGTGCTGGCCCTGGAATTCGCGAAGCACGGCGTCACCGTGAACACGATTCCGCCGGGCTTCATCGAGACCCAGATGATGCGCGATCACGTGGCGGGCGGGTTCATCGATCTGCAGCAGCAGATCGATGCCACCCCGGTCGGCCGCGTCGGTCAGCCCGAGGACGTCGCCGCCACCTGTGCCTTCCTGGTCAGCGAGGAGGCCGGGTACGTCACCGGTCAGGTGATCGACGTCGCCGGCGGGCGCACGGTCTGATCACAGGCAACGAGATGACGAGAATACGAACGTTCGCCACGATCGCCTGCGCCCTGGCGCTGGCGGTCGTCGCGGGCTGCTCCTCGAGCGGCTCGAAGAACGCCTCCGGTGGCGACAGCGTCAGCGTGGGCGTGATCTGCAGTTGCTCCGGCGGCAGCATGACCGGCTTCAACACCCCCGTCCAGGACGCGGTGCGCGCCTGGGCCGACACCGCCAACGCCGCGGGCGGCATCAACGGCCACAAGGTCGATCTGGTGCTGAAGGACGACGGCATGAACCCGGGCAGCGCGCTGTCCGCCGCCAAGAGCCTGATCACCGCGAAAGTGGCCGCGGTGATCGACATCTCGATCCTCGACCAGTCCTGGTCGACCGCGATGGAGGCGGCACACATCCCGGTGGTCGGGGTGCTGAGCAACAACAAGCCCTTCGAGACCAGCCCGTACTTCTTCCCGGAGGGGCAGACCGGCGACAAGATCCACCAGGCGATCATCGGGGTCGCGAAACAGGCCGGGGCCGCCAATCTCGGCTTCCTGTACTGCGCCGAGGCGCCGGTCTGCGCCGAATCGGCCACCAAACTGACCGACGCCGGCAAGGAGCACGGCCTGCCGGTCACCTACAACACCAAGATCTCCGCCACCGCACCGAATTACACGGCGCAGTGCGTGGCCGCGCAGCAGCAGGGCGTGAGCGCGCTGTACATCGGCAGCACCCCCGCGGTGATCGCCCACGTCGCCGAGGACTGCTCGCGGCAGGGTTATCGTCCGATCTACATCATCCAGGGCGCCGCGTACGCGTCGAATCTGGCCACGGCGCCGGGACTTTCGGACAACACCTGGATCCAGTTCTCCTCGCTGCCGTTCTTCGCCGACACCCCCGCGGTGCAACGGTTCGATACCGCGTTCGACGCGAAATTCCCGGGCGTACGCCAGGATTCGAGCGTCTTCATCCACAACGCGATCATGGGCTGGGTATCGGGACAGGTGCTGGAACAGGCCGTTCGCAACGGGGTGCCCGCGGGCAGCCCGGCGACCGCGGACGCCGTGGTGAAGGGCCTGGAATCGTTGCGGGACTTCACCGCCGACGGTCTGGCCCCCGGATTGACCTTCACCGCCGGGCAGCCGCATCACGTCGACTGCTGGTTCACCGCTCGCGTGCAGGCCGGTACCCCGCAGGTGCTGAACGACGGCAAGACCACCTGCGCCTGAACGGATTCGCGTGAACGCCTTTCTCCCCTTCCTCGTCGCGGGCCTGGCCACCGGTGCTGTCTACGGTTTGGCCGGGCTCGGCGTCGTACTCACCTACAAGACGTCGGGCATCTTCAACTTCGGCTACGGCGCGGTGGCCGCGCTCAGCGCCTACCTGTTCTACTTCCTGCACACCGAACACGGTCTGCCGTGGCCGATTTCGGCGGCGATCTGCCTGCTGATCCTCGCCCCCGCCATGGGCTGGGGTCTGGAACTGCTGGCCCGGTCGCTGTCCGGCGCGAGCGAGATGTTGCGGGTGGTCGCCACGGTCGGGCTCATCCTCATCGTGGCCGCGGCGGGTGCGCTGTGGCATCCCGGAAATCCGCCCACCTTCGGGCATTTCCTGCCGCAGTCCACGGTGCGGCTGGCCGGGGTGAACGTCACGTGGGAGCAGATCATCCTGTTCGTGGTCTCGCTGGTCGCGTCGGCGGTGCTGTTCTGGTTCTTCCGGTCGGTGCGCCTGGGCATCGTGATGCGCGGCGTGGTCGACGATCCGGATCTGATCGCGATGAGCGGGGACGATCCGGTGCGGGTGCGGCGCTGGGCGTGGATCCTCGGCACCGTCTTCGCCTCGGTCGCCGGTCTGCTGCTGGCCCCCAGCCAGCCGCTGGACGGAATCACCCTGTCCACCGTGGTTTTCGCGGCCTTCGGCGCGGCGGCCGTCGGCTGGTTCACGAATCTGCCGCTGACCTTCGCCGGTGGGCTCGTGATCGGTATCGCCGCGGCGTTCGTGGACAAGTACGCCGCCACCGTCTCCTGGATCGGCGGCCTGTCCCCCGCGCTGCCGTTCCTGGTGTTGTTCGTGGTGCTCATCGTCACACCGCGCGGGAGATTGGTTACCCGGCAAGCGGTTTCGCGCGTCGCGGTCCGACGCTCGTACCACGCGCCGCCGCGGGTGCGGCTGGTCGCCGGTGCGCTGGCGATCGTCGCCCTGGCGCTGGTCCCGACGCTGCAGGGCGGGCATCTGGCGGTGTGGTCGGCGGCGCTGGTCGACGTGATGCTGTTCCTCTCGCTGGGCCTGCTGGTGCGGCAGTCGGGGCAGATCTCGTTGTGCCATCAGGCTTTCGCGGCCGTGGGGGCGGCGGCGTTCGCGCACTTCTCCGCGATCGCGGGTATGCCCTGGCTGGTGGCGCTGCTGCTGGCGGCCCTGGTGGCGGTGCCGGTCGGCGCGATCATCGCGATCCCCGCGGTCCGGGTGTCCGGGGTGTTCCTGGCGCTGGCCACCCTCGGCTTCGGCATCCTGGCCCAACAGGTCTTCTACACCCGCGATTTCATGTTCGGGCCGTCGACGATGGGCGTCCTCGAACGGCGGCCGTCCTTCACCATCGGCTCGCTGGATCTGTCCGGCGACACCGGTTTCTACTATCTGCTGCTCGTCGTCACCGTGGCGGTGGTGGCGCTGGTGACCGCGATCGGTCAGGGCCGGCTGGGCAGATTGCTGGCGGCCCTGTCGGATTCGCCCCGCGCACTGGAGACCCACGGCGCGAACTCGGCCGTGCTGAAGGTGATCGTGTTCTGCCTCTCGGCGGCACTGGCGGCACTGGCGGGCGCGTTCACCGGGATGCTCTACCAGTTCGGGGTCGGAACGTATTTCGACTGGTTCAACTCGATCGTGATCGTGGCGGTCGTGGTGATCATGACGGTCGGCAGCCCGTGGTACGGGATTCTCGCCGCCGTGCTCTACGCGGTGGTCCCCGACTACATCCAGGGTTCGACCACCAACAGTGTGCTGCAACTGCTGTTCGGCATCGGCGCGGTGAGCGCGGTGTACGGCAGCGCCGCCATGCCCGCGCCGCTGCGGCGGCTGCTGGACCGGCTCGGCGGCCGGACATCTGTCGCCGAATCGGTTCCGGCACAGCCGGATTCGCCGACCGACGAGCCCGCTGCGCCGTCACCCGGCGCGACCGCGCCGACCCCGGGCAGATCCGCACCGGAGCAGGCCGGGACACTCCCCGCCGGATCACCGGCCCGTGCGGGCCTGGCGGTGCGCGAATTGTCGGTCCGGTTCGGCGGGGTCACCGCGGTCGACGGCGTCACGCTGACCGCCCGGCCCGCGGCGATCACCGGCCTGATCGGGCCGAACGGCGCGGGCAAGACCACGACGTTCAACGCGTGCAGCGGCCTGAACCGGCTCACCTCGGGCCGAATCCTGTTGCACGGCAGCGATATCGCCCGCCTGGGTCCGTCCCGCCGGGCCCGGCGCGGCCTCGGCCGCACCTTCCAGCGCACCGAACTGTTCGACAGCCTGACCGTCCGCCAGAACGTCGCGATGGGTCGCGAGGCCGCCTTCGCGGGCAGCAATCCCCTTGCGCACCTGACCGGTTCACGCCGCGCGGCCCGGCAGCGCGACACCGCCACCGACGAGGCCCTCGAACTCACCGGGATCACCCATCTGGCCGACACCCAGGCGGGCCTGCTGCCGATCGGTATGCGCCGCCTGGTCGAACTGGCCCGAGTCCTCGCGGGCCCGTTCGATCTGCTGCTGCTCGACGAACCGTCGTCCGGCCTGGACGCGCACGAGACGGAGGAGTTCGGCCGGGTGCTGCGGACGGTGGTCCGCACCCGCGGCACCGGAATCCTGTTGGTGGAGCACGATATGACGCTGATCCGGGACATCTGCGACCACGTGTACGTCCTCGACTTCGGCACTCTGATCTTCGAGGGCTCCCCCGCCGACATGCACACCTCGCCGAAGGTCCGCGCCGCCTATCTCGGCGACGCCGCCGCGGTCCCCGAGCCGATCCCCGCCGGAGAGTAGCCGACGATGCTGACCCTGCACTCGGTGACCGCCGGCTACGGCGCGGCCACGGTCCTGCACGATGTGACCCTCACCGTCGGCCCCGGCGAGGTGGTCGCCCTGCTGGGCCCCAACGGGGCCGGCAAGACCACCCTGCTGCGCACCGCGACCGGATTCGTCCGTCCCCGGTCCGGCCGTGTCGAATTCGACGGCGCCGACCTGACCGGCGAACCGCCGCATCATTTCGCCCGCCGGGGCATCTGCCACCTCCCGGAGGGGCGGGGCATCTTCGCCACCCTCACCGTCCGGGAGAATCTGATCGTCCAGGCGCGCGGCCGCGACCGCGACGAGGCGATCGCGGCGGCGACGGAACTCTTCCCGATCCTCGGCGCCCGGCTGCACCAGACCGCGGGCAGCCTCTCCGGCGGCGAACAACAGATGCTCGCCCTGACCCGCGCCTATCTGACCGCCCCGAAGGCGATCGTGGTCGACGAGGCGTCCTTCGGCCTCGCCCCGCGCATCGTGGACCAGATCTACACCGCCCTGGAACAGCTCGTGGCCCAGGGCATGTCGCTGATTTTGGTGGAACAGTATGTGCAGAAGGCTCTCGACCTGGCCACGACGGTGTACATCCTCGGCCGCGGCGCCATCGTGCACACCGGCCCCGCCGCCGAACTCGACCCGACCGAGATCTACGAACGCTACCTGGGCATCGACTGATCGAAACGCCCACCGACGGAAGGAAACCCGATGGCTCGCATCGAACCCGTTGCCCCGGAGGACTGGTCCGAGGAGATGACCACGTTCATCGCCGAGTTCCGCACCGCCGTACTCGGCGCGGAACTGGTCCAGTCGCGCCCCGGCGGCGCGAACCTGCTCGGCACCCTCGCCGGCTACCCCGAACTGGCGAAGTCCTTCCTGGCCTTCAACGGTCACTTCCTCTACGGCTGCTCGCTCACCGACCGCCAGCGCGAACTGATCATCCTCCGCGTCGCGCACCGCCGCCAATGCCGGTACGAATGGGCCCAGCACGTCCTGCTGGCCGGCGACGCCGGCATCACCGAGGACGAGATCGCCCGGGTCTCGACCGGTCCCAAGGCCCCCGAGTGGAAACCCCTGGAAAGCGCCCTCCTGCAGGCCACCGACGACCTGCTGTCCCGCGGCACGATCTCCCGCGACACCTGGAGCCTGCTCGCCGCCGAATTCGACGACCGCCAACTGATGGACGTCGTCTTCACCGTGGGCACCTACGCCATGGTCGCCATGGCCCTGCGCGCCTTCGACGTGCAACCCGAACCCGACCTGGTCCCCTACCTCCCCAGCCGCCGCTGAACCAGCTCACAAGTGACGACAGTCGAATCCCGGCGCTGCCCTGTGCCGGGATCGGCGGTTCGAACTGGCAAACTTTCCGGCATGGTGGATACGCTTACCGCAGCGCTCGGGTTTGGTTGGGACCGTTCCGCGGTCGATTCCTTCGAGCGGCACTCCGTAGAGCGAGCGGTGTGGCGGTACCGGCGTTCTCTGCCCGAATTCGTCTGGGACGCTGCGGTCCTCGAAGGAAACCCCTTCACCTATCCCGAGGTCCAGACCTTGATGGAGGGCGTGACGGTCGGTGGCCACAAGCTGAGCGACGAACAGCAGGTGGTCAATCTGGCAGAAGCGTCGCGGGCCCTGGCCGACCTTGTCACCAACGGTGGATTCGCCCTCGACAAACCGACGTCGGACGGCCTACAAGGACTCATTGCACGCGGCGAGGCGCTGGAAATCGGCCACTTCCGCGGCGAAGGGCCACTCACTCTCACGCCAGGGGTCAATCTCGGCGCGTACGGGCGGTACATGCCGCCCGAGACCGAACCTGGTGGCGCCAACCTCCGTGAACTGCATGCTCGAGGCATAGCGGCGTTGCTGACCACACTCGATGACCCCTTCGAGCAGGCGCTGGCCTACTTTCTGTTCGCAGCGCTACAGCAGTTCTACTTCGACGGCAACAAGCGCACCGGCCGGGCGATGATGAACGGCCATTTGATGACGCACGGATTCGACGCGATCAGTATCCCTGCCGCTCGGCGCCTCGAGTTCAACACGAACATGGTCGACTTCTACCGGACCCGGGACGCCACCGGGATGTTCGCCTTCCTGGCGTCCTGCCATCCGGATCGGGAGCCGGGAGCGAGCTGACCGACGATCGGCGGCCCCCACCTCATCTGCGCCGGGCGGCCCGTAGCGCGGCCAGTTCCGCGCCGCGCGGATCGGCGACCACGCCTGCGTCGGGGGCGTCGAAGATGCGGGTGTTCCGGTCCGTGGCGCGGTAGCGGGACCAGCCCGGGTCGCCGTGGGTGGCGAAACGCACCCAGGCGGCGTGCATATCGTCGGCGAGGGATTGGGGTGGGGTCGGGCCGGTCAAGCGGTGCGCGGCGTCCAGGCGGTCGAAGACGAAGGGGATCTCCATGACGTGGCTCGCGCGGAGCGCGGCAACCTCGGAGGCCCAGGCGAATTCGTAGACGAAGGTCGGTTCGTCCTGCGCCGCAATGTAATCGGCGATGCGGGTGGCGTCGTCGCGGAAGATGAGGTCGGAGGCAACGGCCGCGAACAGGTCGGCGGCGGAGGCGCCGGGACGGTCGGCGGCGTAGGTGTCGACGACCTTCGGGTCCAGGCCGTAGCGCGGGAGCATGAGAGGCAGTGTGGTGTCGGTGATTCCGGCGTCGAGGCCCGCCGGGAAGGTGAAGAAACGGAATTCGTCGCGGTTCCAGCCGATCAACAGCGGGAGCGCCCGATCCGGTCGGGACGTGACCAGATCGAGCGGGCGGCCGGTCAGCAGGTCCCCATCGATCACGGGGAAGAAGCTCATGATGCCCAGGCCACCCGCGACCACGGTGGCGCCCCAGCGTGCCGGGTCGGGTTTCACCATCAGGTCGAGCGCGATGCCGTCCTGGGCCGCCTGCAACCGTTCCGGGGTCACCTCACCGAAAGCCGTTGCGGTGGGCTCGATGTCGAGCTTCTCGGCGAGGCGCAGCGCCACCAGGCGGGCATCGTCGGCCGCGGCGACGGCGGATCCGTTGGCGCTCTGCACGATCGCGCGCCGGAACAGTCCGCGCGCGGCCGGCGCGGCGATCAGGTTCACCACGCTCATCCCGCCGGCCGACTCACCGAATACGGTGACATTGCCGGGATCTCCGCCGAATGCGGCGATGTTCTCCTGCACCCAGCGCAGCGCCGCGATCTGGTCGTGGATACCCCGGTTCAGCGGCGCGCCCGGTAGCGCGGCGAAACCGGACAGGCCGAGCCGGTAGTTGACGGCGACCGTGACCACGCCGTCGCGGGCGAAGGTGCCGCCGTCGTAGATCGGCAGCGCGTTCGAGCCCCGCACGTACGCGCCGCCGTGGATCCAGACCAGCACCGGCAGGCCCGACCCGCCCGGCTCCGGGGTCCACACGTTCACGTTCAGATATTCGTCGCCGAGGATCGGGTCGTGGCCGATCAGCGCCTCGATCGGCGCCGGATACCGCGATTGCAGGCAGCCGGGACCGAAGGTGACGGCGTCGCGCACCCCGGACCATTCGGTGACCGGGCGCGGCAGGTCGAATCTGGCCGGTCCCACCGGCGCGGCCGCGTACGGGACACCGAGGAATGCGCTCACCCCGCGGTCGGTGACGCCGCGAATCTTGCCGCCGGTGACGGAGACGATCGTTTCCATGTGCAACTCCTTACCCGACCCGATTGTGCACCCTCGCGGATCGTCCTCACATCGGTCCGGCACGATACGTCCCCGGCGTGTGCCCGAGGACGCGCCGATACACATCGATGAACGCGCTGGCCGACGCCCACCCGCACCGATGCGCGACCACGGTGACCGGCACCCCCTCGGCCAGCAGCTGGGTCGCGCGATGCAGCCGCAGCCGGGTGCGCCACTGCGGATAGCTCAGGGCCAGCTCGGTGCGGAACAGCCTGCTGAGCGTGCGCTCGGCCGCGCCGACCCGATGCCCCAGCTCGACCAGCGTCCACGCCACGGTCAGATCGTCCTCGACCAGCGCGCACGCCCGGCGCAGCCGCGAATCCCGCGCGGCCGGTAACCGCAGCAGCTGCTCCGGACTACGGCGCAACCGATCGAGCAGCACCCGCCGCAACCGTCCGGCCTCGGCCGCGGGCAACTCGTCCGCCGCCGAACAGGCGACGATCAGCTCCCGGATCAACGGCGTCACCGTCAGCACCACCGGCGTGTCCCGGTCCGGCGTGAGACCGGAATCGAAAGCGACACAATGGAATCGGGTTGGCCCGTAGAACCGGTGCTCGTGCCGGCAGCCGGCCGGGATCCAGATGGCCCGATCGGCGGGAGCGATCCAGTCGCCCGCGTCGGTGCGCACCTCGACCGCGCCGGAACTGGAATAGACCAGCTGCGGTCCCGGATGCCGATGCCGATCGATCTGCGCGCCCCCGGCCAGCTCGTAGGTCACCGTCGGCGTCGGCGAACTGTGGCGGGTCATCGACATATCTTGACAGATTATCGGAAGCCCGCCCACCCTCGATCCCCCTACGCTCGGAGCGGACCATTCGAGCGGAGCGGAGCGCGGCGATGAGCGTGATCGACGAACACAGTGCGGCACAAGCAGATTCGGCCTGGCACCGGATGCGGTACTGGGTGTTCGCCCATGCGGTGGACGATTTCTACCAGGGCCTGGTCCCCGCGGCCATCCCGTTCTTCGTGCTGGAACGGCACTACAGCTATACCGCCGCCTCCGGCCTCGCCCTCGCCGCGACACTGGGAAGCGCACTGCCGCAACCGATTCTGGGTCTGCTCGCCGACCGCCGCCCACTCCTGTGGCTGGCCCCCGCCGGGCTGACCGCCGCCGGCGTCGGCGCCGGACTCGCGGGGCCGGCCCCCGGCTACGCCGCGGCGTGGATCCTGTTGCTGCTCTCCGGCATCGGCGTGGCCGCGTTCCATCCGGCCGCGGGCCGCGACGCCCGCCGCGACGCCGGCGACAGCGCCACTGCCATGAGCCTGTTCGCTGTGGGCGGCAACCTCGGCTTCTTCCTGGCGCCGGCCCTCGCGACCCCCGCACTGGTCACTCTCGGCGTCGGCGCGACCGCGTGTTTCATACCGCCCGCGGTCCTGATGGGCGCGGTGCTGTGGCGCTACCAGCAACGCCGCGCGGCGACCCACCGCCCGGCCGCGCAGACCGGCGGCCGCGACCGCTGGGCCCCGTTCCTGCTGCTCACCGCGATCGCGGTGGTGCGTTCGGTGATCGCGTTCGGCATGAACACGTTCATCGCCCTGTACTGGATCGGCCATCTGGGCGCGTCCCGCGGATTCGGCGGGGTCGCGCTGACCGCGTTCCTGGTCGGTGGCGTCCTCGGCACCCTGCTCGGCGGCCGCATCGCCGACCGCGCGGGCATGCTGCGCACGATCCAGATCGGCAGCATCGCCGCGGTACCGGCCCTGATCCTGCTGCGCGCGGTCCCCGAACAGCATCTGGCGCTGGCCGCGGCCGTCCTGGCGGGTCTCGCGGTGAACATCCCGTTCGCCGTGCTGGTCAAACTCGGCCAGGACTACCTGCCCGGCCGTCCCGGCACCGCCTCCGGCGTCACCCTGGGCCTGGCGGTCAGCGCGGGCGGCCTGTTCGTACCGGTCCTGGGCGTCCTCGCCGATCATCGAGGCCCGCAATCGGTCCTGACGGTGCTGTGCCTCATCCCCGTCGCCGCCGTGATCCTGGGCTTCCTGCTTCCGCCCCCGACCCACGATCGACGCTCGGCTCGCGCCGACACCCCGCTGAGTACGCTCGACTCATGAAGTCCAGGCCGTTGACCCTGCTCCGCGACGAACTCGTCGACTACGACAAGGCGATGGAGCGAATGGCCGACATGGTGACCGAGCGGCAGGAAGGCACCCGCCCCGACACCCTCTGGCTGCTCAGCCACCCGCAGGTGTACACGATCGGCCGCCGCACCCCCGCCGAACACCTCCCCGACCCCACCCACGGCATCCCGGTCCTGGAAACCACCCGCGGCGGCCAACTCACCTACCACGGCCCGGGCCAGCTCGTCGGCTACCTGATCGTGCGATTGGCCCCCGGCGAAGGCGTGGTCGACTACATCCGTGAGGTCGAACACCGCCTGATCGACGCCCTCGGCCACCTCGGCGTCCCCGCCGAACGCCGCGACACCCCACCCGGCGCCGAACTCCTGACCGGCGTCTGGACCACCACCACGGCCCGCAAGATCGTCTCCATCGGCATGCGCGCGAGCCGCAACGTCACCAGCCACGGCTTCGCCCTCAACGTCGACGGCGACCTGGAACCCTGGCAGTGGGCCGTCGCCTGCGGCCTCCCCGAGGTCGACATGACCTCGGTCCTCCGCGAGGCCGGGCGAGCCGATATGGACGAGGTCGCAGCCACGGTCGCCACCGCCTTCCAGGCCCACCCCTGACCCCCGCCAAGATCGTCGCCGACTCCCCGAAAACCATCCCTGATCTGGCGATTTGGATCCCCGGATAAGACGTGTGTAATGTTGTGTTCACCCAACGCGGGGTGGAGCAGCTCGGTAGCTCGCTGGGCTCATAACCCAGAGGTCGCAGGTTCAAATCCTGTCCCCGCTACTATCGGCCCAGGCCGGAAGGTTGATCGACCTTCTGGCCTGGGCCATTTTTGTGGCCAAGTGGCCGGAAAGTCGCCGCTATGTCAGGAGACGTCCGACGCCGCCGAATCGGGCCCGGTGGTCGCGTAGGCAGCGTCGATGGCGGCTGCTACCTGGTAGCGGACGCGCTTGCGTCCCATGTAGGTGTTCTGGGTCATCGAGGCCTCGGTGTGCCCGGCATGGTCGGCCAGCGCGACCGCGGAGATGCCGGCGTCGTCGCCGATGGTGAGCAGGGTCTTGCGCCAGGTGTGGCTGGTGATGTCGAACTCGAAGTCGAATCCGAGGGCCTTACGAACCCGTCGCCACTGGTCGTTGAAATTGGTCGGATCCATGATCGTTCCGGCCTCCGACGGGAAGATCAGGCCCAACTCGTTGCCGGGCCGAGTCTGCTGCCGACGTATCAGCCTGGCCGCGAGCACATCCGGCAACGCGATCTCACGATGGACATTCTTGGTGTTCTCGACGGTGATGCGAACCATGCCCTGGCCCTTGACCCGGATGACCTTGCCTGTGATCTTGATCGTCTTTTTCACTGGATGCGCGGTCAGAACGTCGAGGTGATTGATGATCCCGTACCGCTGCGACAGCACCGCCCGCACGATCCCCGGCCAGCCGGGCTCCGGCGAGGTGAACAACCGCAACAGCAGCAACTGCTGCTCCCCCACCGCAATACGAGCGCCGGGGCGGCCGTGCAGCAGGCCGTTGACGTTGGTGTCCCACAGGTCGAGACGATCATCGGACCGCAGCCGGCGCAGATAGCGACCCGGGATCTCCAGCCGGGCCGCCAGCTGAGACTCCGCCGGCCCGGTCAACCGGTAGGCACCGTCGACGTCAGTAACCCCGCCCTCGCCGAGGATCGGCAGGGCACCCGACACGGTGAGCAGGCTGTCGTGCGCGGTGACCGCGGTCGCGGGCAGCACCACATCGACTTTCGCTGTCTGCTGCCGCTGCAGCAGACCCACCAGATCCTGCAGATCGGCATGCCGGACAGCCGTGGACACGGACATGAGAAATCTCCTTCGAATGGGTGAAACTCGTTTCTCGAAAACAGGATTGGTTGCAGGTGCCCCGATCGAACGGGCGATCCGGACAGCCGCCGAATCGGCTGTGGCTGGTGCGCTAGTCGAGGTCTTCGCCGAGGTCGAGCGCCAGCAGAATGCGGGCGCCGTTGTCGCAGAGCCGACGCAGATCGCTCGGCGGCACCGCGGTGCTGTATCCAGCAAACGACCATCTCATGGTCCGGGGCCGCGGACAGGGCCGCGCGCAGCGCTTCGCCGACGAGCGGTCCGTTGCCGGCGAGGTAGGTACTGTAGGCCAATTACACCGCAACCTCGGCCCGATCCGCCCCCGGCACGGTCCGGGTCAGAAGAATCCACCACCGGCGCGCCGCCTCCGCCCGCACCCCACCACCGAAGGTGAACAGGCAATCCCGAATCGCCCTGTCCCGCAGAAATATCGCGCCCCGCGCGATCTGCCGTGAGGTGATCTCCCTGCCGGTGTTCAGCGTGTCGATCGCCGCGAGGATCTCACGAATCGCAGCCCGCCGGTAGACCGTGGGATCCTCGGGCCCGCCGCCGGCAATCCACTTCTCATGCACACCGGTTTCGATGGCGGGCAACAGATTCCGGATCTCCTCGCTCCGGGCAGGGTCCGGTATCAGCAGAGTGGCGACGTGGTCTCGACACAGGAATATCTGCTCGCCGGTGTAGACACGCACCGCCGTCATCTCCGCAGCAGCCGGATCGTCGAGCAGCCCGCGCTGCCGAGGATCGGACAGACTCCACCACGGCGACAGATGCCGGATCGCGTTGATGACGAACACATTCAACACTTCCGGACCGTCCGAGCCCAGCGCGCGCTCGAGCCCGGACGCCAGCTGGCGATGCTGCCGTCCAGTGGCACCGGCAGCGGGCATCGTCGGCGGCTGCGCCGCGCTGTCGATGAGGACCAGAACCACGGCACGGACTCGTTTCCGGCGGCACATCGCGGCGATCGCGGCATACAGCGCCTCGGTCCGATCCGCATCGGCAGGCAGATCACATCGAGCCACTGCACCAACAGTCATGCTGTCACCCTCCTGGTCCAGCATCACCACCACTATCGAGTCCGCCGGATAAAAGCCCAGCAACGCCGGAATCGCCGCCAGCAACGCCGCCGAACCCCGCAAACCCACCGAGTGTTCAGCCACGACCTACCTCCTCCCCCGCATCGGAAACTGAAGCCCGAGAACAGATCCCGGCCGCGCGGTCGGCGCACCACCGCTCCCACGCGTCGTGGATCGCCGGCCGCGAACCACCCGCCGCGACCAGCCCGCGATAACGCTCGCCGAACGCGACCGCATCCCCGGAACCCACACCCGCCGCATCGCACCAGCCGCGCGCGTACCCGATCGCCTCGAGACACGACGCATACGCCCACGTCCCCGGCTTGGACAATTGCCGGTCCCCCGGCACGGGCCCGACCGAGCCGGCGTCCGGGCCCGGAGAGTCGATGGCGCCCTGCGCCCGCCACCGATGCCATGCGTCGGGCACCTCCGGCATGACATCGACTGCGCTGGAATAGAATTCCGCAACCTCGATCGCGTAAGCACGCGCGAATTTCCGCACCTGTGCGTCGTCGGGCGCACCGAGAACGTCCTGCCACGCCCGCCCATAACCCTCCGCGCGAGCATGGGCCAACCGGGCCTCCGGAAACGCCTGCATCGCGCCCCGAAACCTGACCCACGCCGAACGGTCCTCACCGGAATCAGACATCCGAACGTCCTTCACGGAACGACAAAGCCCGCCTCGGACGAGACGGGCTGATCGACGAGAACTGAAAGACACAGCCAGCCGGGTTCAGGAACGAACCGCGCCACGCTGCTTCGAAACCTGCTGCGCAGGAACAGAACACCCACACCAGACCCGGCCCCGGGAAGTCAGGGACAGTGACCGCTGCCAGTGGGTACGGCAGCGGGGTGGCCGGTGGCGGGCGTCACCGCGGCAACGCCGGCGAGCGGACAGGGTGGTCAAGCCGCACGCTCTTCGCGGCTTGACCACCCCCGCCACCGGCGTAGCGTGACGCCAGCCCACCACCGGCACCCCATGCCGACCACCAAGGCTGCGTCCCCTGATGCCCTCGTCCATTCGACGATCAGGGCCAGGAGACTGCGGCGCAACAGGCAATCGCCAGCTCGTTCGAGAGGGAAGGCCACGTCGGCGCCGCCGACTCGTCCGTCGAGGCATCATCAGTTCATCGCCCGAGTCTCGTTGCGCGGGTGGATCTTTGGTCCCGTCGCAGGCACTCGGCCACGGGGCGGTGCAGTGCACATTCATGCTAGAGTCACGAAAAGTGGATGTGCACCAGCCACATTCGCCAAAGGGGAAGTTCATGGGCGACATACTCAAGGCGGATCTCGAAGTCTTGCAACAACTTGCAGGGATACTCGATCAAGAGTCGAGTGGAGTGATGGAGACGAAAATCACCGCCGCAGTTGTGATGCCCAATTCACCGATACAAGCGATATCAGCGACAGCTAGCGATGCGGTGACGAAGGCGTTCGCATTCATCGGTGGCAAGTATCGGCAGATGAGTGACGCTACGAAGACCGCGGCCAAGACTTACGACGGAGTCGAGCAAGCTCTCGCCGACCAATTCCGCAGATATGTTCACGGGGATATGCTTCAGTGACAACAATCAGCTATGTTCGCGGCTGCGACCCTCACTCCATGACCACCTTCGCCGGCGATCTGACGACGAAAACCAATCGCGTTTCGAATCTGGTTCAGAATATGAATCATTTCGTGGATTCCAGCATGGACAAATGGAAGGGAGAGGCGGCGACCGCCGCAGCAGCTCGATCCCTTTCTCACGAACTGGCCAGTAATCACCTCAGCTCCACTGTTGTGGATTTGGCCGATGCTTTCGATACGTATGGGAGTCAGCTGGCGGGGTGCCGCAGCGCGCTCACCGCCATTGTGGATACCGATGTTCCGGCGGCAGGCATGACCGTCGACGATGATGGCAACGTGACCGCGCCCAGGGTACCGATCCAGGTCAGCGGCCAGAACACGCCGGCCGTCGCTCCGCTGGCCCAGCAGATTCTCGATGCTCAAGCGGCGAGCTTCCAGGCACGTATCAAGGGCCTTCTTGCACAGTTCAGCGATATCGAAGGTAAGGCGGTACAGGCGATCAACATCGTCTTACAGGAGCTCGACACCTATCAGAAGACCCCGGACGCACCGGCAGCCCGCCCGGAGATCCAGGTAATTCTCGACGGTAAGACTGCGTTGCCGACCGATCCGCAACAACTGCACGACTTCTGGAACACGCTGACACCTGCGGAAAAGGACGCACTGTGGCAGCACGACCAATATCTCGGAAACCGGGACGGTATCCCGGCAGTGGATCGCGACCACTACAACCGGCTCAAGCTCTACGACGAAGCCGACCGAGCCCTCCGAGCCGACCCCACTCTGCAAGGCAAAGATGGAGACCTGGCCACGGTGAGCGCAGCGCTGCAGGGTTCCGATCGGTATCTGCTGCAACTCGACACGCAAAGCGGAGCGCGGCCACATGTCATTATCGCTGCGGGTAACCCCGACACCGCCGGTTCGGTCACCACCTATGTTCCGGGAACCGGTTCCCGGCCCTCACAAATGGGCGGCGACATGGGCCGGGTCGACGCGATGCGACGACAGGCGCGCCAGAGCGGGGCGAAGGACCCCTCGGTCATCGCGTGGTACGGCTACGACGCTCCCGAGAGCCTCCCCAACGCCACTCAGCAGCACTACGCCGACACCGCGGCGCCCGCACTGGATCGCTTCCAGGACGGGCTGCGAGTCACCCACGATGGCCCGGCCTCACACAACATTGTTCTCGGGCACAGCTACGGCACCACCGTGGTCGGTGACGCGGCTGGGCACGGGCACAGTCTGAATGCCGACTCCATGGTTCTCGTGGCGAGTCCGGGTACGACCCTGGACGGCGCGGATGACGCCAATCTGACTGGTGTGCCGCACGACCAGGTGGCGAAACACATCTTCGCGACGAAGGCCGCCAACGATCCGATCCCGGCACTGTACCCCGACAGCCAGGTCGCTCGATACGTGCCGGGCATGGGTGATTTCAACCAGGATCCCACCGGCCCCGACTTCGGTGCGCGTGTGTTCCAGTCGGATCCGGGAAGCTCCCGCTGGTACGAGTTGGGCTACGACGGTAAGGCACACAGTCAGTACTGGGATCATGACAGCAAGTCACTGATCGCCATCGGCGAGCTCATCGCCGGACACGACGACCAAGCGGTGAGAGGCAGTAGATGAACATGATCGGATCACGCACCCGATCGGTACTCGTCGCCATGGGTATCGCGACGGCAGTGCTCGGCCCGCTGATCGGATGCAGCGACAGCAAGGGAGAACATGTGACCACAGCGCTGACCGAGGCCGTCGCCAGGGACCAGATCATCGCCTACTTCACGGAGACGCTGCAAGCCCTGCCGGCCGGCGTGCGATTGTCATTGACACCGGCCAACACCGATCTGACCGCTCTCGATCCCAGCATTACCGTCCCGTGCAACGACAGAAGTGGCGATACCAGCGGACCGGTGCAAGCTCAAATCGCGTACTGGGTTGTCGGTGTCCCGAACGGGCAGACCTCCCGTTACTTCGGATTGATCCGCGATACGTGGACCGGCAAGGGATACCGCCTCGCCCCGCAATCGGATGCGAGGCGGGCCTCCACCGTCACTCCTGACGGATACAGCCTGGCCGTGCAGGACGCAGGAAAGGGCGACGGCTCATTGAGCCTGTCGGCGGGGTCGCCCTGTTTCCCGGAATCCGCCAAGGGCACGACGGCACCGCAGCCTACCGAGATTCAACGCCCAGCCTGACCGCGATCCACATCAGGCCAGGGAAGGACCAGAGATGTTTCCGCAACGAAACGATTCAGAGGAACTCGGTCTCAAGGTACAACGCGCTCAATACGCGCTCGAACAAGCCCGCGGTGTAGGCATGGTCAGAGGAGTCCGGGTGACCATCGACGCCCAGAACCAGTTGCTGTCAGTAACCGTCGAAGACGAAGAACTGATCCTCGCCGCATACAAAGCCGCAGTAAAAGACCTAGAGCTCAAAATCGAGGCCGCGATCCACGAGATTCGCTCCGATTCTCGCCTGGAAGCGATTTCCACTTTCGCAGAAGCAAACCGCGGAAGTCTGGAAGCCGATCGAGTGCGACGTCAGCGTTCACGAGAGGACGAGGACAACAACTACTACGAAGAGCGGAACAATCGAGGCTGGTTCTTCGAGAACTAAGTCGATTCGTACAGCACCATCAGACTGCCCGGTTTCTCCACCGACTGCGAGTTGCCGGCATCAGATGTTCGGAGTGCTCGGCGGATGTGCACAGGACCGTGTCCGAGTGGCCGAGCGTGCTTCGACGCTGAGCAGAGCCGCGGGATTCAGTCTTCAAATCGAACCGCCCCGCTCGACGGTTTTCTTCCGCATGTCACCGTCAGGCTGTGGGTGAACTCAACGCAAGTGCCTCGGCCAGCCAGGCACGGTCACCCCTCGGCTCGTTGTGACCGAGCGGGCGAGCCAGTATTCGAGACAGGTGCACCCGTTCGGCATCGTCGAGTTGCAAGGCTCGGGCGAGGTTGTCCAGTACTGATTCGGAGACGCCCGCGAGGTTGCCGCGTTCCAGGCGCACGTAGTAGTCGATGCTCACTCCGAGCTGGGTCGAGGACTCCCGCGACCGATAACCCCCAGCCTGCCGTGTCAGGCCAGGCCCATAGACCGGTCAGGAAGCCTACTGAACCAACCCGACACCAGCAGGCAAGGAATCGGTAGCCAAGCATTCGATACCGTTGGCACACGGACTGCCGCGCCCCTTCAGGACTTGCCATCGAACAACGAGGTCGCCCAGCTTGAGCCCACGGCTTCTTGAGCCTCACGGGAGCACTCAGATGCTTCAAGAAGTCGATCAAGCCAGATCCACGATGTGAGAAACGGTCTCAGCAAAGGGGTCGGATACGCCCCGGTTAGGTGGGATCTATGATCATCAAATGAGTGTTCGACTCGCAGTCATCTTTGTACATGGCCTGTTCTCGTCAGGCGCAACATGGGACAGCCTTGTCCGGTTGGTCAACGAGGACGAAAGCATGCGCGACATCGATGTTCTTCGCTACGAGTACCCGACTCCCAAGGTGTCGATAAATCCATTTCGATCGGTGCCCACCTTCGATGATGCAGCCGACGGGCTTGCAACGTTCATTAAGAATCAGGTCTCGTCGCCATCGAGGATCGCGATTGTCTGCCATAGCCAAGGAGGGCTGATTACGCAAAGATTCTTGTCTAGAAGCATTCAGAGAGGTCTGAGGCACGAGCTCGAAAATATCGCGACTATTATTATGTTCGCCTGCCCGAACGCTGGCTCGGAATTCTTCATCACCTTTAGAAAGTCGGCCAGATTCTGGAGACAACCGCATGAGCGTTCACTTCGCCCATTGAACCGGGAAGTTATAGAAGCACGTACAATCGTGCAAAGAAATATTATCTATGCCGACTCGAGTGATCCTAAATCTTTGCACATCCCAATATTTCTGTATGCTGGCGCTAGCGGCGGCATAGTTTCCACTTCATCTGCGCGCGACGGCTTCCCACCGGAAAATACCGGCATCTTGCCTGGTGATCATTTCTCTATCATAAAACCGACTTCTAGCCAAGATGACGTTTATAAAGCACTGAGGCGACACCTCGTCGAAGCACGCTGTAAGCCACCCACATCAGTTGACCCGAACTCTAGCCGGCGCGAGAATCAGGCGGAAGATGCCGATTCTAACCGTAGCATCGACGTTAGCGATCTTACGGAACGGGCGGAACGATACCTGGCGCAAGGATTAATAGCTCAAGCTAAAGCCACCTTTCAAAGTGCAATCGTTACAAACGACATTGCCGCCCTGGAGAGCTATGCAAAATTCCTAAGGAGAATTGGCGATTCCAGTGCATCAATAGAAGTGGGCTACCGGATAATAGAATTATTGGCAGATCGAGATGATTGTGACAAATACGCAATCACTCGATCTCGAGTAATGTCCAGTATCGGAATCACGCAGCGGAAGATGGGGAAGTTCCGTGACTCCAGCTACGCCTTGAGGGAAGCGGTAGAGGCCGCCAGTGGCGATTCAGAGGGGCAACTCAAAGCGCGAGCATATGCGCTCGATAACTTGGCGCACACTATTGATCGCCTTGGTGATATCGACGGCGCAAAAAAACGGTTCCAGGCCGCTTTTCGTATCCGAGAGCAGGTCGGTAGCCGACTTGAGCGAGTGCATTCGCTTCTGAACATCGCGCGGCTAGAAACCCGTCTGGGTGATCTGAATTCGGCACTTGAAAAGTGTAACGAAGCTCGGACGTTGCTGACTCCGGAAGATCGCTCTGAGTCAGCGGCAGTATTTTCCGCATTGGGAGAGATTCAGTTAGCCATGCGAGATATGGGCAGTGCTGAAGCGAGTTTTCGGAACGCACTGGAAGTCAATCTTAGTACGGGTCGCCCGACAAATATCGCGCTAGCACAGCATCAACTCGCAGGAGTAGTACTGGAGCGGGGAAGTCTGTTCGAAGCTCGACTTCTTGCCCAGCAATCTTTGGAGAACAATACCGCAGCGTCGAATATCGAAGGAAAGAACCGTTCGCGACAGTTGATCGCGCGCATTGTGTCCGCGAGTGGCGATTTTGAACAAGCGATCGAGATTCTGACTGAATGTGCTGAAGAGTGCAACACGTCGGGACACGTAACCGCAGAAGCGTGGGCGAGAATCAGCCTCGCCGAGTCCTTGATAAAGTCCGGTCGTAGAGATGAGGCACGAGACAGCCTCAGAAGAGCCAAGGAGCTTGCGACGGCAATTGAGAATTCTACTCTACTGGCCAAAATCGAGGAACAGCAGAAGTTTGCGATATGACTTGATTTCCAGATCCATCAACCTGAGTCACTTTCAGCGATGGCCAAAAAAGGCAAGTCAATCGGCCCGACTCCATAGTGCCGCAGCCTGTGTCGATCCCCGCCCAATCGACTTCGACTCTAGGCAACAAGTTCTTGTTCGGTACATGGCCAAAGATTCGGTATCGGACATTGATTTGATCTGGCAAGTTATCGCCAGGGCTATGAGTTACTGCAAGCCCATCAGCACTCACATACCACGGCCGAAGCGAGTTCAAGAAGGCCAAATGCTCGAATGGAACAGATTCTTGGAGTTGGCCTGCAACATCTGCCCCAGGGACTTTGACGTAGGATTTAATCGTTGGAGCACCACCAATGTTCAACAGTTGCGATATAGAGCCTGACTGAATAGCGCTCCGAAGCACAGTATCATGGTTGCCAGCCAAAAAAATTGCATCCGGACGATTACGCGATAGCGAAATCAGCATCTCGATAACTCCAGAACTGTCTGGCCCGCGGTTCACGTAGTCGCCAGTAAAAACAATAGTGCCGCTCCAGTCCTCTAACAATCGCAGCACTCCGCGCAGTGCGGCGCTATTTCCGTGAATGTCACCTATTACCGCAAATCGTTCAGTCACAGTAGCACCTTCGGCAGTTCGGAGTAGGCTATGTTTTCGTCCTCGCTATCCTCATCCTGTGAGGCGCGTATCGCAAGAGCTGCGAGATTTCGATCATCTTCCCAGCGTGCGATCGAGAGCGCTTCTAGCGATGGATATTCAGGTACGGAAAGTGGGCCAAAGATTGCCTCTATCCTGCCGATTAGCTCGGCAAGAAGATCCATTGTCGGGTTGCCGGTTACAACGGGATCTGATGCCAGTAGCGTCGCCAATCGTGGATCATTAAAACGGTCGGCAAGCTGACGCACAGAAAAGCACGAATCACCGCTCTTCATAGACAGAGCATAGATGGCCGTTCGGAGCAGGTATCTCGCCAATCGCACCATTCCCGAGCAATGCAACTCTTTTTCAGCGGTAGACTGGGAGAGTATTGTTGAATACCCTTTGACGCGATCGAGTAATTGATCTGGATCGGCGGGCTCCAATGCCTCCAGTATTCTGGTGAGATTGTTATCGCGCTCGGCCAGCACTTTACCGTCGCGCCGGAGGTGAGTGCCGAATAGTGTTGCAGTGGCGCTTTCCAGCTGTTGGCGAGTATATGACTAACAGATGCACGACCAATCTTGAAGGTCGGTGAACTGCAGGAGTTGGTGTATCGAAGAAGGTCGAAGTCCGACGAAGGTAAGTAGTCGCGCCGAGCGCGACTTCCATAAAGGACCAAGCCTAAAGTACGACTCTCGATGCGCTCCATAACGCCGAATAGTTCAGCCGAATTCAGGTTCAATCGCTGGAGCGCACATCGAATTTCACTCGCGCCGAGAGCCTTTTCGAACAATGCTATACCTACTTCGTCGGACGATCCTTTGCTATGCGCGGATCAGTGTTGAATTGACTTTTAGATTGCTGTGACTGCATGAATATCGTACAGCGAAGTGTTTCCGTGAAGACCTCTCCACGCCGGAACCGAAGTCACAGACAACGCATAGTTCGGGGTAGATGTAGGGCAAGGGTGGCGTCTTTGTGCGCGTACCATGAGGAGCCTCCGAAGAGTGTGTAACCGACATCTCACCCCTGCGGGAAGGGCAACTTCCTCCCGGCGGAGCCCTTTCACACGCCGGTTACCGCTGTAGGCGGGAAGTCCGGCGCGTCCGAGGGTAAGCCGGGCTTGCCCCGAGGTGAGGAATTCCCGCACCTGGGCACGCTGGTCATCCATGTCCTCCACCGTAGGCTGGATCGCGGCAGGGCAGGGAGGTACCGCGATTACTCGGAACGTCCACCACTCCCACCGCCGCCGAATCCGCGCTGTATTCGAACTCGACACCGCGACAGCAAACGGTCGGTGATGTGAAGGGGGCTCGATGCGATTCCACCCGACCTCGTTCAGGAAGGACTTTCCATGCGCGCGACCTATATGTACGGACCCGGAGATGTCCGCGTCATCGACGTTCCCGACCCGGTGATCCGTCAACCGGCCGATGCCCTGGTGCGAGTGGCCGCCGGCTGCATCTGCGGCTCGGACCTGCACCCCTACCACTCCATGGCGCCGACCGAGGCCGGAAAGTCGATGAGGCACGAGTTCCTCGGGGTGGTGGAGGACATCAGCACCGCGGTGACCACCGTGAAGAAGGGTGACGTGGTGATCGCGCCGTTCGTCTGGTCGGACGGTACCTGCGATTTCTGCCGCGAAGGATTGCAGACCTCGTGCCGGCACGGCGGGATGTGGGACGCCGACGGTGTCGGCGGTGGCCAGGCCGAGGCGATGCGGGTTCCGCAGGCCGACGGCACCCTGGTCCCCGTCCCGGTCACCGAAGACTCTCCCTGCTGCCGTCGCTGCTCACCCTGTCGGATGTGTACGCCACCGGCTACCACGCCGCGGTGACTGGCGGTGTGACCGCGGGCACGGCGGTGACGGTGCGGTGGGCCTGCTGGCGGTGCTGTCCGCTGCACAGCTCGGCGCCGAGCGGATCATCGTGATGGGCCGCCACAAGGACCGCACCGATCTGGGCCGCGAGTTCGGCGCCACCGAGGTGGTCGCCGAACGCGGCGAGGAAGGGATCGCCGCAGCACCGAGCTGACCGGCGGGGACGCTACCCCGGTGGTGCTGGAGGCCGACGGTCACAAGCCCGCCTACGAGCAGGCCGTCGGCGTGGTCCGCACCGGCGGGGTGATCAGCCGTGTCGGCGCGCCGCAGTAGGAGAACGCACCGGCCGGATTCGCCAGTCTGTTCACCCGCAACATCACCCTCACCGGCGGGATCGCCCCCGCCCGTGCCTACATCGGCACATTGTTCCCGGGGGTGCTCGACGGCCACGTCGATCCTGGCAAGGTGTCCATGCTTGAGAATTCGCCGATGCACGCCCTTCGGATCCCTCTTGCCGACAACATGATTCGCATCCGAAGTAGCACCATCCAACCTACGATGTGAGAACCGCTCGAACGGGGGATGTGCGGAATGATCAGCGTCTTCGTCGCCGCTGTGGGCGTATTAGGAACAGCCCTTGGTGCTGCGCTGTCGGCGTTCTTCGCGGCCAGATCCGAAGGACGCCGTCAGGGTGTGTTGGAGCGTCAGCAGGTGCGACAGGAACTCATGCAGAAGGATGCCCAGCTGCGCGAGTTACGGCTGGAACACCTGAGGTGGCGCCGAGAACGCCGTCAGGCTGCCTACCTCGAGCTACTCACCGCACTGAGTGCCGCGGACCGAGCCAACCAACAGTATTTCCGCGAACTGCGCGCCGGCGCGCCGCCGATGCCAGTGGACGACGCTCGTCTGACCGAGATCCGCCGCCTGTTCAAGGACTGCGAGCAGATCCTCTACATGGTCGCCCTCGAAGGCCCGGCCGATGTCGCCGAGGTCGCACAGCACCTGATTGAGCACTTCGGCGCCTTGGTCGCCGCGGTCCGGCAGTACGCAGAGGCTCAATCGGCCGCCATTGCCGATCTGGCCGAGGACAGCAATACAGTTGACATGACCGGCCAGTCCTTCATGACCACCCAAAAAAAGTTCGTCAGCACTGCTCGCGATGCACTGGACGAGATCGTCGGCGAACCGTGAACGAGCATCACGTCATGAACACTCGTCGGGATCGCTCGACCCGCGGACCAGACCGGCGCTGCTGGTTTTGCCGACACCATCGAGGGATCCGCGGAGTTCGGTGACAGTCGTAGTCGTGACCACAGGCAGAGACGAAGCCCGGCGCCCCGGCCCGAGCCTGGACATCGTGCACTGGCACCTGATGCGAGAGGACGCGCAGCGGACTGCGATCTCCGTCCGCGCCGGCACGGTGCTCAGCGCCAACACACTCGTCGTCGCCGGGACCGCACTGGCTTTCTCCCTGAAAAAGACGGAGCCACTGAGCCTCTGGGTGTTCCTGCCTGCAATCGGCGCGCTCGTCCTGGTCGGCGGATCGGTCGTCTACGCCGCGCAGGCGCTGGTCATGCTGCGGAGCACCGAACGCCGGTTCACCCAGCCACGCACGCCAGCCTCGACCGTCTACAGCCTGTCCCGGATCAGCCGGACCTGGACGACCTTCGAGGACTTCCGGACGGCAGTGGTGGATCTCTCCCCTGAACAGCAACTCCGTGGAGCACTCGACGAGTTGTGGCGTGTCTCCCAGCTCCATTCCTACCGCTACCGCCGATTCCGGACAGCCACATGGCTTCTGCTGCTCGCCATCGCAATGCTCCTCATCTCGGCCACCGCAGCTGCCGTGACGTACTGACCCTGCGAGAATGGCTGTGGGAGTACGACCTTGACCGCACTGGGTACCGGCCCGCGAGACACATCCACGCATACACGAGGAACACCCTCCGGACCCACACCGCAAATACGCCGTATTTCTCCGGGCTCATCACCACGCGGGCGGGGACACAGTTACGTGATCGCCTGGCCGTTCCGGAAGTTCGGCTCATCCCCGCACGTGCGGGGAGCAAACCTACCGAGGCTTCACACTCGGTCAAGCCTGATCCAGCAGCCGTCCTTGAGCGAGTTCATCGAGCCATCCGACTGTGGTCTTGAGTAAATCCGCGTCGACGGTGAGGCTTGCTGTCTCCGTGTACCCGTTCTCGGCTGAGACGATGCATGCATTGGCCATCGGCACACCTGCCCTCCGCCAGCGCTCGATGATGGCGCGCTCGACGACGCGAGCATCGGTTCGCCGCAACACCCAGAGGCAGCGCCTGCCGTTCACTTCGGCCAATCGCCACCCGCGGCGACGGTGGGACTGCAGTCGCGTCGACGTCGTGCCGGCGATACCAACTTTGAGCGCCCAACGACGTTCCGACTGCATCAGGTACACCGTAGTCGGCTCGCTGGCCCGTCGCGCGCGATTGCAGTCAGGGCACCGCGTTTCAGTTTCGTCGCTCAGGTCGATATTCGTCGGTAAGAACCAACCCTCAGCGTCCGCCATAGCACGAAGAGCCTCGCCGGCGGCGTTGACGGCTGCTGCCTCGTCTCTGTCGCTGTGCACTCGAATCTTGACTTCAGCCTCGCGGAACTCGCGGCCACAGGCACCACAACCCTGCAGCCATGCAACCAAATACCGTGCCATGAAGCCGATTGTCCGCCGCAGTCACGACCGTAATCCGTCGAGTCCTTCGGCGGCCTGGAGTGTCCCCGTTTCGGTGGACACGGGCTCAAGCCGCGATCTCCAGCTCCGTAGGCTGCGGCTACTTCAGCGATCGTCGCAGGTGACAACCGCCGATCCAGCCGTCGTGGTTGGACTGTGCTGCTGTCTACCGGCGAAGGCCGGCGGGTGGTCGTAGCCTCGATCTTGCTGATCACCTTGGCCAGCCAGTCCGGTTCCCACTGTTTCAAGTACCGTCCGGTTACCCCTACTACCGGCTCAGGCCAGAAGGTTGATCAACCTTCTGGCCTGAGCCGTTTTCATGGCAAGGTTGTCGGAAAGGGACCGCTATCTCCAGCGACTCCCCGAGGATCGAACCAGCTTCCCTACCTGCGTAGGCAGCGTCGATGGCGGCTGCTACTCGGTAGCGGACACGCTTGCGTCCCATGTAGGTGTTCTGGGTCATCGAGGCCTCGGTGTGCCCGGCGTGGTCCGCCAGCGCGACCGCGGAGATGCCGGCATCGTCGCCGATGGTGAGCAGGGCCTTGCGCCAGGTGCGGCCGGTGAACAGATCTCCGCGGATCCGGGTCGGGGTCGAGCAGTTGGGTGCATGCGTTCGCCGCGGATGGCAGGTGCAAATTTTGCTGGTTAGACTGGTTGGGTTCGTTGCTGCCGGTCGGCAGCAGTGTGCGTCGAAGTGCGTCCGATCAAATCCGTGTGACTCGATTACGTTGCCCATCGGAGCGCGTCATGAGACCTCGGCCGATATCCGGCGACGGCATCGCCTCGGAGTTGCTGGCTGCTGGATTCGAGGATCCTGAGCAGATCAGGCGCGATGGGTTCGGGCCGGTGTACCGGTGCCTGGAACAGCCGCTGCGCCGATCGGTGGCGGTCAAGGTGATCGTCGCGGCCCTCGATGACCAGCGGCGAGGACGTTTCCTACGGAACCAGCGGATGACGACGACGCTGTCGACGCATCCCAATATCGCGCCGGTTCTGCGGGTCGGTGTCACGGAGTCCGGGTTTCCGTTCCTGGTCACACCGTTCTATCGCCGAGGCTCGCTGGAGCAGTGGATTCATCGCGACGGTGCGCTGCCGTGGCCGGACGTGCTGTCGATAGGGGTCAAACTCGCCGGTGCCCTGGCTGCCGGGCATGCCACGGGGGTCGTCCACGGTGATGTCAATCCGACCACCACCCTCATCAGTGACTTCGGTGAGCCGCAATTGGCGCATTTCGGCCTGGGCGAGATGTATGCCGGTCTGACGGCCCCGGACGGCATCATCACCGGTCCGCCCGCGCATATCTCGCCGGAGGTTCTTCAGGGCAGCTCGGCGACTGCGGTCTCGGACGTCTACGGGCTCGGTTCGACCCTGTTCACCGCGCTCACCGGGCATGCCGCCTGCACCCGCAAACAGGGGCGGTCATTGGTCGGGCAATTCACCCGCGTCGGTATCGAACCGGTTCCGGATCTCCGTGCCATCGGTGTGCCGGCGCCGCTGTGCTCGGTGGTCGAAGCGGCGATCGAGTACCGGCCCGAGGATCGGCCCGCCACCGCCCGCGAATTCGTCGCGCGACTGCACAACGTCCAGTTCTGCCTGGGACTTCCGGTCGATCCGGTGGAGGCGACCGTGCCGGCCGGGGCCACGGAGCCGGTGGTGCGCCGCCGACTCCGTCCACCGGTGACGCCGATAACGCGTTTCCTGCCTCCGGTCGCGTCCGGTCGGCTGGTCGACCGCCCGCGGCTGTTGCGGATGCTGCGTGACGGTCAGCCCCGGCGGCTGGTGTTGATCCACGCTCCACCCGGGTACGGCAAGAGCACCCTGGCCGCCCAATGGGCCGCCGAATTGGCCGGCGACGGTATCCCGGTGGCCTGGTTGACCCTGGTGGCCGACGACAACAGTCCGGCCTGGTTCCTCACCCGCTTGGTGGAGGCTGTAGTCCAGGTCAGGCCCGATCTGAGCGGTGAACTCACGCAGGCGCTGGATGAGGGGATCGACGACAGCGCCGACCGGGTCCTCACCAGGCTCATCAACGAAGTCCACGAGGGTGGCCGGACCGTCGCGGTCGTCCTCGACGGCTGGCATCGCATACACAGTGGCGCGATACGCGAGGCGATGCGATTCCTGCTCGACAACGCCTGCCCGCACCTGCGCCTGATCGTCCTGAGTCGCTCATCGACCGGACTTCCGCTGGCCCATATGCGAGTTCGCGACGAACTGGTCGAAATCGACGAGAACGCACTGCGTTTCGACAATTCCGAGGCGGAATGCCTGCTGCTCGACATCGGCGGCCTGCCGCTGGCCCGGGCACAGGTGGATCAGCTGCGCGCGGTGACCGAGGGCTGGGCCGCGGCGCTGCAACTGGCGTCGCTGTCGCTGCGCGCGCAACGGGACCCCGCCGTGCACATCGACCGTATCGCCGGCCATCACACCATCGGCGAGTATCTGATGGAGAGCGTCATCGACCATCTCGAACCGGACCTGCTCGGATTCATGATGAGTACCGCCGTCACCGACAAGGTCTGCGCGGATCTCGCCGAGGCGCTCACCGCGACATCGCCGGCGCAGGACGTGCTCGAGCAGATCGTCCAGCGTGATCTGTTCCTGCGCAGCATCGACGACGAACGGCGGTGGTTCCGCTACCACAACCTGTTCGCCGGGTTCCTCCGGCAACGGCTGGCCAGGGTTGACCCGGACCTGCCGCAACGCCTGCATGCCGTCGCCTCGTCCTGGTTCGCCGATCATGCGATGGCGGCCGAGGCCGTCGACCACGCTCTCGCCGCCGGCGAACCCGAGCGCGCTGTGGCCCTGGTGGCCGATCACGCCGACGACCTGCTGGCCCAGGGACGCATGGCGATGCTGCTCGCCCTGGCCGACAAACTGCCCCGATCCCTCGCCGAGGCCGACGCACGACTGCAGATCGACCTCGCGTGGGCGCAGATGTCGCTGTTCCACCTCGACGCCGCCCGTGCTGCCCGCGGCCGGGCCGAAGCGATCATCGCCGCGCGACCGGCCGATGAGGGCAGCGACGATCTGGCGTTCGAAGCCGAGATCCTGAAACTCGCCCACATGCTCCAATCCGATCACTTCGACGAGCTGTCGCCGGCGGCCCGGCAACGGCTGGTGCGACCGGCCGACTCGTACCTGGCACAGATCGGGGCTCGTGCGGCGGCCACCACGGCGTTCTTCCGCTTCGACTTCGACGAGACCCGCCGATGGTACGAATGGGCGGCCCCGCACCGCGGCGAGAGCCGGTCGTTTCTCGTGGTACTCGACAACGTCATGGACACGATGGCCGCCATGGCCGCGTTCGAGCAACTCGACATCGAAACCGCCGAAGCGATTCTGCGGCACTCGATGACGCTGACCTTCGAAGCCGGGCCCCGCGCCCGGCCGATCCGGATCCTGCCGGCCGCGCACCTGGCCGAACTGCTGTATCACACAGGACAATTCGCCGAAGCCGACGAACTGATCCCGGCCGGTGAGGACATCGAGGCCGCCAACGTCGAAGTGATGCTGGCCGCGTACGGAACCTCCGCCCGGCTCGCCGGCCTGCGTGGTGACATGCCGGCCGCGCAGCAATGCCTGGACAGGGGTCATCGCGTCGCGCACCGGCTGGCACTGCCACGGCTGTCCGCTCGCATGCTCAACGAGCGCATCCGGCTGGGCCTGCCCGTCACCCAGGACGAGCGCCGCCGCCTCGACCGTCTCGGTCCCTACCAGCGCCAGCCCGACCACATCCGCGCCACCACCGCCGAACTCGATCACGACTCCGCGATCCGCATCCTGCTCGCACAACGATCACCGACCGCCACCGAGCAGGCCGTCGACGCCGCCGAAAACCTGTTCCACAAGATCAGCGAACAACACCGCCCCCGCGCGATATTGCAGGCGCAACTGCTCTACGGAGGCTGCCTGGCCGCCGCCGGCGCGACCGTGGCCGCCCTGGCCCAACTCACCCCCGCGCTGGCCCGCTGCGCCGACACCGGACTGGTCCGATTCGCCGTCGACAGCGCCGGCCCGGCCCTCGCCGCCATCGCCGAAACCCTCCACAGCGCACCCGAAGACCCCGGCGTGCCGCCCCGGCGCTTCCTGCAACGGCTGCTCGACGACATCGAAGCCGGCCGCGGGGCTCCCGGTTGACGCGGAGTCCCTGTGTCCGCCTGCGGCATCGATCCGCCGGGGCTCGATGCTCGCTGCCGCCCGAGAACCGCTGGTATCCGACGTCGAGGTGAACCGAGCGCGGCACTGAGGCAGGATGTCCCTTGTGTCGGAGGGGAATTCAGAGTTGACGATCGGGGTCGAGGGTGGCCCGGACGAAGTGCTCGCACTGCTGGACTGGTTCGGTCACGATGACGTCCTGCGCGGCCGGGTACGGCCGGTGGCTGCGGGAGCCGGGGCGGGGCAGATGTCCGGCGGTGTGTACGAGGCGATCGGGGTGGCGCTCGGCGCGGGCGGGGTCGCGTCGGCGCTGGTGAGGTCGTTGACGGCCTGGGTGACCCATCGTCGCTCCGACGTGAAACTCACCTTCACCCGTGGTGATACCACCGTCGAGTTCGACGGTGCCCGCGTCGATCCCGAGGAGGTGCTGCGTGAATTGCGGAGCCTCCTCGAACCACCGGGCGGCGCCGCGCAATGACCGGATCCGAGGGCCCGGGCGATTCTCGTGCGGTGTTGATCGGTACCGCACGCTACGACCACCACCGCCTGGCTTCGATCCCCGGCGCCGCGGCGAACGTCGCCGACCTCGCCGAGATCCTCACCAGGCCGGGAGCGGCATTCACCACCGAACAGTGCGCGACGGTGGTCGATTCCGGTCGGGCCGTCGATGTCGGCGATGTCGTCGGTCGGGCCGCGCGGGAGGCGGTCGAGGTGCTGTTGGTGTACTACACCGGTCACGGGCTGCTCGACCGCCGAGGGCGCCTGCACCTCACCGTGACCAGCAGTGACCCTGATCGGATCCGGTGGACCACGGTGCCGTTCGAGGTTCTGCGCGAGGAGATCCTCGACAGCGGCGCCCGCGCCCGGATCCTGATCCTGGACTGCTGCTTCGCCGGCCGCGCCTTCGAAGCCATGGCCGACCTGCCCAGCCTGGTCGCCGGGCAGACCGATATCCGCGGGACCTACACGATCGCGTCGTGCTCGGCGAACGAACCGTCGTTCGCTCCGGCCGGTCGGCGCAACACCGCGTTCACCGCCGCGCTGCTCGCCGCTGCCACCACCGGTGGCACCCTCGACGAGCTGTACCGGGAAACCGACCGGTGCCTGCACCGGGACGGGCATCCCCGCCCGCACCGCCGTGGTATCGATATCGCCGGCGAGCTGCGCCTGTTCGGACGTCCGCGCGACCCGGTACTCGCGGTGACCGAGGATCTCGACGAGGACGCCGAGATCGAAAGCTTGGAACGTGCTGCCCGAGCGGGGGATTTGAACGCCATGCGCAGCCTCGGCGATCTGCTCGGCCGACGAGGGAGAACCGCCGACGCCGAAATCTGGCGTGGACGTGCGGCCGACGTCGGCAACGCGATGCTCGCCAAGGCGGAAGGGCTGGTGCGGCAGGGCAACATCGCCGAAGCCGAAACCTGGTGGCGGCACGCCGCCGACGCCGGCAACGCTGCCGCGATGTACAGCCTGGGTGTCGGATTCAGTGGGAAAAACCCGGCCGAAGCCGAACACTGGTACCGGCGTGCCGCGGAGGCCGGCAGCAACGAGGCGGCCTACGCCCTGGGACACCTGTTCAAACGGAAGGGCGACACAGCCGACGCCATCACCTGGTACCGGCGTGCCGCGAAGGCCGGTAACACGAGCGCGATGCGCAACCTCGGACACCTCATCAAGAGACAAGGCGATGCGTCGGCCGCGGAATCCTGGTACCGGCAGGCTTCCGAGGCCGGCGACATGTACGCGATGCGCAACCTCGCGGATCTGCTTCAGCAGCAAGGTAATTCAGCCGAGGCCGAACTCTGGTACCGGCGTGCGACAGAGATTGCCCGATAACGTCGGGCAACCGGTCGACCACCACCCGGCCGCCGCGACCGTCGCCCGGCAGCTGATGACCAGTGGCACAACATCATTCGCAACGGCATCGAGCACATGCAGGCCACCGGCGGCATGGGTCCGGCCGCCGAGGCCGCGCTCGCCGCGTGCACGACGGCGCGGTCCCGATGACCGTCACCAGTTCACCGGACCAATCACCGCCGGGCAACGGGTCCATGCTGGCCACCCACGCCGCGCGGCACCCCCGTCGACACCGCCCGCTCATCCGGCTGTGTGGCGCGGTGAACCGGTCAGAAACCTCAGGCCGGTCCGACGAGGGGCGGCATCGGGTGGCATGGCGGCCAGGACGTAGCTCAACGCCGCCTCCAGGTCCCACCACCCGTCGAGGAGGACGCCGTCTGGGTAGGCGCCGAGGAATGCTCCGCTGTCGCGCGACTCGACCTGTCTTCTCAGCGCTTCCATGAGTAGTGGCAGGAGCATCTGCCGGCGTCTCCAAGGCAGGGGGCGAGGCCAGGCGGTCGCCAGGATCCGCACGGCCTGTTCGAGATCGAACCCTCCCTGCAGCAGGATTTCGTCGGGCAGGTCCGGGCCGACGTAGGTCGCGTCACGACGCGAATCAGCCTGGGTCCGTAGCGCTTCGGCGAGCAACCGTGCGAGTCTCTGTTCCGGAGGCTCCGGCACCGGCGGCAGAAGGCGATCGTCCGGCAAGTGCGACAGGTTCGGCGTCATCATGCGCTCCGTTCGCCCGTACCGGTCTGTTCGATCTTCGCGCGCACCTGCAACCATCCGTGCAGCAGACCGGCCATGCGATGTCCCCATATCTCTTCCGATTCGTCGCTCGCCACACCACACTCGTGGTCACCGACCATCTCGGGCACTTCCTCGGCAAAACCCCGATATTTCTCTCGCCGAAATGCATTCAACAAGGACGATATGACCATCACATGCCCTCTTTCGCGTGGTGACGGAGGCGGCGATACCCGAGGTGACCGGCCGGGGTGAATATCCCAAGCATCGCGAAAATCTCACTGCGACGCAATCCTTTCCGGCCCCATTTTTTGTAGGAGTACGCACGCGAACTCCTATGATTCGTAGGCATCGAAGGCCGCGCACCCCGGATTTGTAGGAGTCCGGGCTCGAATTCCTACAACATGTAGGCACCTGCGGTGATGCGAGTCCGGTGGCCGCACGATACGCTCGGAGATACACGCCGTCGGCACCATGCCCGATCGGCGTGCGATCCATTGATATGTGACACGTTTCGGCGCCGGGGGGTGCCGGGACGTATCGAACGAAAGGCAGGTTTCACCGACACAAATTTCGAACATGTCCGGGAAGTCATCGATTTCCCGACCGGACTTTCCCGGAGAATGAATCGGATGAATCGAATCCGGTCCGGCAAGGAGGGGATCTCGGCCACTTGCTCACCGATTCCCCGGAAACCGCAGGCGATCCTGCCGTTCCGGAGGCAATCGGCCGGGCTCGTGGCCGGGGGCCGAACGCCGTCCGAGCCGGTGCCCCCGGCTCGGACGCGCGGTACCGGATCAGGTTGTAGCCGAGCTCAATTCGCTGACAGCGAGGACCGGGGACCGGCGCACTCGGCCGACATCACGGAGCCGTGCGCGGAGCACGGCCGGGAGGCACCGGCGCGCGCTATACGCGCCAGAAGATCATATGCTGCCAGTCCGGCCGTTTCTGTGGAAAAAACGATCGCCAGGACCCGAAATAGAAGTCTGCCGTCTCACCGGTACCGAGGTTGCGCAGAGTGAATATCTCCGGTACCGCGACGTCGTAGTGTATTCGCCGGCGCGACAGTTCCTCGTATTCCTCGGCCCGGCTGACCGACCCGATCAGCGCCCGTCTGCGAGGTTCGCCGACCAGTTCGATCGACAGGTGCTCCAGCGCCAGAATCAGCAGATAGGCGAACGGTTCCCAGCCTCGTTCCCCGAATACGTCCTTGGCGCGACCATCCAGCATCATCCACATGATCAGATTCTTGTATTCGTCGACGCCGTCGAGCCATTGGCGGGATTGCTCGTTGCAATATCCCAGATCGAAGGATCCCTGCGCAAACATCATCGCCGGCCCGGGCTGCCGATCACAGAAGGATATTTCACGGTCCGTGGGCTTCTCCAAATTGTCGACCAGCCGCGCACGCCCCGTCAGCACCTCGATCACATGATCGAGCATCGGTTCGGACATGACCAGTTCGGGCGTATCGAAGTATTTCCACACCGTTTCGATCTTGATCCCGCGATCCCCGCGTTCGAGAGCTTCGACGGATTTTTCACTGATCCACAGCAGTGCCGCCAATTGCTGACGAGTCAGACCGGCCCGCTCACGCAGGTGTCGCATAATACGTGCCAAGCGATGTCGAATCCCGAGCTCGAGGCTTTTCTCCGGCACCGACGTCGCCCTCTCACCACTACACTCCATACCGTCCCGAGTCGCGACCGTGGCGGTCAGCGCTCCTCCCGGAGACTCCCGGCAAACGCCCTTCGGCCGGCTGCCTGGACAGTACCCGACATCACAGAATGCCTGCCGAATTCCCGGGAGTCCAGCCGACCCCCAGCGCGGATCGACGGGGCCAGCACCGACGCGGCGAGGCAGAGGAGACCGGCCGGAATGTCGGTGCAGCGACGCCGATCGCGTGCGGGTCCGGAATCGGCAGTTACACAGCGGGATACGGCTGCGACTCGCTACTCCGCAGCGAGACGGGACCGCTGTCCGGGCCGGAGCAAGCCGTCGGTGACGGTCCACGCCGATCCCTCGGCATCGACACCGGTCAATCCTTCCAGATATGCCGTCCCGACCAGCGCGAGAGCGGCTGGATCGGCGATCACCGAGGTGACGATCGTGTCGGCGGCCGACCACGGGGTCGACCACAGCAGGCGCCGGGTCATCTGGGCCCAGCCCGGTCGTGGCCCGGTCATGACCCACAAATCCGGTGTGGTGGTGGTGAACCGGCGGGCCTGGCGCAGCCACGACGCCGCGGTCTCGGGCCAGGTGACGTGATCGGCGATCCGGCCGCCGCCGCGTTCCCACTCGACCGCGACCGCATCCACGGTAGCGATCGCGGCCGGGGTACGGCCGGAGCCCAGCGTCAGGGCGCGGACGCCCCTCGCGCGCGCCACCGCGACGATCCCGGCGATCTCGGCATCGGTGGCAGCGGGAACGTCGCCGGAGCGCGATATGTCGTGCAGGAGTGGGGTTTCGGGCGACGCGGTCATCGGGTGGACTCCGTCCAGGCGTGATAGCGGTCGGGGCAGCAGACCGCGCAGGGGCGGTAGCCGGCCGCGACCGCGGTGGCTTCGTCGGCGAAGAACACCCGGTACTTCACGTAGTGGCCGGCCTCGATCGCGCGCAGCGCCGAGCGGCAGTCCAGGCGGCCGTAGATCCTGCTGCGCCGGTGCCCGCCCCACCGACCGGCGGTCGCGGATCGGTACGGGTGCCCCGCGGCGTCGAGCAGCAGGTAGGTGCGGGCCGAGTGCTCAGGCGGCATCGTGGAACACCAGTGCCAGGGTGCGCCGGTGGCCGGAGCGGACCGTGGACACGCCGTGGCGGACCGGGGCCGCCGACCAGCCCCGCGCGGTCCGGACCGGCCGATCCCGGGTGGTGAACACGAAACCGTCGCCCTGCTCGAGTTGGGTTGCGGTGCCGCGTGATTGGGCTCGGGCGCGTTGCTCGACGAGCAGGAACTCCCCACCGGTGTGGTCGATGCCCGGCCGGTCGAGCCCGATCACGACCTGCAGCGGAAACACCAACTCCCCGTACAGGTCTCGATGGAGCGCGTTCCAATCCCCCGGGCCGTAGCGCAGCAGGATCGCCGTCGACTTCGTCTGACCGGCAGCGTGACACACGGCCAGCCACTCGTCGAGGGTGTCCGGCCACGGCGCGGGCCGCCCCAATCGAGCAGACCAGTCGCGCGCGATCGGCAGTAGCCGTGGGTAGAGCGCCTGCTTCAGCCGTTCGATCGGTTCGGGGTAGGGGGTGGCGAAGTAGCGATATTCGCCGGAGCCGAATCGGTGCCGGTTCATGTCGACGGTGCTGCGGAACAGCTTCGGCCGGTCGTAGAGGTCCGCGATCGTGGCGGCTTCTTCGCTGGTGAGCAGGCCGGGCAGGGGTGCGCCGCCGTCTGCGTCGATATCGGCGCCGACCGCCGCCCAATCCACCCGGCCGGCGCGCTCGGACCAGCGATCCGAGTGCGTGGCGGTGCTCATGCGGCGGCCTCGAGGTCCAGCAGCACGTGCTTGGCATCGGCGCCGCCGACGTATCCGCCGAGGCTGCCGTCCGCGCGCAGCACCCGGTGGCACGGCACGATCACCGGCAGCGGGTTGGTCGCACACGCGGTACCGACCGCTCGCACCGCCTTCGGGTTTCCGACCAGTGCGGCGACCTGGGCGTAGCTCCGGGTCTGCCCATAACCGATCTCGGGCAGGTGTTGCTGCACGATCTGCCGGAAGCCGTGCGACAGCGACAGATCCAGCGGTAGGTCGAAGGACGTGCGCCGGCGAGCGAAGTACTCGTCGAGCTCGCGCATCACCTCGTCGAGGCGGCGCGGTGCCCGCAGGATCCGGGGACTCACCTTGTCGGCCAGAGTCACGAGGACCTGGTCGTGATCCTCGCGGGCGTAGGCCACCCGCACCAGGCCCTTCGGCGTGGCGGCCAGCAGCAGCCGTCCGACGGGGGTGTCCATGGTGGTGTAGGCGACGTCGATCAGGTCGGCCTGTTCGGCCTTGCGTTCCAGCACTCGGTGCAGCCGAGCCAGAGTCGTCTCGTCCACGGGCGCCGACAGGGCGGCGATCACATCATCGTCGCGGTGCATCTCGTTCATCGTGTTGCTCCTTCCGGTGTCGCGCCCGAGTAGGTTCTGCGCAGATTCTTCACACCATCCGCGGCGGCGCGGCGCGCTGCGTCGGTGGTGCCGCCGAGGATCTGCGCGATCTCGGCGTAGGACAGGCCGGCCACATAGTGGTACGCGACGGATCGGCGCTGTTTGTCCGGCAGGGCCGCGACGGCCGCCCAGACACCGGTGTCGTCGGAGCCGACGACACCGGTGCCGGCGGACTTCTCAGGCATATCCTGCACGGGCAGTGGATTGCGTTCGGCAGCGCGGACCACGTCGATGGCCTTGCGGTGGGCGATGGTCACCAGCCACGCCTCCACATTCGCGGTCTCCGGTAGCTCCGGGTAGGCGCGCATCGCGGCCAAGAATGTCTCCGACCAGGCGTCCTCGGCGTCGTGGCCGCCGAGGACGACCCTACAGACCCGCAGCACGGTGGGCCCGTGCTCGGCCACGATCGTCTCGAAGGGTGGTTTCACGGTCAGAACAGCCTTCCCACGCTGACCGCGGCCGGCTCCTCGAGTTCGAGCAGCACGCGCTCGCGCTTCAGGCCGCCCGCGTATCCGGTCAGTGATCCGTTCGCGCCGATCACCCGGTGGCACGGGATGAAGATACACAGCGGGTTGGCTCCCATGGCCCGGCCGACCGAATAGGCGGCGGAACGGTCACCGAGCCGCTGTGCGATCCGCCCGTAGGTGGTGGTCTCGCCGAACGGGACGGCACCGACCTCCCTCCACACCTGTTGCCGGAAGTCGTCACCGGCCGGGTTCAACGGCAGGTCGAAGTCGCGACGCTGGCCGAGCAGATACTCGAGCAACTGGCCGACGGCTTCTCCCAGGACGGTGTCGCCGACGAACGACACCGACGGCCCGAACAGCTCCTGGGCCGGTCGCCGGATGTGCTGCCGGAAATACAGTCCGGTGACCGCTGCGTCGGTCGCCACGATCGTGACGGGGCCGAGTGTCGCGGTATCGATCACGGTGTGCCGAGTATTCATCTGCTTCCCCTCTCTCTCGTTCCAACCAGGTAGACGCCCGCCGGGCACCGAACGTGAGATCCCGATCCCGAATCGTCGGGGACCGGCCGGTCCCCGACGATCATGGGCTGGTTCCGGGGATCGGTCAGGCGGCCGGGATGATCCCGAGCTGCTGCAGCACCTTCACGCCGTCGTCGAGCCCGATCTCCGCGACGATCAGACCGTCGACCACCTCGAGCACCGTCGTACCGGTGAAGCGCATCGTCTTGCCCGACGCCGCGGGAACCGAGCCGATCGGCAGATCGTCGAACACGATCGGGCCGGTGTGGGTGCCACCGCCCTCCCACTGGCCCACCACATAGTCACCCTCGGCGATGAGATCCGCGGTGCCCCAGAAATTCAGGTCCGGGAACGCGGTACGGAACCGGGTCGCGAACGCGCGCACCTCGTCGCGCCCGCGCATCGGCTGGTGCAGCGAATACTCGAACCGGATGTCGGGTGCGGCGAGCTCGTCGATGACCTCCGGATGGAACGGATTGCCCCAGAACTCGGTGAACCAGCGACCGACGATCTCCTTGTTTTTCTCGAGCGACATGTTCTCGTCCTTCTCTCATCGAATGCCACCGGTCCGCCTTCCGGCGCAGTGACACCCCGTAGACGCCGGGACGCGACCGAACGTGAGATCACCGCCGCGAAGTTTTCTCGATGCACCGGCCCGATCGGAGTGGGGTCAGGGTTGCCGTGCGCGTGTGGTTTCGGCGGCGAACTGTGCCAGTGACCGGGGTGGGCGGCCGAGTAGCCGGGTGAGGGTGGCGATGGCCTCGGGGGACGCGATGAGACCGTCGCGCTGGAAGTATTCGTGCATCTTGACCAGGTCGAAAACCATCCATGGTGGGAGGTGGCCGGCGTTGGCGCGCTGCCAGGCGATGAGGTCATCGCCTGCGTAGCGGATCGGCCGGCCGAATGCCCGGCTCCAGATCGCCGCGGTCGAGTCGCCGGTGAGGACTTCGGGACCGACGAGGTCGTAGAACTTGCCCTCGTGTCCGGGGGTGGTGAGGGTGATCGCCGCTGCCTCGGCGATATCGTGCGCATCGACGCGGGACAGTCCGACACCGCCGATCGGCTGGTTGTAGATACCGTGGGTCAGCATCGCTTGTTCGGCCCAGAGGTCGTTCTGGAAGAAATGGTTCGCCCGCAGGACCGTGAACGGGATTCGCGAGCGTGCCAATGCTGCCTCGACGCCGACCTTGGCACCCCAGTGCGGGATGGTCGGTGCGTTGTCGACCTTGTGGACCGACAGGTACACGATGCGGCTCACGCCCGCGTCGCGAGCGTGGTTCAGCGCAGCGAGTGCTTCGTGGGACTCGGTGGGGCTCACGGCATTCAGCAGGAATACCGCATGTGCGCCGTCGAATGCCCTTGCCGCCGCGGCTGGGTCCAGCAGGTCACCCACGGCGAATTCCACCGCATCCGGGAAGGACTGCCGCGCCGTTTCCCCGCGACTGAGGACACGCACGGTCTCGTTGCGCGACAACAACTTCCGGACAACATGGGTGCCGACGGTTCCGGTGGCACCCAGCACGAGAATGGTCATCACTACGAGCCTTCGACGGGGGTGTTCTGGTAAGCGACGATGGACCAGGCCCGGTCCGTTTTGTGGGTGGTGAGGGTGTAGACCGTATTGCGGGGCGGATGGGGATTATCGGGTAGCACGATGTGACCGTGGGCCGTGATGACCGCCACGTCCGGTGTCAGGAAACGAATGTTGTCGATGTCGCCGGCCAGCGTGCTGTTGCGCGCCCAGGTGCCGAAAATCGTGTGATGACAATGGATGATGTCACCGCGTCCGTGTTCGACGGTGCCGTCGGCGATGATGTAATCGACTCCGCCGCGAAGTGGGCGGCGTAGGCGTCGGGATCGGGCCAACTGTCGAGCAGACTCCGGTAGAGGGTCCTTATCGCCGACTCGTCTCCGACTGTCATAGCGGCGCGGGTGCCCGGATCGCTCGGGGCGGATGTCGCGTGCTCGGCGCATCCGGTCAGGCCGAACGGGACGAGAAATGCGAATGCGAACAAGGTCCGGCGCATCAATGGCCACCGATCGGAGTGTTCTGGTAAGCGACGAAGATCCAGCCGTCCTCCGCCTTCTGCGCGGTCAGGGTGTAGATGGTGCGCTCGTTCTCCTCGCTCGAACGGTGGTCGGGAAAGGCGATGTGGCCATATGCGGTGACAATCGCGACCGTCGGTGTCAGGAATCGGATTCGGTCGATCCGTCCTTCGAGCCGGCTGTTGCGAGCCCATGCGGAGAAGATGAGCCGGTGTCCGTCGATGATTTCCTGCCGGCCGCGTTCGAGCATGCCGTTGGCGATGATGTACTCGGCGTCGGGAGCGAAGCATTCGGCGTAGGCGTCGGCATCCTGCCAGCCGTCGAGCATGCGCTGATACAGGGCGCGGATTCGGGTTTCGTCGTCGGATGGTGCGAGGGTGGTCATCGAATTACTCCTTGATCGCGGCTACCAGGCCGGGGCGGGGTCGTGAAATTCGGCGATGTGCGCCGCTGCCCATTCACGGAACGTAGTGGCCGGCTTTCCGGTCACCGATTCCACGTCCTTCGTCGGGGTCCGGCCGTACCCGTGCGCGGGACCTGCGAGGGTGGCCAGGACGGCGGTAGCAGTTTCCGGTGGCATGCCGTAGCCGACCATCCGCTCCCGAGCCCGGTCCGGGTCCAGGTCGACGACGCGAACAGCGGTGTCGAGCAGGTCGGCCAGCACGGCAGCCTGCTCGCGCGGGGTGATCGTTTCCGGCCCGGCCAGCGCGTAGTTCGTGCCACCGCTCGGCCGTCCGGTCAGCAGGGCCGCGGCGACGTCCGCGATGTCCTCCGGCGCGATCGCCGCGAACGGCAGATCGGCGAAAGGTGTTTCCACCGTTCCGTATTCGGCGATCGCCGATGCCCAGGCGAGGGTGTTGCTCATGAAGCCCCCGGCGCGCAGGAACGAGTGCGCGAGTCCCGATTGCTGTACGGCCTCCTCGCCCTCCCGATGCCAGCGGGTGATCGGATCGTCCGCCCCTTCGCTGATGCCCAGCACCGACAGCTTCACCACATGATCGACACCGGCCAGTGCGGCCGCCTCGGCGACGATGCGATCCTGCCTCGGCCCCTGCGGCCCGGTGGTCAGCAGGAACACCCGATCCACCTCGGCGAGCGCGGCACGCACCGCACCCCGGTCGTCGAGATCGGCCGCGACCGGGATGACACCGCTCGGGAATTCGACCCGGCCGGGACGGCGGGCCATGGCCTTGACCGCGAGCCCGGACCGGGCCAGCCGCGCGACGACCGATCGGCCGACGGTGCCGGTCGCACCGGTTACCAATACGGACATGTCAGGCTCCTTCGTGTGCGATCTTCGCGATGTTGTCGCGCAATTGCTCGTGCCAGGCGATTTCGGTGCGCAGCCGCGCGATCTGATGCTCGGCCACCAATTTCTCGGCGGTGCTCAACCACGGCAGCGCACCGGTCAGCCGGCTTTCGGCAGTGGCCAGCGAAGCACCGAGTTCGAGCAGCCGCGCACGGGTGATTTCGTGGAGGATGTCCTCGGACACCGAGCCGCTGTGCGCCAACGCGAGGTCGAACGGATCGGTGGCCACCACCACCGTCCGGAGCATCTGGTCGTGCAGGGTCTCCAGTGCGCGCCGACCATCGGAGGTGATCCGGTAGATCGTGCGCTCGGGGTAGTTGCCCTGCCGTTCGGTACGCACCTCCTCGACCAGACCCTCACGCACCAGGCGGGTCAGCACCCCATATATCGCACCGGGCTTGATATCGGTCCAGCTCTCGGCCCGGTCCTCGGCGACCTGTAAGCGCATCTGATGCCCGTGCATCGGTCCGCGCTCGGCCAGTGTGCTCAAGACGAACAACCTACTCACACTCATGAGACTACTCTCGCGTTAGTAGTCTCGTATGTCAAGGTGGAGGAATTTGAGCAGGCCGTACCGGTTGACATGGTGGATCGACCGAGCAGGCGAGGTCACGGGGCCCGGGAAGGGACCCGCCTGACCCCCGCGTGCCACCCGGTGATCAGCGCGCCACTGCCGCACGATGCGATGCCGGGGATGACCAATCGTGCGGCGCGACGTCGACAGTGGTATCGCGCGGTCTCCCGGCCTGTTGCCGATACGGCATGACGTCTACACAGCTCGTCCGAAAATGTCGGACAATTCGCAGGTCAGTCTGCATTCAACGGGACGGTCTCTCCTATAAATTATAGGAGACCATATTCCATATCAGGTTCGTGTGTGGTTATCTTCGCTTCCGGCGGGACAGGTGGTCCGGTGGGAAGGAGACGATCATGCGTGCGGCGGTCTGTGTGGCGGCCGGGTCGAGGCGCGGGTGCGAGATGCCGGCGCCACCGACACCCCTTGCTGCACCGGACGATGGATCCCGGCGATCGGGATCTGGCCGACCCCACCGACCGACGGAAAGCACTGTGTCGAAGTCTCATTCACCGCAGCCCGGTCCCGGCGACCTCCTGGGGATCGAATTCCAGACGGTCTTCGGACTGCCACCGGTCGAATTCGTCCACCTCACCGCAGAACTCGGTTGCCGGTACCTCGGCCTCGCGCTCACCGGCACACCCGACAATCCCCACGGCTACCCGCCCTACTCCCTGCGCGACGATCCCGGCCTGCGCCGCCGCACCCGCGCCGCGCTCACCGCCGGTGAGGTCAGCGTCTCCCTGGGCGAAGGGTTCGTGATCCGGGCCGGCCGCGACATCCGCGACAGCGCACCGGATCTCGACGTGTTCGCCGAACTCGGATGTGCGCGGATCGCGACCACCAGCCTGGACACCGACCACCATCGCACCGCCGACCAGATCGGACACCTCACCGACCTGGCCGCGGCCCGCGGCATGCAGGTGGTCGTGGAATTCGCTCCCTCGCTGACCATCCCGGACCTACCGGCAGCGCTGGCAATCGTCACCGCCGTCGCGCGACCGCAGTGCCGGCTGCTGATCGACACGCTGCACCTCGTTCGCGCCGGGCATCGGGCCGCCGACCTCGCCGCCGTCGACCCCGCGCTCATCGCCTACGTACAACTCAGCGACCACACCGTCCACCAGCAAGCCGCCACCTACCGGGCGGACACCCTCGACCGCGCGGCCCCCGGCGACGGCGAACTCCCCCTCCGCGAAATCCTCGACGCCGTCCCCACCGACACCGTCATCGGCCTCGAAATCCCCATGCTCACCAGAGCCCGAGCCGGAGAGAGCGTCCACGACCGCACCCACCGCTGCGTGACGGCCGCCCGCGCACTGCTCCGCCACGAACCCCCGGCGGCGGACCGGCCCGCACACCACCCCCGGTGAAAGCTCTCACCGGCTGCTCACCTCCCGCCGACGCGTTCGGCGAGCCAGTTCTCGACATCGGTGTAGACGGTGTCGTGCTCGGGCTCGTTGAACAGCTGATGCCACAGACCGTCGTAGAGCCGCAGTGTCCGATCGGCCGATCCGATCGTGTCGTGGACGTAGCGGCTGGTGGCCGGGTCCGCGATCACGTCCGCGGTGCCGTGTAGCAACAGGACCGGGATCGATACCGCGGGCAGGGCCGCGGCGACGCGTTTCATGGTGACGAGGGTCCGGCTCGCCATCCTCGCGCGGATCGGACCCTGATAGGTCAACGGGTCGATGCGTTGCGCCGCAACGACTTCGGGGTCCCGGCTCGCCTTGTCGTAGGGGACCGTCGCGACCCCGATACCGGGCGCGATACCGGCGAGCGCCTTGCCGATCAGGATCTGGATCGCCGACACATTCTTAGGCCGCGCCGCCGGGGCGGAGAGGATGAGACCGTCGATGTCGCCGGGGTGGTCCACCGCGCAGGCCAGCGTGACGAGACCGCCCCAGCTGTGGCCGACCAGAAATACCTTCTCGTGCAACAGGTCTCGTTTGAGATGGGTCACCATCGTGGCCAGGTCGGCCACGGAGTCGTCGATGTCGCCCGCGGTCCGCGGGCCGGCCGAGCGACCGTGCCCGCGCTGGTCCAGGGCATAGACCGCGAATCCGGCGTTCGCGAGGAATTCGGCGAATCGGTCGTAGCGACCGCCGTGGTCGCCCAGGCCGTGCGTGACGAGGACCGCGGTGGCCGCGGCGCCGGCGGGCCGCCAGATCCGGTAGTACAGCGGCACATTCCCCACGCCGAGCAACCAGCCGTTGTCCCGCGTCGTCGCGATCGCGTTCATGCCACGGCCGCTTCGATCCGGAAGACGGCTTCGACCTCGACCGGGCTACCGGCGGGCAGCGCGGCGACGCCGACCGCCGAGCGGGCATGGACGCCGATCTCGCCGAAGATGTCGACGATCAATTCCGACGCGCCGTTCGCGACGATCGGCTGCTCGGTGAATTCGGGTGTGCCCGCGACGAATACGGTCAGTTTGACGACGCGCCGGACGCGATCCAGACTGCCGAGCGCCGCCGCCACCTGTGCGACGACATTGATCGCGCACTGCCGGGCGCAGGCGACCCCGGTCGGGACGTCGACCTCCCGTCCCAGCAGTCCGCGGGCGAGCAGGCCGTGCTCGGCGTCGGCGGCGACCTGCCCGGAGGTGAAGAGCAGGTCACCGACCGTGACCGTCGCGGTGTAGACGCCGGCGGCCGCGGGCGGCGGCCCGAGGGTGATGCCTCGTTCTTCGAGTCGAGCGGCGATGGTGTCAGTCATGGCAATTGCCTTCCGTGAGTTCGGATGTGGGTCCGGCGATCATGTGGTGGCGCAGGGCGCCGATGCCGGCGATGGTGCTGACGAGTTCGTCGCCCGGACGCAGGAAGCGCGGCGGGTGCTGCCGGGAGCCGACCCCGGACGGTGTCCCGGTGTAGACGACATCTCCCGGCAGCAGCGGCACGATCCGGGACAGCCGGGAGATCAGGGCCGGCACGGCGGTGATCATGTGGGAGGTGCGGGCATCCTGGACGAGGACGCCGTTGAGTTCGGTGGTGATCCGCAGGTCGTGCGGGTTGTCGAACTCCTCGGGCGTGACCAGCCACGGCCCCATCGGGGAGAAGCCGGGATACGACTTGCCCAGGCTGAATTGTGGTGTGTCACCCCGTAATTGGGTCTCACGCTCGGACAGGTCCTGCCCGACCGTGAGACCGGCGACGCACTGCCACGCCCGGTCCTCGCCGACCTGCCACGCGCGTCTGCCGAGGACGGCGACGAGTTCCACTTCCCAGTCGACCGTGTCCGCCGGTAACACCACGGATCCGTACGGGCCGGTGATGCTACCGGCGAACTTGGTGAATACCGGCGGCAGTCCGGTATGCACCGTGGTGCCGAATTCCTCGGCATGCGCGCGATAGTTGAAACCCATCGCGAAGATCTGGCGCGGCCACGGTGCCGGTGCCCGCAGGTCCAGCGGGTCGTACGCGCATCCCATCGCTGCGAGATCGCCGATACTCGTGACCCATTCGACGAACGAGTCCCATTGTTCGAAGACGCCCTGCGGGTCGGCATCGAATTCGCCGCCGCTGGTTCGCTCGACATCGACGGCACCGCCGGCGGTGATGATCGCGAGCCTGCCCGCCAGATTGGCGAGCTTCATCGCGAACTTTCCCCGGCCGTGGGCGGATAGCTGAGCTCGCCGCGCCCGAACGACCAGTTCTCCTTCGGCACGTCGACGAGGTTGACGAGAATATCGTCACCGCGCACTCCCGCCTCGGCGAGATTCTCGGCGATCCGCTGGTAGAGCGCGCGTTTGATTTCCGGGCTCCGACCGGCGTTGAAGAAGATCTGAACGAACAACACGGACGGGCTGCGGTCGAATCCAATATACGCGGGGTCGTAGATCAGGTTGGTGGAGCGAACTTCGTCGAAGACCTGGAACCGGTCGTTCTCCGGCACATTCGCGACGTCGACGAGGGCGCGATAGATCCCGTCACCGATCCGGGCGCGCTGCTCCGGTGAGGTGGTTCCCTCGGCCAGAGTCACATGAACAAGCGGCATGAGCTTTCCTTTCGTGGATGGATCTATCGCGGCGATGTCGCCGTGACCGCTCCGTAGCGGGCGAGCTCCGCGGGATCGTGCGCGGAGATGAGCTCGACCCGATCGGAGTGGGAATTGACCAGCGCGCGCAGGCGGGCCTGATTGGTTTCCCGCGCGGCGGCGTCGACCGCCTGTTTCCGCTCGAACGCCGCCACGCCCATCGGCGCGCGGGGATGGTCGCGATCGAGTTCGGTATGGACGAAGTAGGCGTCCCCGGCGTGCAGCAGCCATTTCTCCGCCGTGCCCGAGAGCGAATCCAGCCGGACCGCGACGCCGCTGTGGCCGTAGGTGTGTCCGGGGAGCGGAATCAGCAGTATTTCCGGTGGTAGGCCGCGCAATTCGCGTACCGCGTCGAATCCGAACCACCGATCACCCGCCGATGCCGAATAGGTCTCCCAGCGCGGACCGTGGGCCCACTGCCGGTGATTCACTCGCGAGGAGTTCTTCGGCCCGCCGCCCGAGGTCGCCGCGCGATGCTCCTCCGCGAGGAGATGCACCCGCGCCTGCGGGAAATCCGACAGGCCACCCGCGTGATCGGGGTCCAGGTGGGTCAGCACGATATGGGTCAGGTCGCGAGGGTCGTACCCCAGACCCCGAATCTGTTGCAGCGCGGTCTGTTCCGGATCCAGCACCGGCCGCGCCAACCGGACGAAGGACTTACCCAGGCGCTCGACCGGATTCTCGATGTCCTTCATGCCGAGTCCCGTATCGACCAGCACGAGGGCGTTCTCGGTCTCGAGGAGCAGGCAATGGCAGATGCCGTGCGCTTTCCGCAGCGGGTGCCCCGCACCGCCCATCAACTTTCCGCCGAGCGGTTCGGTGCTACCGCAGTTCAGATGGTGTATCCGCATGATCGCACTCTTTTCTATAGACAGGTCTACATATTTTTTGAACAGACCGACGGGCCGGAGCCCGCAGGGGGATTTCAGAGCAGGCTGTCGATCACACGGGTGACCGCCGCGAACGGTTCCGTGCTCCGGTGCGCCCTGGCCAGCAGCATGGCCCCCTCCAGCAGCGACAGCAGGAAGGTGGCCAGGTCGTCGGCGTCGGCGCGGCCGTCGGCGACGAGCTTGGCGCGAAGAGTTCGATGCCAGCCGGCGTATGCGGTCGAACAGACCTGCTGGATCGCGTCGTTGGTGGCCGCCGTCTCCAGCGCGACGGTCGCGACCGGGCAACCCTGATTCCAGTTCGATGCCTCGAGGCGCTGCCCCACCGCGGACAACAGCACGGCCATCAACTGCTTCGCGTCGGTGGCCTCGATGCTCCCGATCAGCGCGTCGATACCCGCACTCGCCCGCGCGACGGTCTCGCCGACCAGCTGATCCTTGCCGCCCGGAAAGTGGAAGTACAGCGATCCCCGCGGTGCGCCGCTGTCGGCGATGACCTGGTTGAGCCCGGTCCCGAAGTATCCACGCGCCTCGATCAAACCCTGCGTGGTCTCGATCAGCGCGTCCTTGGTCGCCTCACCCTTCTTGCCCATACGGCGATAGTAGACCGGTCTACATATTTATTCAACGGGTGCGAGTACGACCGTGTCCGGCGGGGACGATCGCGCGGCGTTATCGGTTGTGGGAGAGGATGTTCACCACATGTCCCGCCGGATCACGGACGAAGAATCGGCGCACGCCCCACGGCTCTTCGGTCAGCTCGTGCACGATCTCCGCACCGGCGGCGCGCGCGGCCTGGTATGCCGCGTCCACATCGTCGACCTCGAGGGACGCCACCGGGACCACGCTCGCCGACTCGTCGTGCGTCATCAGGCTCAGCTGATTCTCCGGCCGGTCGGGGTCGGCGAGCGTGACGATCCAGCCGTGGTCCATCACGATCTCCATGCCCAGCATCTGCCGGTAGAACGTGGCAGATGCGTGCAGATCGGCTGCTTGCAGGTCGGGCACGATTCGGTTGACCGTCACGGGGAAATACTAGCCGCGGCCCGGGTCGGAGCAGCCGCGGTAGCGGTAGCGCTCGCCGTGCCCCCGGAGCCGCCGCACCACCACGGACAGCACGACCAGTGCCCACACCACCAGGATCGCGGCGGCCAGCCCGGCCGGGTAGGGGCGATCGAGGACGGTCGGGTTCAGTGGCCTGGCGCCGTGCCTGGTCAGCACCGGGACGGAGACCGCCAGCAGGGCTACGGTGCATACCGCTCCGCAGGCCGCCGGGGCCCACCAGCCGGTCGGCAGTATCCGCCGCGCACCGAGTCCGACCGCCGCGGCCAGCGGCGCGAAAACCGCGTCGTGCAACAGGATTGCGCCACTGAACCATTCCGCGACCGAGATCAGGTCGGCGGTCGGGAATCCGAGCAGTGTGTTCACGCCGTACCAGCCGGTTCCCAGGCCGATCGCGAACAGCGCGACTCGAACGACGATGGTCATGACATCACCTCGATCCGGGACAACCATTTCGTTTGCAGGACGCCGGGACGGTTCGGGGCGATGAGGCGGCAGGGGTAGCCGTGGTCGAGGTTCAGGGTCTGGCCGTTGAGTTCCAACGCGATCAGGGTGTCGCGATCGCGGGCGAAATCCGCCGGCAGCACCGAACCCCGGTAGAGGCCGGCCTGCTCCAGCGAGAGCACGCTGACATCTCCCCCTCGATACCCGACCGCATCGAGCAGGTCGCGTAGCCGCACCCCGGACCAGGTCGCCGCCGCCGACCATCCCTCGACGCAGGCGATCGGCAGGTTCGCCTGTGCCTGCGGCATGGCGGCCAGTTCGGCGCGGGTGAATTCGCGCCGGCGGTCGCCGGCGGTGACGACGAGGCGGTAGCCCGGATCACCGGCCGCGGTGGCGACCGCCGCGTCGGCGGCGGTCCGGTTGACCGGAACTCCTTGCGGGCCATGGCCGGAACGTGGTGCGAGCACCGCGGCCCAGCGCAGGAACAGGACGGACTGCCCGGCCACCGACAAGGCCGCCACGGTCGCGGCGGCCCACGCGGTGCCGAGGACCGCGCGCCGCGACACGCGGACCGGCTTCGCATCGGGTTCGGGTGTGGCGTCGATCGGACGGGCCAGCGCCTCGCGGACGATCGGAAGTTTCACCGACAGGTGCACCGCCAGCGCCCCGAACGCCACATAGGCCATCGCGTAGTGCGCGGCCGGGAAGAAGAATTTCCACGGGTAGTACTGGGCGATGTTGGCCAGACCGGTCGACAGTTCGAAGAGGGTCGATCCGACCAGCAGTGCGATCGAGCCGCGTTCGGCGAGCCACAGTGGCGACGGTTTCAGCCGCTGGAACAGCCTCGGGTACACCGCCCACAGCTTCACCAGCACCAACGGCACCGCGGCGACACCGGTCACGACGTGCACACCCTGGGTCAGCCGATACAACCAGACCGGATGAGTGGGCCACCGGAACCACTGCGGCGGATGCTGAATCCAGTGACTGAGCAATCCCGTCACGAAACAGATCAGGATCGCGACCCCGAGCGCGATACCCACCCGGGCCGCGACCTCCGGCCCACGCGCGCTCGAAACCCGTTGGCCGGAGGGATGTCCCGGTCGATCGGCCTCGCGAATCGGGTCGGTCGCATTCATTCGACCCTGTCTCCTCTCCTCGGCCGGATGACCCGACGCTCACCGGTAGCGCGGACCCGGAATCGCCGCGCTGTCACGGTTGTCACGGTATGTGCCGGTCGAGGCCGTGCGGCCGCGAAACAGATGACGAAACCCTGACGATGCCGGACGGCCCGACGGCTCCGGGCGGCCGGTGCGTCGTACCGAATCCGTACCCTGTTGGCGTGCAACTGGTGTGGAAATTCCTGAGCTGCGCGTTCCTGGCCGGGTTCGGCATCGTGCTGATTTACATCGGATTCCGGAGTGTCCGGGAGACGCTGGAACGTTTATCGCTGTGGAGGCGGGGACACCGGGCCGACGGTGTTCTCGTATCGGTCGACGAGGAGTCGGATTCCGACAGTAAGCCCCAGTACCGCCTGACCGTGGAATTCGTCACCGCGACCGGCGAACGCCGCCGGGCCGCGCTGCCCGATCCGGTACGCAGCCGCCGCCGGATCGGTCAACGGCTGACGGTGCTGTACCGGCCCGACGACCGCACCCATGTCGTCGCCCTGGACCTCGGAGCAAGGTTCCTGAGCGTGCTCTTCTTCCCGATTCTGATGGTGTCGGGGCTGATATCCGTGAGCCTGGCCGTCGAACATCTCCTCGGCTTCGAGGGTTTCACGCTCTGGAACCACATTCTTTCGACTCGGGATATCCATACGAATTGATTTTCCGGTCGACAGCAGCAGCGAGCACGCGATCGAAATTTCACGAGCTATTCTTCCGTAATAAGAATCGAATCCCATTCCGCCGAGGGAACAAAGTTCGACCCGATTGTCAAGGTTTCGCAGATATTGGATACCCGGCCGACTCGGGTGTACCGTCGATCCCGCAGCCCGATCCCCTATCCGAGCGGTGTTTCGTGCTGCCTTTTTCCGGCTTTCGAATCAGAGGATGTAATCGCATGACAGTTGTGGTGACGGGTGCGACCGGAACGGTCGGCCGCCATGTCGTCCAGCAGTTGATCGACGCCGGCCGGCCGGTGCGGGCGGTCACCCGAAACCCGGCGGGGGCCGGGCAGCCCGCACCGGTCGAGGTCTTCGGAGCCGATCTGGACGAGCCCGACTCGCTGGCCTCGGCGTTCACCGGCGCGGAGAGCCTGTTCCTGTTGTCGCACCCGGCAACCGCTGTCGAGGTGACCCGGCTGGCGCGGCGCTGCGGAATCGGCCGGATAGTCACCCTCACCTCCGTCCTGGCCGACCGCGAACCACCCGGTGCGCCGCATCATCTGCTGGTCGAGCATGCGGTGGAGTCGGCAGGCGTGGCGTGGACCCATGTCAGGCCGGGGATGTTCGCCTCGAATCTGCTCGGGTGGGCCGCGGACATCCGTCGCGAAGGTGTTGTCCGCGAACCGTATTCGGACGCGGCCCAGACCCCGATCCACGAAGCGGACGTCGCCGCGGTGGCGGTGGCCGCACTCCTGCACGACGGGCACGCGGGCCGGATCCATCGACTGTCGGGGCCGCAGAGCCTCACCAAACCCGAACAGGTGGCGGCGATCGGCGCCGCGCTGGGACGGCGGCTCGACTTCGAGGAGATCGAGCCGGAGGCCTGGCGCCGGGCGCGCGCCGATTCCGTGCCGGGGTTCGTGCAGGACCTCCTGCTCGAGATCTGGTCTCGCAGCACGGAATTCCCAGAACCGGTCCTGCCCACGGTCGAAGAGGTGACCGGCCGGCCCGGCCGGACGCTCACCGAATGGGCCCGCGATCACCGCCGGCACTTCGGCGGTGAATCCCGATGACAGCGCGCACGATCCGGGTCGGGGACATCGACCTGTGGTCCGAAAGCCTGGGCGCCCCAACCGATCCGGCCCTGCTACTGCTGTCCGGCGACACGATGTCCTCGACCGGCCGGCCGCATCCCCGGCGCGCGACTCGTCGAGATCCCCGGAATGGGCCATTCACTCCCCACCCCCGTACACCACCGACTCGCCGCCGCGATTCTCGAACACACCACGCCCCGGTGAACCGGAGCGTCCCGGTCACGACATTGCGACCGGGTTGAGGATGATCGGGAATCTCATGCCGATCTTCCAGAGCACCGCGATGCGTGAATCGGGGCGTTCGCGGGCCTCCCGGCGGAGTGTGCGGGAGAGTTCCGAGGTGAACCGGGTTCGGGGATGGCGGGTGTTCACTTGGTGGAGTACGTGTTCGGGGATTTCGGCTGCTCGCGCGCCGACGACGTCCAGTCGTGCCGCGGCGTGCAGTAGGTAGCCCTCGGCACCGTTTTCGACAGGTGCGGTGACGTCGAGATGCGCGGCGATGGCCTCTTCCACGGTGTCGCTGAACGCTGTGTCCGCACCCCAGGCTTGCAGACTCCGGCGGGCGACGGTGGCGCCGTGAACGGCGAAGCACGGCGCGTCGGCGGGCAGCGGACGGTACCGATCGGTGAGTGCGATGTCGTGCAACAGGCATGCCACATAGAGCAATTCGGGGTCGTAGTCGACCCGGTCGCGCTGGGCGAACAGGTCGCCGAAGTACCAGCAGCGCAGACAGTGCTCGAGAAGTTCGGGCCCGTAGGCCTCCCGGGCGAGTTCTTCGGCGCGGCGCGCACAGTGACCGTCCGGAGGGTCGGCGTGCAGTTCGAGCGCGCTGTCCCGGCTGCCGAATCCCAGTGCGGCCGTGAGGCCGCCGGGTATCTCGCGGAGCTGGCCCGCCACGGCGTGTCGAGCGAAGGCGAACTTCTCGGCCCTGGTCAGATCGAGCCGGGCCCGGGGGGACGGTGATTTCCGGTTCATCGGGTCCACACTTTCGTCAGGTGGGCAGCTGCTCTCACCGGTCGGCGGAGCCGAACGCCCCGACCACGAATTCGATGATGGCTCTTTGTGATTCGGGATCGACCACGGCGGCCGGGCCGGTGAATCCCGCTCGGGTGAGGATCATGCCGGTGAAGGCCTCGGCGGCCATGGCGGGATCGAGGCCGGTACTCATCTCGCCGCGGCGCTGGGCGGAGCGGAAGACCTCCTCCACGACGGCCATGCAGCGGTCGATCGAGTCGCGCCGGAACGCGGTGTAGATCGCCGGGTAGTCCTGGGCCTCCTGGATGCAGCGTTGCAGGATTTCGATTCGGGGACTGGTGAATACGGCGGCCACCGCGGGGATCAGCGCCAGCAGATCGGTGCGCAGGGCGCCGGTGCCGGGGACGATCAGGCCGGCGGCGAGGGTGCCGAGGGCCTCGACGACGAGCTGGTCACGATCGGGCCAGCGGGTGTAGATGCCGCGCTTGTCGACACCCGCACGCGCGGCGACACTGTTGGTGGCGAACCCGCCGATACCGCGTTCGGCCAGCTCCTCGACAGCGGCCTGCAGCACCCGGGCATCGATCGAGGGATCACGGCGGCGGCCACGCCGTGGTGTCGATGGTCCCATTGCCAACTCCGAGTAATTGATGCACCATAGCAGTGCATTAATTGTGCCGTGGCCGATGCCCTGTCCGGCACCGGCGAGGAGTTCAACTATGCCACCCAGGGTTCGTTCCGCCTCGAACAGCGCCGCGATGCGCGCCTTCGGGGCAGCGCCGACCCGCGGGCGCCGACTCTCCGGGCGGCGCAGGCGCCGTCCGAACCGATGATCACGAGGAGAACCCGATGCTGCAAGTGGGCGACGACGCACCCGATTTCGATCTGCAGGACCAGCACGGCGAGTCCGTGAAATTGAGCGCGCTGCTGGACAAGGGCCCGGTCGTGCTGTTCTTCTACCCCGCGGCCCTCAGCCCCGGATGTACCCGGGAGGCCTGCCACTTCCGCGACATCGTCGGCGAATTCGCCGCGCGGGGCGCCACCATCCTCGGCATCAGCGCCGACGATGTGGCCAAGCAGAAGAAGTTCGACGACACGCACGGGCTGGGCTATCCGCTGCTGGCCGATACGGACGGAAACGTCGCTCGCGCTTACGGACTCAAGCGTCGCATCCCGGGGGTTCCGGCCAAGCGCGCGACCTTCGTGATCGGCGGCGACCGGAAGATCCTCGCGGCCGTCCACAGCGAGCTGAACATGAACATCCACGCCGACCAGGCCCTCGGGGCGCTCGCCGGCTGATATCCGCTCAGGGCGTGCCGGTGGCCGGGATGTCCAGGGAGGCAGCGAAACTCGGCCACGCGGCATGGAGGTCGTCCTGCCAGTACGGCCACGAGTGGGTGCCCGCGGGGGCGAACAGGAAGGTCGCGGGGATGTTCAGCTGCGACATTCGCTGCTGCACACGATGATTGGATTCGCCGACCAGGGTCTCCTCGGGGCCGCCGCCCACGATGATCTGGTGGCCGAGGCGCAGCGGATCGGCACCGGCGGCGGCGGTGTCGTGTTTGCCGAGAGCGCCGTTGCCGGTGGCGAAGACGACGTTCACGCCGCGCAACTTCTCCAGATTGGCCGGGGTGGCGGGATTGTGGGCCGTCCACTCCGGGCCGCCGACGGGACCCCACATGTTGTCGGGGTCGGCCTTGCCCAGCATCAGCACGCCTCGGACGGCGGCGGCGCAGACCTGATCGTCCAGATCGTTGCAGCCGCTGAAGGATCCGACGCTGCGGTACAGGTCCGGCGCCGATTCCGCCAGTTGCAGAACGGATGTCGCCGACATCGACAGCCCGGCGATCGCGTTGCGCCCGGTCGCGCCGAAGGCGCTGTCCAGGACGGGCGGCAACTCCTCGGTGAGGAACGTCTGCCAGCGGTTGCGGCCGAGCACCGGATCGTCGTCGCGCCAATCGGTGTAGTAGCTGTAGGCCCCGTCGATCACGGTGACGACATTGACGTGTTTGTCGGCGGTGAACGGGATCAGGTCGGTGGTGGACTCCCAGGTCTTGACGCCGTCGTGCGGGGTGTCGCCGTCCTCGGCGCCGTCGAGCAGATACAACGTCGGCGCGGGAATGTCCGTATCGGCGGGACGGATCACCTGCAACCGGACGGTCCGGTCCATCGCCGCGGACCGGACCTCGACGACGAACCGACGGTCGTCCACCGAGGTGACCCCGGTGAGGCGCGATCCGTCCGGCGCGGGCCGGGCCTGCGGGAACGCGACCTCGGCAGCATTCGGGGAATCCGCGCTCGCCGTCCCGGTGGCGGCGGCGACGGCCGCCCCCGCGATCAGCGCCGCGGCGATCCGACGACGTACTCCGAGTCGTGAAGCCATGTCCAGCCTTCCTCTGAGCACTGCCACCCAGCGTGTCCGATCCCGACGACGGTCATCCGGGTAGTACCCACCCCGCGGCGAGGATCCCGTGTGGTGACCGATCTCCGCGCGGCCCGGCCGGGCGGGCCCCCGGCGCTGATGATTAACTCGAGGTGCCGAGTCGAAGTCCGGAGGCGATCATGACGGTTCTCGACGAGAGCGGGCGCACCGCGACGTTCCTGGAGTCGATCGCGCTCGACCGGATCGGGGAGAACGAGTTCCGCGGGCCGGCGCAGCCGGGTCCGCAGCGCCGGACCTACGGGGGCCGGATCGCGGCGCAGGCGCTGCTGGCCGCCGGGTCGACCGTGGCGGCCGACCGGCCCGTCCACTCGGCACAGACCTGTTTCCTGTTGCCGGGTGACACCACGCTGCCGATCGACTTCGCCGTCGGCCTGGTCCGCGACGGTGAATCCTTCTCGACCCGCAGCGTCGAGGCGGTGCAGGCAGGCCGGGTGATCTTCACGATGGCCGCGTCGTTCCACCGCCGCGAGACCGGACTCAGCCATCAGATCGCACGCCTGGACGGGCCCGGCCCGGACGAACTCCCCGAGCTCACCGAGACCTTCGCCGACGACGAGGTGAACCTGCGCTGGGCCCACACCCTGCGCGACACGATCGGCGCCGATCTGCGCTTCCCGCGGCTCCCGGTCCGGGTGCACGCGATGCGCGGCGACCCGACCCCGCCGCATCAGAGCGTGTGGCTGCGCACCGTGAATCCGGTCGCCGGCGACGACTCCGCGCAGGCCGCCGGGCTGCTGTATCTCAGTGACGTGCTGCTGCTGTCGACCGCGCTCGGCCCGCACGCCCGCACCTTCCAGGACGCCGGGATCCAGTTCGCCACCCTCACCCACTCCGTGTGGTTCCATGCCCCGCTGCGGGTGGACGAGTGGTTCCTGTACAACCAGAGCAGCCGCTGGTCCGGCGCCGCGCGAGCGCTGTGCCAGGGCGAGATGCTCGACCGTTCCGGCCGGCTGTGCGCGACCGTCGCACAGGAGGGTCTGGTCCGCACCCGCTGATCTGCGGCAGCCCATCGGACCGGGTGCGCACGCTCGCGGTCCCGGGAGCAGTTCACGTCGGGGCGGCGTTGTCCCGGCGGGATGCGACGCGGGCCTGCGGCCGGTGGGCGGCGAGGGTGGCCAGGGCGCGGGGATACAGGTCGCGCAGCGCGGCCGCGAGTGCCCGGGTGAAGATGCTGCGGTCGCGGCCGTAGACGGTGAGGACGCCCGCGATCGTGCCGTCGGGGCGGGCCAGCGGCTGGCACAGCAGCGCGCCGACCCCCCAGCCGTGCAGTTCCTCGCAGCAGTCCCGCCAGCAGGAGGTTCGCTCGAGGTCGGTGACCACCACGGGGGTGTGGTCGTCGGCGGCGTCGCGGGCGGGGCTGTGCAGGTGCAGGAGCTGGGTTTCCTCGGCCATCCGGGCCTCGGGCGTGCTGGCGGCGACGATATCGAGTACGACACCGTCGTGGGCGGACAGTCCGACCAGCGGAGCTCCCGGGAGTTCCCGGAATACGGCAGCGATGTCCGGCGCCGCCAACGCGGCCGAATTTGAGGTGGTAGGACCGGACATGACGGACACCTCGGCTTTCACATACTGATTGCCTTCCCAGTCGGAGTTACCTGACAGCGACGGCCGGTAAACCTTTTCGCCCGAATCCGGCGTACCGAAGCTTCGCCGGCGGCCGTGGTCCGGCCGGGGCCGCACGTGGCCGTGGTCATGCCGCGGCCCACTCGGGCCGGACGGCCAGCAGCGCCGGAGTACCCTGCGGCGCAACGGAATTCATCTCGTCGATCAGTGTCGCCGGTTCGTCCTGCGGCGCCACCGAACTCGTCCGGACGAACGCCGGGATCCGGGTGGCCGACCAGAGCAGGGCGGCGACCACCGGCACGGGCAGCCGACCGGCGGTCCCGATCGGCCGGGGCGTGATGTGGTCTCCCAGCTGCCGAACCAGGCGCAATCCCTCACGCAGCGCTCGGGCCAGGGCCACCGCCTCGCGCCGGTCGATCCCCCGGCCGGCGCGGTGCGCGCGCAGTCCGGCCAGCAGCACCGGCACGATGAACGCCGCGTGGGTACGCAACCAACTCTGCATATCGGGGTGGGTGGCCGCGGGAATCCCGGCGTCGGAGAAGACGTCCGCCCACCCCTGATCCGACACGGTCGTGGGCAGCCGGTGCAGGATCTCCGACGACAGCCGGCCGTCCCGGATACCCGCCACGACGGACGGGAACCCGAAGACCGTGCGCTGCGCGCCGACCGCGTCGCGGAAGTGGTCGAGGGGTCGAAAGGTGTTGAACATGAACATGATCGCGTGCGCGGCGGACTCGGCCAGATCCGGCAGCAGGATATCGGCCTCGGCGGCGAGCACCGTGACCAGCACCAGATCCCAGGGCGTGCCGGTGTCCAGCCGATCGGCGACCCGCACCGCGGCGCGCTCGCCGGTGGTGGTGACGACGGCCCGGTCGCCGCGCAGGGTTTCCAACCGGGCGCCGCGCGCCACGACGGTGACGTCGTGCCCCGCACCGGCGAGCCGGAAGGCGAAGGTACTGCCGATGCCGCCGGGACCGATGACGGCGATGCGCAGGCGGGGGGCGGAAACGGGTCCGGACATGACGAATTCTCCTGATCTGCAACGGGATTCAGCGGCACACAATTCGGTCAACGACCGTAGACCGAGACTAGCAGTGCGATCGGGATTCGGTCAACCGTCGTAGACTGAGCGGATGAGCTCCCGACCCACCAGCCGCGCCGAGCAGCGCCGAAACACCGAATCCCGGATCCTGGCGGCAGCACAGCGGTTGTTCGCCGAGGTCGGTTACGACCGCGCCACCGTCCGCGCGATCGCGACCGCGGCGGAGACCGATCCCGGGCTGGTCATGCGCTATTTCGGCTCCAAGGACGAATTGTTCGCCCGCGCGGTGGGATTCGAGGCCGACGAGCTCGTCACCGGCACACCCGAGCAGGCGGCCGAGCAGTTGCTGACCGCGCTCGAGCACAAACTCGCCGCGACGCCGATCGACGCGCTGGCCGCGCTCCGCTCGATGTTCGGCCACCCCGACGCGGCCGCCGATGTCCGGTCGGCGATGGTCGCCCGCCAGCAACAGGCCGCGCAGCATCTGGCGACCGACGACGCGGATCTGCGCGCCGGTCTGATCGGCGCGCTCACGATCGGCGCGGTGATCGGCCGGTATCTGCTGCGCCTGGACGGCCTCGCCGACGCCGAACCCGAGCGGATCAGCGCGCTGCTGCGCACCGCCTTCCACGAGATCGCCCACGGCACACCGGCCGCGGAATCCTGATCGGACCGCGAAAAGAGCACGGCCCGAGGCGATCTCGCGGACTTTCCACCGGATGGAAGAGCGGTATCGGCGGCGAAATGTATAACGGAACGAATATTCATCGAGCGGAAAGACTCCGGGGGTAGCGATGTCCGTTGCGGGGCCGGCGTCCGGCGTGATCGTGGCCGGCGCGATACCGGCCGAGCCGGTGGGGTTCGTCGAACGCGATGTTCCGGTCCGGCTCGCGTCGGCCCTGGAACGGAGCCCGATCGTGCTGGTGTCGTCGGCGGACGGCCTGGCGGGGGTCGGCAAGACGCAGGCCGCGGCCGCGCGGGCACGGGCCGTGGCGTCGACCGGCGCGGGCCTGGTCGGCTGGGTGAACGCGGAAACCGAACTGGAAGTGCTCACCGGGCTCACCCTGGTGGCGGATCGGCTCGGTCTCGCCGACCCCGGTGGTGACGTCGAGCAGTCCGCCGGCCGCCTCCTCGAACATCTCGCGGACCGGACGGAACCCGCACTGCTGGTGTTCGACAACGTGTGTGATCTGAGCGTCGCCTACCCGTATCTGCCCCGGCACGGCGGCGCCAGGGTGATCATCACCGAAAACGGTTGTGTCCGTGGCGGTCTCGGTGAGACAGTACTCGTCGAGCCGTTCACCCGCGCGGAATCGGCGGCGTGGCTGCGCGGGCACGGACTCGATGCCCCCGACACCGCCGACGCGCTCGCCGCGGCGCTGGGCGGTCTCCCTCTCGGCCTCGCGCTCGCCGCCGCCACGCTCCGGAAGCACGCGCACCGGCCGGCACCGGCGCTCGGTCACCTCGACTACCTGGACCGGGTGGGCTCCGGCGGTATCGACGCCGCGCTGGACCTGGCGATCGAGGCCGTCCTGCTCGACGACGCGGACGGGCTGATCCAGCGCCTGCTGGCCACCGTGGCCGTACTTCCGTCGGACGGCGTCGAGACCCGGTCGCTGTATCGGCTCGTGGCCGACGACGCCGCGGGCGCCGCAGCCGTCGAGTCGGCCATCACCGAGTGCAGACGCGCTGCCCTGCTGGATCATTCGATCGACGGGCAGTCGATCATGATGCACCGCGAGGTCGCTCGCGCCGTCCGCGAACGACTCGGCGCCGCCGGCGGATTGCACTCCGCCGTCGCGGCGTCCCGGGCACTGCTGACGCCACCCGAACCCGCGAGTGGCGAAAGCGACGCCGATCGGGCGGCGGGCCCGAGTTCCGCGGACACGGCGGACGCGAACGCCGCGGTCCATACACTCGAGCTCGTGCTACGAGACCTCGAAAACCGGTGCGGCGTAACGCATGCGGAGACGATCGAGGCCCGCGACCGGCTGGCCGACGCCTATCGTGCCGCCGGGCGGCCGGAGCACGCGATCACGCTGCGGGAGCAGACGTACGCCGACCGCGCGAACACCCTCGGTGCGCTGCATCCCGACACGATCGGGTCACGCGATACCCTCGTCGTCGCGTATATCGATGCCGGGCAAGCGGATTCGTGCGTCACGCTACTGGAGCAGGCGCGGGACACCGCCGAGCGCGAGGCCGGCGCGAACCATCCGGACACGCTCGCCGTCCAGCGGCAACTCGGCCGTACCCTGTGCCACGCCCGGCGGTTCGACGACGCGATCGAACTGTTCGAGCGCATCGTCCCGCGCTGCGAGGAAATCCTGGGCCTGGATCATCCGGAGACGGCCGCGGCCCGGGACGACCTGATCATCGCCTGCCGGAGCGCGGGCCGGCACGAACGGGCCGTCACGGTGCTGGAACGGATCGCCGCCGAACATCGGCGGCTGCTCGGAACCGGGCATCGGCAGACGCTGGCCACCCGCGGCCGGTTGGCCGGGCTGTACCACTCGGTCGACCGCAACGACGAGGCGGCGGCGCTGCTCGAGGATGTGCTCGCCGGCTGTGCCGAGCTCGCGGATCCCGATCACGACGCCCTCGTCGGCTATCGCCAGCTGCTCGGGCAGTGCTACTTCGTCCTCGGGCGATACCAGGACGCGATCCCGCTGCTGGAGCGCACTCTCGCCGATCGCGAACGGGTGCAGGCCCCGGATCAGCTCGACACGGCGTGGATCAGCACGCTGCTCGGAATCGGTCTCGCCGAGCTGGAACGCCGCGACGAGGCGGTGCCGCTGTTCGAACGCGCCCTCGCCGAACACGAGGCCCGCCGCGGGGCCGACGATCGGGTGACCCTGGAGGCTCGCGAACGGCTCGCCTACACCCTGTTCCACTGCGAGGGCCGGGACGACGAGCTGATCCCACTCCTGGAGCGCGCATTGGCCGATCGCGAACGCCTCTGCGGCGCAGACGATCCCAAGACGGTGGTCGATCGCCGCAAACTCGTGGACGCATACCTCGCGGCCGATCCGAAACGGCGGGACGACGCCGTCGTGCTCCTGCGGCGAACCGTCGAATCCGCCGAGCGGATCCACGGTCCCGATCACACCGAGACCTTCGCCGCCCGGGAGAATCTGCGGACCACGTACTGGGCCGGCGGACGGCAGGACGAGGCGATCGCGTTGTCGGTGCGCATCCTCGCCGACCGTGCACGGGTGCTGGGCCCCGATCACCCGGAGGTCGTCGAGGCCACGAAGCTCCTGGCCTACCTGTACAGCGAGGCGGATCGGCACGCCGAAGCCGCAGTGCAGCAACAACGTATCCTCGCCCACCGGGAACGGACACTGGGCCCCGACCACCCGGACACGCTCGTCACCTGTACCAACCTGGCCCGCCTGTACCACCTCGCCGACCGGCCGGACGAGGCCGTGCCGTACTACGAGCGCGTCGCCGCGACTTGCGCACGTCTGCACGGTCCCGATCACGAGCAGGCCGTGCACCCCCGTCTCGCCCTCGCCATGATCCATGCACAAGGCGGGCGGCACGCCGAAGCCGCAGTGCAGCAGGAACATATCCTCGCGCACCGCGAACGCACGCTGGGCCCCGATCATCCGGACACCATCACGGCCTGTATCAACCTCGCCCACTCCTACCAGAGCAGTAACGGTGTCGCAGCGGCACTTCCGCTGCTGGAACGCGCGCTGGCCGCCATCGCGGCGACGGCGGGACCGGACGATGCGAGCACCCTGACCGCGGGCAACAACCTGGCCGGCGCGTACCGATCGGCGGGCCGGACCGATCTGGCGATCCCGCTGTTCGAAAAGGTCCTCGCCCGCAGGGAACTCCGGTACGGCCGCGACGACCCCGGCGTGATGATCAGCCGGAAGAACCTCGCGACCACCTATCTCGCGGCCCGGCGGTACGACGAGGCGATCGGCCTGTGCGAGCGGACGGTCGCCGACCGGGAACGCACTCTGGGGGCCGAACACCCGGAGACCCTGTCCTCACGCCACGACCTGGCGCACACCTGTGCCGCCGCGGGACGACTGAGCGAGGGTATCGCGTGGTACGAGCGCACCTTCCGCGACCGCGAACGCGTACTGGGAGCCGATCACCAGCACACCCTCGTCACCCGGCACAATCTCGGCCTCGCCTATCGCGCGGCCGGTCGGTACGACGAGGCCGCCGACGCGCTCGGCCACACCCTGGCCGGTCGCGCACGAGTGCTCGGGGAATACCACCCCGACACCATCAGAACCCGGGACGCCCTCGCCGGGGTGCGCAATTCACCGCGGCGATGACCCCGGCCGACCGTCCCCACCCGGCGGCCCGGCGCACTACTGCGCACCGTCTTCCATGAGATCGCCCACGGCCCGCCGGCCGCGGATTCCCGACGGCCCGGCTACGAGAGGACCTCGAGAATCTTCCGGGCGAGCGGTGCCGCCGAGGCGGGATTCTGCCCGGTGTACAGATTGCGATCGACCACGGTATAGGGCTTCCAGACCTCCCCGCGGGTGAAATTCACGCCCATCCGAACCAACTCGTCCTCGACCGTCCAGTACGCCTTCTCGCGCAGGCCGACGGCATCCTCCTCGTCGTTGGTGTAAGCCGTCATCCGATACCCGGCGAACGGCGACGTCCCGTTCCGCCTGGTCGCCAGAACGGCCACCGGCGCGTGACAGACGATCGCCAACGGCTTACCCGACGCGAGCGCCGCGCAGAGCAGCCGACCGGAGTCCGCGTCCCGCCACAGATCCTCCATGGGCCCGTGACCACCGGGGTAGTACACGGCGTCGTAATCGTCCGGACGCGCCCCGGCCACCGCGATCGGCCGCCGCAATTCCTCGGCCGAGCGCAGTATCTCCTCCTGCTCGAGCGCGATCTGCTCACTGCCGGCGATCGAGGGCCGCAGGCTCATGACATCCACATGCGGTACCACCGCGCCCGGGGTCGCCACGACAATCTCGTGACCCGCGCCACTGAGCGCCCGATACGGGGCAGCGAACTCCTCGGCCCAATACCCGGTCGCATGCCGGGTGCCGTCCTTCAATGTCCAATAACTCGCGCCGGTCACCACGAACAGAATTCTGGCCACAACAGCTCACTCCCTCGCAGGTTGCCGAGCCGTGAGCGGAGCAGTAACCACTGCCCGCGCACTCCGAGTTCCGCTCACTATAAACAGCGCCGCGGCCCGTGCGACACGACCGAGACCCGAAGGAAACCTCGGCGGGGGCGAGCGGGGGCGAATGGTGCGGTGCCCACGGATCGTCTGCCGGTGAAGCCGCTTCGAAAACGACTGGTCGGCATCGAATTTGCGGCAAGCAGAGCGCTGAAACCCTGTGCCGCAGGTCTATTCGGCGACAGTGAATCGCCACCGACGTCACCTGTGGCATGCTCGACACGTGCACAGCTCGTTGGTCCGGCAGTGTTTGCAGAAGTTCAGCGACGCGGAAATCGAGGAGTTGCTGGCCTCGAGTCCGGCGCTGCGCGAGGCGGTGCGGGCGGCAGCGAAAAGGCCGAAAACCGCACGGCTGGATGCACGGATGTTCCGCCACTGGGTGCGCATGCCGGTGGCGTCGGATCCGATGTTGCAGCATCTGCCGAAAATCTACGCACGGGAAATCCGGCAGCGCGGCGACAGCGGAGATCTGATATCCCGCACGGCCGGCGTGAAGGCTTTTCTCGCACTGGATTCGGACGACCTCACTCTGGAGGAGTTCACGAATATGCTGGACGAGTTCAGAACCGCCGCCCGGATCGGGCCGGACGCCGAGTACCCGCCGGATACCACCACCGTGGCCGACATCCTCGGCCGGACAACCGATCTCGACTCCGACCGGCTCGCCGGGGTGGTCGCGAGCCTGCGCGACCGGTCGCTGCGGATCGCCGAGGAATTGGCGGCCGCCGCCGCCGACATCCGGGCGGGCCGGCCCGTCCCGGCGGGGCCGGACCCGGTGTCGTCCTGGAACTCGTTGTTGCACAACGGATGGACAGAACTCGGGTTGCCGGAGATACCGCCGGGAGCGTCCTTCGAATTGTTGGAGACATTGCGCGACCGGCTCGCCGAACAGGAGCGGGTCGCCGCCCTCGCCGAACAGGAACTGCGCGCGAACGAGGAGCGGCTCGACAAGCTGCGCAAGGCCGCCGAGCACCTGCGCCCGCTGATCGCGGACGAGTCCCCCGGCAGCGGATTCGCGGACACCTATGCGAACGTGCTGGCCGAGATCGCGGAACTGGAAGCCGTCCTGGGGCTTTCGGAACCGGACGGCGGCACCGAGCAGACCGGCGATCCCGTCGACGTCGAGGCGTTCCCCGCGCCGGTCACAGCCGCACCCGGCTCCGCGGATGCCGGGTCCGCGGCGGCGAGCACAGCGTGGGAACTCCCGCCGAGGGCCGAGATCCAGGCAGATCCGGAACCGGAGGCCGACCGGCCCGCCACGGTTATCGCACCACCCGCGAACGAAGTTCTCGTCACCACCACCGACGAATCCATGGGCGACACGGTCACGGTGGGCGCGGCGGACGATGCGTACGAGGACGTCCCGGCGGCGGCTACCCCCGACTTCACCGCGGATCTGACCGCGCATGTCCGCGACGGCAAGTTCGGGGCGGCCTGGCTGGTGGCGCAGGCCGCCGGCCTGTCGGAGGCCGATGTGCTCGCCTACCGGCTCGCCGCCTCGGCATTCCATTCCGGGCCCGGCGGTATCGACCCGGCGGAGGTCCTGATCGGCCTCACCACGATGCTGGAGGGCCAGGAATTCGCGACGCCGCAATCGGCCGAAGTGGCACTCGCGGCGACCTTGCGGGCCGCGCTCACCGCCGGCTGGGTTCCCCGGTCGGAGCTGGAAACCATTGCCCGCCAGATCAATCCGGAGGTCGTCTGGCGAAATGTGGTCGATGCCACGATCGTCGCCTGTGATCGCAACTACCAGCACGTGCACAATTTCGGCGGCCGCCCCGAGAAGTCGATCAACGAGATCCACGAGAACGCGCGCACCCTGCGTGAAGATCTGGACCGGCAGCGGATCACGTTCACTCGCGCGGACAAGGTCCTCAAGTACCTGCTGCGAAAGCAGGAGCCCTTCGGCGCGGCGTTCGAAGCCATTCTGGCCCCGACGGTCGGCGACGAGCGAAAGACGGCCCTGGCCGAGGCGCTCGCCCGGCTGGAATCACCGGACGATGTCATCGAATTCGCCGACGATACCGTCAGCACCGCACAGCAGCGCCGCCATCCCATCGTGTCGAACGCGCGAACGAAATTGCGCAAGGCGGTGGAGTCGGTAGCCGTATGTGTGAGCGAGGCCCTGCACACCGCGATGACGGCGGTCGGCGATTCGCGAGCAGCGGCAACACAGGTGGCTCGGCACAATCTGATCGACGCCGCCAGAGCCGTCGACCTCACCGCCGATGTGGCCGGTCCCGGTGACGCGGCGTTGTACTGCCTTGCGGAATGGATCATCTCACCGGAGGAGAAGACGCGCGCGACGAGCGTGATCCAGGTGCTGCGCGATGAATCGCTGCAGATCACCTGCGCCGACCGCGACGACGAGGGCTTGCCGATCATCGACAGCGACAGGCGTGACCGGATCGTCGCCGAACTCCGCACACCGCGGTCGGCGCACGTCCTGTTCGACGCGTTCGTGTCGTGCGGTGATCTGCGGGAGGCGAGCCTGGTCGCGCGGCACACGGCGGAACTCCAGGCGCGGCTGGGTGCGGAACGGTCCGCGTGGGCCCGCCGCCTACGCCGTGAGGTCGACACGGTTCGCGCCGAACTGGGCCACACCTACGCCGACGACTTCACCAAGAATGCGTACGCCGAGGCCGAAGCCAGATTGGTGACGCCGGAAAAATATGACGGCGACCGTTTCGATGTGCAGATGCGCGATCTGCGCGCACTCCGTGACGAATTGGCGAAATACCGCAGCCGGACCGCGGCGGACCTGCGCACCTGGGTGGAAGAAATCGATGATCCGGTCAGTCGTGACCGGATCACCGCTCTGATCGACAGAGAGGATTTCATCGGCGCCAACGAACTGCTGGCGCTGGCACGAAGCGGTCTGCTCCCGGCATCCGATACCGACGACAGCCCGTTCGGCGCTCGGGTCTTCGACGCTTTCACCACCGCGCTGTCCCGGTTGAAGCTGCCCGCGAACTCGTCGATCCACGATGTGGTGGCGCAGTTCGGCGATGACCGGGTACTGGACGGGGCGGCGATCGAAAACGGCGATCTGTCCCGTCTGGCGCACTGGGACAACCTCTTCCAGAACGATAGGCGGGCCAATCGGCAGACCCTGGCGCCGATCCTCCGCGGCCTGGGTCTCGACACGCGTGGTGACATCCCGCGAGAGCCCAGCCCGGGAGCCCGCCACTTCGATCGCTTCCGGGTGAACGCCACTCCGGTGGACGGCTCGCTCGTGCCCGGATTGGGCAGTCGCGCAACACATTACGTGGTGGTCGCCACCGCGGATCACAAACTGCTGCGGGAGACCCTGTCGAATGCCTTTCCGACCAGGAACGGGCCCAATATCATCCTGTTCGACGGGGTACTGACACTGGACCAGCGGCAACAGTGCCTGAAAGTGTGCCGGGACCAGAAGATCAGCGCCATCGTGGTCGATCACGCGGCCGCGGCATTCGTCGCGGCCCGGTATCCGCGATCGTTCCGGGCGGTCCAGCAGATCACGCTGCCCTTCACATGCTTCATCCATTACACCGTCGTCGCCGGGAACGTTCCCGACGAGGTTTTCGTCGGACGCGCGGAAGAGTTGGTGACGCTCACCGACCGGGGCGGCAGCCTGTTCGTCTACGGAGGACGGCAACTGGGGAAATCGGCCCTGCTGCGCAAGATCCAGCGCGATTTCAATGCGCAGCCGGATCACGCCGCCATCTTCATCGACCTGAACTCGCACGGCATCGGCACCTGGGCGGATTCCCAGCGGCTCTGGCCGGTCCTGTACAACGAGCTCGCCCAGATCGACGGCATGGGTTTGAAGGAGAACCACGCCGTCCGCAATCCGGATCCGGTTGTGCGCGCTGTGCGGCAATGGCTGCAGGACAAGGAATCCCGACGATTACTGTTGCTGCTGGACGAGGCCGACGCCTTCCTGGAGAAGGAATCCGGCGGCCCCGCCACGCACGCCTTCCAGAACATCGGCCCGCTCAAGGGCATGTTCGACAATACGGCGGGCCGGTTCAAGCCCGTATTCGCCGGTCTGCACAAGGTACAACGGCTGCAGAATGTGGCCAATACGCCTCTGGCCCACGGCGGTCGTGATGTTCTGATCGGTCCGCTGGCAGCGACGCCTGCGCGCGACCTGGTCGTCAAACCGCTGGAGGCGCTCGGCTATCGGTTCGAGAACGCCGAGGCGATCTGGCGCCTGCTCGCCTTCACCAATCTGCAGCCGGGACTGATCCAGGTCGTGTGCAACGATCTGATCGCGCATCTGCAGTCGAGGCCGCTGCACAAGGACGAACCGCTGATCACCATCCGTGACTCCGATATCGATACGGTGACGCAGGATCCGCGCACGCGGGCGAAGATCGCCGAGAAGTTGCGTCTGACGATCACGCTGGAGGACCGGTACCGCGTGATCGCGCTCGCCGTCGCGATCATGTGCATGAACGACGCATTCCGGGACAAATACACCGCCGACGACATCCGCGAGCACTGCGAGATCTATTGGACCCAGGGTTTCGAGGACCTCAACAGCGCCGAATTCGAAGTCTATATGGACGAACTCGTCGGACTGGGTGTGCTGATCAAGGACGGCGACCGGTTCTCGGTGCGGTCACCGAACATCGTCACCATGCTGGGCACGAAGGAGCAGCTGGAGACCGAACTGGACGAGAACAAGGAACAGTTCGAACTACCGCACGAATACAACCCGCGTTCCACCCGGCGCGAGGTGACGGGCGGGAGAACGGCGGTGCGAAGTCCGATCAGCGAACACGATCTCAGCCAGATCATTCCGGTCAAGAACAAGTACGAGCCGGCCCGCAATTTCGTGCTCACCGGCAGCGCGGCACTCGGAATCGCCGATGTCGCGCAGGTGCTGAATTCGGTGGGCCACGAACGGGCCGTGGATGTCACCGTGCTCGACGACGTGGGCGCCGATACCCCGGCGGTGTTGTCCGAGTTCAGGTTCGCCGGTGGCGGAAGCAGTGCGCCGAGACTGCTTGTGATCGATGCGTCGCGCGCGCTCTGGCAGCACGCGGAGGCACTCGGTGACGCCGTGAAAACCATGCGCAAGCGCGCCCAAGGGCATCTGGCGGTCGTATTCGGCGCCGATGCGATCAGCGTGGCGAGGGAGATCGTCGCCACGCGGCCGGAATCCGAGACGCGGTTGATAAATTTGACCAAATGGTCGGGTGACGGTGTCCGGTCCTGGCACGACAATCCGTTCAACACTCCGGGCGATCGCAAGGAGTTGCTGAGCCACTCGGGCGGATGGCCCGAACTCGTCGAGCGGGCCGTCTCGGATGTATCCGACGGCGGCCGCAGCCATGCGGAAGAGTGGGAGCGGCTGTCCGGTTTCCCACAGGACCGGGCGGCTGCCACGGAATTCCTGCGCAGCGTCGGTGTCGACCACGATGCCGGGGAACTGCTCGGCCAATGGGCAGATCTCGGCGGCTCGGCCAGTTACGAGCCGATCGTGGACCTCGCCGAGCTCCTCGGCTGCCGCGCCGACGAGATGCAGTCTCTCGCAGACGATCTCACCACGCTCGGAGTTCTCGACGAACAACACGCGCAATACCGAATCGACCCCGTGGTCGCGCGGGCACTGAGCAAACTGGCATGAGGCACGCACCCGTCACCGAGTTCTACCCGAGACTGCCCGGTCCCGCGCGCTTCATCGGCGAGATCGTCGCGGGACTGCGGCTGGGCAAGTCGGTGGTCGTCGTCTTCCCCGAGGCGATGGTCGAGGCGGGCGTCGCGGACGCGATACTCGGTGAGATCGCCGTCGAGAACGGGCGGGCCGAATACTGCGACCCGTCCGCGGAACCGTTCCCCACCCGCATCCTGACCACATTCGGCGTCGACCCGCTACATGCCCGCGCCTACGAGGAGTGGGACACGATCATCGGGTGGACGCCCTGGCACGGGTCGTGGGTACTGATTCCCGGCTGGCATCACCAGGATGTCGGCGAGATCGTGCGCCGCTGGCCGGCCCAACTGAACGCGTGCGGATTGTCGATCGAGGACCGCCCGAAACTCGTCATCGCGGTCCGGTTGGCGGATCTGCCGCGGTCGACCATCACCCATCTGGACCCGGCCGGTGTCGCGGTGCACTGGTGGTGGGGTGTGCTCGATCGCCTCGACACCGAGATCCGGCTGAGCACGATCTCCGAACAGGCCGTCGATCCGGTCGACGCCGCAGTCATCGCGGAACTCGCCGGCTGGGATCTGCCCTGTGTGGACCATCTTTTCGGCAACTGGGACCGGACCAGCGCCGGGCTGCCGGACGCGGTGCGCGACTATCGCGCCCGCGCACGGCATCAGGACCCCAAATCGGTAGTGGCGCAACGGCCACCGTCGCGCCGGGGGCTCACCGCCCCACCGGTCGAGCTCGAACGGCACTGGCGGGAAGGACTCGTCGATCGCTGGGGCCGCACCATTCGATCGGCGCCACACGCCCTCGACGATGCCGAGGTGACGAGGCGAATGTGGATGGCGCACAACCGTGTCCTCATCCCGCATGTGGACGAGGAACGTACCCGATTCGAGCGGACGATCCTGAAAAAGGCGTCGCCGCAGGCCTTGCACGGTCTGGCCCGGCGCAACGACGACATCATCGAGATCGGTTCGCTGGCCTGGCTGGTCGAAACCCGGCGGGTCGACATCGGTTCCAGGGATCGGCAACGGCTGCAGACGTTTCGGGACCTGCGCAACGATCTGGCCCACCACAAGCCGATCACGGACGACCTGCTGCGGCGAGTTCTGGACTACCTCGAGGATTGACCGGGCTCGGTCACCGGGGCGGTGCCCGGCGGCAGCGCGGTGGTCCAGCGCTGCTCGAATCGGCCGTAGCGCCAGGCGGTCAGCGCGACGACCCAGGTGAGGACGAACAGGCCGGCGATCAGGAAACCGACGGCGTTCAGGTTCAGGCCGGCGATCCAGCCCCAGGCTCCCCCGGTCCAGCCCAGTCGGCCGGCCAGCAGGCCGAGCAGTTCGATCGTGCCGATGACCAGGGCGACGACCACCGACAACGCGGTGACGGTGATGTTGTAGTAGACCTTCCGGACGGGTTTCGCGAAGGCCCAGCCGTAGGCGAAGTTCATGAAGCTGCCATCGATGGTGTCCAGCAGGCTCATACCGGCGGCGAACAGGATCGGCAGGCACAGGATCGCGTACCAGGGCAGTCCGGCGGCGGCGCTGGTCCCGGCCAGTACCAGCAGCGCGACCTCGGTGGCGGTGTCGAAGCCGAGCCCGAACAACAGCCCGACCGGGTACATCTGCCAGGGCCTGGTGATCGCGCGCAGCACCGGTGCGAGCAGGCGGTTGAACAGACCTCGTTGTGCCAGTTGGCGTTCCAGTTCGGCCTCGTCGTAGACGCCGGTGCGCATCCGCCGGAACACGCGGATCACACCCACGAGGACAACGAGATTGAGGATCGCGATCACGTACAGGAACGTGCCGGAAACGGTGGTGCCGATCAGGCCGGCGTAGCGGTGCAGGGCCGAACCGTCGTCCTCGACCGGGCCGGCCAGCGCGCGGACCCCGAGCGACAACAGCAGCGCCAGCCCGAACACGACGCTGGAATGCCCGAGGGAGAAGAAGAATCCGACCGACAGCGGTCGCTGCCCGTCGTTCATGAGTTTGCGGGTGGTGTTGTCGATCGCCGCGATGTGGTCGGCGTCGAAGGCGTGCCGCAGCCCGAGGGTGTAGGCGGTGAGCCCGACCCCGATGCCGAGGGTGCGGCCGCCGAGGTCGAAGTGCCGCGGCGCCACGAACGCGACCAGGGTGACCCAGCCCACGATGTGCAGGGCCGCGATCAGCGCGCCGAGCAGGGCCAGCCGCAGCCATTCGGCCCGGGTGAGGGACGGTCGAAAAGGATTGCGCTGCTGCGCGAGTGACGGCATGGCGAGCCCCTCTGCACGGATCCGGGTGCTTCGACGGTAAGGCCCCACGCGGTGTTGTTGCAACTCATTGGCAAGAAGAAAGGTGGCGGGCGTGTGGTCCGCGACGGCAGACTGAGGGCCATGGCACGGGCCCACCACGACGGGTACGCCGCATCGGCGGCCGAGCACCAGTTCGCGCAGCTACTGCTGCGCGGACACGGGTTGCGCTGTACCGCACCACGTCTGGCGGTGTTGTCGGCGCTCGCGTCGGCCCGCGACCGCGGGCACCTCACCGTGGCCCAGATCCGGGACGAGGTGACCGCGGCCGGCCACGACGTGGACCTGACCACCGTGTACCGCACGGTCTCCACCCTCGTCGGCGCGAGCGTGCTGCACGCCCTGGTGGTCGACGAGCGCGTCACCAGTTACGGACTCACCGACACCCCGCACCACCACGCCGTGTGCACCCGCTGCGGCGCCATCGACGAGGTTCCGGCGGCGAAGCTGAGCACCGCACTGGACGCCGCCCGCGCGGGCAGCCGATTCGCCCTGCCCGACAGCGCCGGACTGACCCTGCACGGCCTGTGCCCCGCCTGCCAGCACCACTGAGCTTCCCCGAATACGTTGCGGCACAGGGGCGGCGGACTCAGTCCCGGCGGGCCGCGTCCCGGCGCATCTCGTCGAAGGATTCGTAGACCTGTTCGGCGTGACCGAAGGCCTTCGCGGCGGCCGCGCAGATGCGGCGTTCGTAGCCGGCGAGTGCGGGGAGCAGTTCGCTGGTCCCGTCGCGCACCGAAGTCAGTGCGCGGCAGAGGAGTTCACTGTCCAGGAAGGCGAGATTCGCACCCAGGCCGCCGGGCGGGGTCGGATGGGCCGCATCGCCGAGCAGGGTGATCGGCCGGGTGGGCCAGGGGTGGACCGGATCGCCGATGCGCAGCGGGGCGATTCCGCTGTTGTGCGGATCGGCCTCCTCGAACACCGCGCGCAGATCCGGATGCCAGTCGCCGGCCAGATCGCGCAGCACCGCCAGCGCCGCCACCGGATCCTGCTCCGAACCGGCGGCGGCCGTGGCGAATTCGGCCGGGATCAGCATCACCCAGCGCAGATAACTACCGGTGTCCGGCAGCGCCACGTCCGGGGCCAGGTCGGCGGCGGCCTCGGCCGGTGGCCGCCGGAATTTCATCGTGCCCAGGAACAGTTGCCGATCCGGGGCATTGACCATGGTGCTCCAGCCGGGGACCAGCGCGGCGAACCGTTCGGTCAGCGGTGTGCGGCCGATCGCGCCGACCCGATCCATCGTCCGGATCCGGATCGACGGGACGAGCCGGCGGCGCACCGCGGAACCCATCCCGTCGGCGCCGACCACCACGTCCGCGGTCTCCTCGGTGCCGTCGGTGTAGCGCACCCGCACGCGGCCGTCCGGTAGCTCCCGGTATTCCTCGAACTGCTTGCCGAACCGCACCCGGTCGGCGAGACCGGCCAGCAGCAGATGACGCAGGACATGGCGATCGAACATGGTGCCCTCGTCCTGCGGCGGCACCTCCCCCAGCAGCCGCAGCCGGGTGTCGACCATCCGGCCCATACCGGTCACGTCGCCGCCGATCGCCGCCAGCAGCGGCAGCAGCCGGTCGGGCAGGCAGCCGCGCACCGCCGGCATGGCATGACCGCCGATCCCGACCCGATAGCCCTGGAATCGCGACTCCATCGCGGAGTCGCGCTCGCGCACGCCGACCTCGATCCCGGCGCGAATCAACCGGCGGGCCAGGGAAAGACCGCCGAGTCCGGCACCGATCACCACTACTTTCACGACTACCTCCGCAATGTGAACTTAGTTCACGTGAACTAAGTTCACCATAGGGCCGCGGTGGCGGTCTGGCAAGCTGTGCCGGGTGTCCCGTCGCGACGAAGTGCTGCAAGCCGCCCTCGACCTCCTGGACGAGGTGGGGCTGGACGCGCTGACCGTCCGCCGGCTGGCCGAGCGACTGGCCGTGCAGCCCAGTGCCCTGTACCGCCATTTCCACAGCAAGCAGGCGTTGCTCGACGCGATGGTGGCCAGTGTGCTCACCGCCGGACCCGAGCCGGCGCCGGTGGACGCGGACTGGGATCGGGTGCTGCATCGGACGGCCGTCCGCACCCGGGCCGCGATGCTGACCCACCGCGACGGCGCCCGGTTGCTGATCACGCACCTGATCCCGGAGGCCGGGACCGGAAACGGCCCGGCGCAACAGAGTTGGGCGAACATCTTGACCGTGCTGCCGGCCGGCACCTCGGCGGATACCGCGATGATCGTGGTGGACACCCTGTTCGCCTACGTCAACGGATTCACCATGGAAGAGCAAGCGCGGGACGGATTCCCGCAGCCACCCGCGCGACGGGCCTGGCGGGACGAGAGATTCCGCGCCGGGCTGGATCTGATCATCGCCGGCATCGAGACCACGTTGCGCGCGGCCGGTCAGCGGCCGCGCGACTGATCCCCGAGATCAGTTCCGGGCCGGTTCCGGCGGGTGACGGTCGAACCACGGTCGGGCGGTTTCGATTTCGGCGGCGAGTTGCAGCAACAGATATTCGCTGCCGAGCGGGCCGACGAATTGGACGCCCAGCGGGAGGCCGCCGGGTGTCCAGTAGGTGGGGACGTTCATGGCGGGGCGGCCGGTGATGTTGGCCAGCTGGGTGAAGGGCACCGCCGCGAGGTTGGCGGTGACCAGACCGCGGTAATAGGCGGTGCGCGCGATGATCCGGCCCGCCCCGGCCCGCAGCAGCGGGGGCAGCACGGTGCGCGCGGGCGCCGGGGTGCGGTTGCGGCCGATGTGCAGCGGCGGTTCGGCCAGTGTCGGGGTCAGCAGCAGATCGTGGGTGTTGTGGAAGTCGGCCAGCGCGCGGGTGTAGTCGTTCCAGCGCGCGTGCGCCTGCATCAGCGCGGGCGCCGCGACCGCGCGGCCCACCGCCGCCAGGACCTGGGTGTCGACATCGAAATCCGTTGGCGACGAATGTGTCACGCGACAGGCCTGCGCGAGCCGCGCGGCCGACTGGGCGGTCCACACGGTCATGAAATCCACGGCCATCCGGCGGCCGTCGATGCCCGGGTCGGCGGATTCCACGGTGTGGCCCAGTGATTCGAGCAGGGTGGCGGCATCGGTCACGGCCCGCACCGCGTCGGCGGAAACCTCGGTGCCCAACGGTGATCGCGCGGTGAAGCCGATGCGCAGCCGGCGCGGCGGCTCGGTGACGGCATCGCGGTACGGCCGGTCCGGTCGCGAAACCCGGTACGGCGCACCGGGATCCGGCACGCTCAGGATGTCGAGCATGGCGGCGGTATCGCGCACGCTGCGCGACAGCACACCCTCCGACGCCGCGCCGAACAGCGGATCGCCGACGAGCGGGCCGCTGGTGACCAGCCCGCGCCCCGGCTTCAGGCCGAACAAACCGGTGCACGCGGCCGGGATCCGGATGGATCCGCCGCCGTCGCTGGCGCCCGCCATCGGCACGATGCCCGCGGCCACGGCCGCCGCCGATCCGCCGGAGGAACCGCCGGGCGTCCGGGTCGGATCCCACGGATTGCGGGTGGCGCCGAACGTCCGGGTCTCGGTGATCGCCTTGCTGCCGAATTCGGGTGTGGTGGTCTTGCCGAAGATCACCAGACCGGCGTCCAGCCAGCGCTGCACCACGGTGCTGTTCGCCGCGGCCCGGATCGAGCGCAGCGGCCCGGTGCCGGCGGAGGTCGGATAGCCCGCGTAGTCCTGATTCAGATCCTTGATGAGGAACGGCACGCCACCGAAGGGCCCGGCGGGCTCGCGCTCGGCGAGTTCCTTACCGTTCTGCTCCATCAGCAGACTCGTCGCGTTGATCGCCGGGTCGACCTCCGCGCAGCGGTCCGCGGCGAGCCGGAACAGCTCGGCGGGATGCACCTCACCCCGGGTGACCAGGTCGGCCAAGCCGACCGCGTCGTATCCGCGATATTCGTCGAACCTCACCGTCGCCTCCTCGTCCACCGGTACCGATCCGCCCTTCGACGGGCCGTACCGATTCTCGTCCACAGCCCGGGAGTGCCCCGCAGGCACGCGGTCCGGACAGGTACCGAGGTGATACCGGGATGCCCGCCCCCGAACGTATCGATGCGGCCGCCCCCGCGCGCGACCGTCACGAGGGGAAGGAATAGAACGCGAGCTGGGTCCCGTGGGCGACCAGGGCGCCGGTCTCCGGATCCCAGAGCTCGTTCTCCAGGCTCACGTAGCCGTGGCCGGACCGGTGCGCGCGGACGCGGGACAGGATCCATTCCCCGTGGACCGGTTCGAACAGCCGCACGGTCATCTCCACGCTCGGCGACAGCCAGCGCCGCGTCTCGCCGCGCAGCCGCTCGCCGACCGCGGCGGCCATGGTGTCGGCCAAGACCAGCAACGCCGCCGGGTCGAGCATGTCCTGCTCGTCGCGCGGCGGCTGCCGGAACCGGTACCAGAAGACCTGTTCCGAGGGCGGTGTCGATTCCCGCGATGCGTCCTCGCCGGCTCGCCGGCCGTCCAGCCGTCGCCACAGCGGCGAGATCTCGAGGCCCGCGGCGTGGGAGATCTCGTCGAAGGAACGGCACCGATCCGGCGGCGCCACGTCGGGCAGGTCGAGTTCGGTGAACTCGAATCCGGGCCGGTCGTCGCCGAACGCCGCGGTCGCGATGAGTCCGGTCCCGGTCTCGGTGGTGAGCGTGGCGACGGCCTGGCTCATGGTGCGCCCGCGCCGCAACACGGTGACGTCGACGGTGACCGGTCCCGGCGCGACCGCGCTGACGAACAGGGTGTGCACCGACCGCAACGGCTGCTCGAACTCCTGTTGCATCGCGCGGACGGCGAGCGCGGTGGTGACCCCGCCGTGCGGATACACCGGCGCGTTCCAGTCGCCGCTCAGAACGGTGGTGAACCGACCGGACACGGCCGGATCGGCGACCGGCGTGGTCTCACTGGTGAACGAGGACGACATCGTGACGCTTCCGGATCGCACGGACCGAGGCGGTCCGGCGGACCCCGCACCGACTATATCCGAAACCCGTTACGGCACAGCTTGTTCGAGGATCCGGCGACCGGGTCGGCCGCAGGATGACGACCGCGATCCCGCGTTCGGCCCATCGGGAGAGACCACCGGCATCCGCGGCGCAACCGCCGGCCGGCCACGTAGTCGGCGGCCATCCCACCGACCGCTGACCGATCGACCAACATTCAGACGCCTACGCACTACCACTCGAAACACCGGAGCACGCATTCTTCGCCCATTACGAGCCGCACAACCTTGACATCCCCGAAACCCCGATGTTAAACACTTGACTAACACCGCCGCTCGGTACCGGCCGTCGACCCTGCACAACCGCACACGGAAGACAGGACATGACCACAGATCGCTCGGATATCCCCGATACCAGCAGTGCGGCGGCCGGACCCGACCGCAGACTCCTCATCGACGGCGCGCTGGTCGGCGCCGCCGGCACCTACCCGTCCTACAATCCGGCGACCGAGGCCCTCGTCGGATACGCCCCCGACGCGACCGTCGAGGATGCCCGCGCCGCCATCGCCGCCGCCCGCCGGGCCTTCGACACCGGCGCCTGGGCCACCGATGTGCAGTTGCGTATCCACTGCCTCGAGCAGTTGCACCGGGCACTGCTCGAGCATCTGGAAGAGTTGCGGGAGTTGACCATTGCCGAAGTGGGCGCCACCCTGTCGCTGACTCGCGCTGCGCAACTGGAAGATCCGATCAAGATCGTCAAATACTACGCGGATCTGCTCGGAACCTATTCGTTCACCGAGGATCTGGGCGCCGTCGAATATCTGAGGCAACAGCACCGGCGCTGGGTGGAGAAGGAAGCGGCCGGTGTGGTGTCGGCCATCATCGCCTACAACTATCCGAACCAGCTGGCGCTGGCGAAACTCGCGCCCGCACTGGCGGCCGGGTGCACGGTGGTGCTGAAGGCCGCGCCCGACACCCCGCTGATCACCTTGGCGCTCGGCGAGATCATCGCGCGGCACACCGACATTCCCGCCGGCGTGGTCAACATCCTCTCGTCGTCGCGGGTCGAGGTCGGTGAGGTGATGACCACGCATCCGGAGGTCGATCTGATCACCTTCACCGGTTCGACACCGGTCGGCCGGCGGATCATGTCCGCCGCCGGTCCGGGTCTCAAGCGAGTGTTCCTGGAGCTCGGCGGCAAATCGGCCGCGATCGCCCTCGACGACGCCGATTACGCGGCGGTGGCCCAGTACGCCGCCTTCGCCGCCACCCTCAATGCCGGGCAGGCGTGCGCGCTGACCACCCGGCTGCTGGTGCCGCGCGCCGATCACGACGCGATCGTGGACCTCGTCGCCGCGAATATGGCCCGCGTGCGGCACGGCGATCCGCACGACCGGAAAACCTATATGGGACCGCTGATCAGCGAACGGCAGCGCGACAAGGTCGACGGCCTGGTCCGGCGCGCGGTCGCCGCCGGCGCCCGCCTGGTGACCGGCGGCGAGAAGGTCGGACCCGGATACTTCTACACGCCGACCCTGCTGGCCGGCGTCGACCCGGACAGCGAGATCGCCCAGGAGGAGGTCTTCGGCCCGGTGCTGGCCGTGACCCCGTACGACGGTGACGACGACGCGGTCCGCATCGCCAACAATTCCGCCTACGGCCTGTCCGGCGCGGTGTTCGGCGCGGACGAGCAGCGCGCGCTGGCCGTCGCGCGGCGGGTCCGGACCGGCACCTTCAGCATCAACGGCGGCAACTACTTCCACCCCGACGCGCCGTTCGGCGGTTACAAGCAGTCGGGCATCGGCCGGGAGATGGGTGTGGCCGGGCTGGAGGAGTTCCTGGAGAGCAAGACGCTCGCGTCGATTCTGCCCTAGCCGCCTCGCCTCGGTACGCGAAGGATCCACCCCCGCCGGAACATCCGGCGGGGGTGGGTTCTATTGTGGTCGGGGCCGGTCGATCCGGCCCCGGGCCCGATCCGGTGGCCAACTTCCGGCCGGATGATCTCGACATCCGGCGTTTCGGACCGTTCGGTCGGGGATTCACGCAGTCCAGAGGCCCTGCCGGGCCCGCACTTCCGGCTTAACTACGGCGTTACCGGTACGGGCTTTCGATCGGTTATTCGCCAGCGCACCCTTACTTGTCATGAAGCAGGTCAGGATGGATCCCCGCACGAGACGCCGCCTGAACTCTGCCCGGCGGGTCCGGGATCTGCTCCGGGCGGCCATCGTTCACGAGGAGTTTCCCGCGGGTGCGCTGCCGGGCGAGGCGGAACTCATGCTGTCGTTCTGCGCGAGCCGTCAGGTGATCCGCGACGCGCTGAGTCTGTTGCGGGAAGAGGGATTGATCAAACGCGTCCAAGGAACGGGCACCTTCTCGGTCGCGTCGAAGGTACGGCACTCGTTCAGCCATCTGCACGGTCCCGAACCCCGGCTCGAGCAGGTATCGCATCGGATCCTCACCAATACCCGGGAGATCGCGGCGCCGCGGGTCGCGGATCGGCTCGGCCTGCCGCGCGGATCCGAATGCGGCGTCGTCGAATATCTCGCCGTCTTCGGTGACGAGCCGTACTACGTGTGCACCGCCTACGTGCCGCTGCCGTTGATCCGGGTGGTCGAGCGCGGCAAGTCGGTGGCCGAGTGGTACCAGATCTACGAGACCGCGGGCTTCGAACTCGGGGTCACCGATCAGGCGGTCGAGGCGATCCTCGCCGACGACGAGGTGGCCGGTCTGCTCGACGTCCTGCCCGGCGCCCCGCTGATGCTGTTCGAGCGGCTGGTCCGCGACCGATCGGGACGCCCCCTGGAATACGCGTTCGCCCGCGTGCGCGGCGACCGCATCGCACTACTCGCCCAACTCCCCCGTCACAGCCGGCAGCGTCGCCCGCACCCGTCACACCTGGAGGCGTGATGCTCGGATATCTCGGACGACGACTGCTGATGACGATCCCGATCCTCATCGGCGTCTCCCTCGTCATCTTCATCACCATCAAGATCATTCCCGGCGATCCGGTGGCCTCGATGCTCGGTCCCACCGGCAGTCCCGAGGCCCGTGCCGCACTGCACGCGCGGCTCGGACTCGACGATCCGGTGCCGGTGCAGTACCTGTCCTGGTTCTGGCACAGTCTCACCGGCGATTTCGGCACCAGCATGACCCGGCACACCGCGGTCGCGCCGATCGTGATCGACGCATTGAAGAACACCCTGATACTCACCTTCGCCGCCGGTGTCCTCGCGATCGTGCTGGGGCTGGCCGTCGGAGCGCTGACCGGGTTGCGCCGCAACGGAATCGCGGCCCGGATCGGCAATGCGCTGGCGCTGTTCTCGATCTCGGTGCCGCAGTACTCGATCGGACTGCTGCTGATCATCTACCTGGCCTCCCAAGCGGGACTGTTCCCGGTCAGCGGTATGCACAATCCCAACGGCAACGGCGGTTTCGGCGATCTGTTCGACCATCTGGTGCTGCCCGCGATCACCGCGGCGCTGGTACCGGCCGGGATCATCGCGCGCATGTTCCGCTCGTCGGTGCTCGACGTGATGAGCATGGACTTCGTCGAGGCGCTGCGGGCCCGCGGCCTGTCCCGGAATCGGGTGATGCTGCACGCCTTCCACAACACCGTGCCGTCGCTGCTGACGGTGGCCGGATTGCAGATCGGCTACCTGCTCGGCGGCGTGGTCTTCGTCGAGGCCGTATTCGCCTGGCCCGGAATCGGATTGCTGGTCTACCAGTCGATCACCCAGCGGGATCTGCCGGTGATCCAGGCCGGAGTGCTGGTGTCCGCCTTCGCCTTCGTACTCGTCAACGTGGTGGTGGACGCGCTGCACGGCCTCGTCGACCCGCGTATCCGCACCTAGTCCGCCCCGTCCACCTCCGTACGGCAGCGTCGCCGGCCTTCTCCCCCACCGACCGAACTGCCTCAGGAGTGTTCGATGACCGTATTGGCCGAGGCTGTCGCCTTGCCGGAAGCCCCCGCACGCCCCCGGGCGCGCCGGCGCCGCATGCCGGTGAGCGCCGACATCGCCGCCGTCGTGATCCTGCTGATCGTGCTCACCGCCCTGATCGGGCCGCTGTGGGTCGGCGATCCGATCGCCGGCGACACCGCGCACCGGCTGCTGCCCACCGGATCGCCCGGACATCTGCTGGGTACCGACGGGCAGGGCCGAGATGTGCTGGCGCGCTTGGTGAACGGCACGCGACTGTCCCTGCTCGCCGGATTGATCCCGGTCGCCTTCGCGGCGATCGTGGGTACCACGCTGGGGGTGGTCGCCGGATTGTCGGGTAAGTGGGGGCAGCGGCTGATCATGCGGACGCTGGACGTGTTCTACGCCTTCCCGGCGGTACTGCTGGCCGTGGCGATCGCCGCCGCGCTGGGATCGGGCCTGTCCAACGCCGTGATCGCGCTCGCGGTGATCCTGGTGCCGCCGGTGGCTCGGGTCGCCGAGACCGAGACCCGCAAGCTGGTGGACCTGGACTACATGGAGGCCGCGCGGGCCAGCGGGGCCCGCCGATCCGCGATCGCGCTGTGGCAGGTGCTGCCGAATGTCGCTCCGCCCGTGGTGGTCTACTGCACGGCGCTGATCGGACTGTCCATCGTGTACGCGGCCGGACTGAGCTTCCTCGGGCTGGGGATCTCGCCGCCGACCGCCGAATGGGGGCTGATGGTCAGCGAGCACACCCAGTACATCTATTCGGCGCCACTGCTGGCCGCGATGCCGGCGCTGGCCATCCTGATCACCTCGGTCGCGTTCAACGTCCTCGGTGACGGCCTGCGCGATCTGCTCGACGTCCGCGGGGAGGTCCGGGCATGAGCGGTCAGGGGCCGGAGGCGGCAGCGGAGCGTCACCACGCAGGCCCCCCGAGCATGCCCCGAGGACACAGCATGAGCATGGCGCCACCACCGCTGGAAATCAGCGATCTGACAACCACTTTCGTCTCCCGCAACCGCCGCACCGAGGTGGTGCGCGGCGTATCGTTCACCGTCCGCCGCGGCGAGACCATGATGCTGCTCGGCGAGAGCGGCAGCGGGAAATCCGTGACGGCACGGTCGATCATGCGGCTCTACGGCTCCGTCGCCGAAATCGGTGGCAGCGTCCGGCTGCTCGGCCGCGAACTGCTGGAACTGGCCGAACCGCAACTGCAGGCGGTGCGCGGCGCGCAGATCGCGCTGGTGCCGCAGGATCCGACCGGCGCGCTGGATCCGTTGCGGCGCATCGGATCCCAGCTCGCCGAGGTGCTCGCCGCACACGGGGTGGAGCGGGTGCGGGGCGCCGCGCGCCGCCGCGCCGAGGAACTGCTGGCACTGGTCGGCATACCCGATCCGAAGCGGGTGGCCAACAGCTTCCCGCACGAACTGTCCGGCGGTATGCGGCAGCGCGCGGTCATCGCGATCGCGGTGAGCTGCGATCCGCAGGTGCTGATCGCCGACGAACCGACCACCGCGCTCGACGTGACCGTGCAGGCCCAGATCCTGGAACTGATCGCGGAATTGCAGCAGCGGCTCGGCATGGCCGTGCTGATGGTCACCCACGACGTCGGCGTGGCAGCGGAATTCGGCGATCGGGTCGGCGTCATGTACGCGGGCCGGCTGGTCGAACAGGGCCCCGCCGCGCAGGTGCTGTCGGCGCCGCGGCATCCCTACACCGCGGGCCTGCTCGATTCGCTGCCGACGCCGGGGGTGGCCCGCGGATCGCTGCGCTCGATCGTGGGCGCGCCGCCCTCGGTCGGCGCCTTCCCGCCGGGTTGTGCCTTCGCGCCGCGCTGCCCGCAGGCGCGGCCGTCGTGCACCGAGGAGGATCCGCCGTTGCTGGCCGTCGCCGAGGACCGGGTGGCCGCATGTCCCGTGGTCAACGCCGAGGCGGTGATGGCGCGATGACCGCCGAACTGTTGCGGGCCGAGGGCCTCACCAAGACCTTCGGCAACGGGGTGCGCGCGGTCTCCGACGTGTCGCTCACCGTGCATCGCGGCGAAACCGTCGGCGTGGTGGGCGAATCCGGCTGCGGCAAGTCCACCACCGGCAAGATGCTGCTCGGCCTGCTCACTCCGGACAGCGGGTCGGTGACCTTCGACGGCGAACCGCTCGCCGGCCTCGGCCAGGCCCGGATGCGCGCGCTGCGGGCCCGATTGCAGGTGGTGCCGCAGAATCCGCAGACCTCGCTGAATCCGCGGCTGCGGGTGGCGCAGTCGATCGAATTCAATTTGCGCGCACACGGAGTCGACCGCGCCGCGCGCCGGCCGCGGGTGCTGGAACTGCTCGAACGGGTGGGGCTCACCGCCGCGCACGCCGAGCGCTTCCCACACGAGTTGTCCGGCGGCCAGTTGCAGCGGGTGGCGATCGCGCGAGCGCTGGCCACCTCGCCGGATCTGGTGGTCTGCGACGAGGCGGTGTCGGCCCTCGACAAGAGTGTGCAGGCCCAGGTGCTGAATCTGCTCGCCGATCTGCAGGCCGAGACCGGCGTCGCCTTCCTGTTCATCTCGCACGATCTGGCTGTGGTGGAACACATCTCGGACCGCGTCGCGGTGATGTACCTCGGCCGGGTCGTGGAAATCGCACCGGCGCAGGAACTCTGGTCCAATCCGCAGCATCCCTACACCCAGGCCCTGTTGTCCGCCACCCCGGGCCGGGGACACGAGCGCATCGTGCTCTCCGGAGATCTGCCCAATCCCGCGAATCCGCCCTCCGGCTGCGGATTCCGGACCCGCTGCCCGGTCGCCGAGACCGTCTGCGCCGACGCCTGGCCGCCCCTGACCGAGGCGGCGCCGGACCACCGGGCCGCCTGTATCCACGTCAGCCCGGTGACCGTCCCGGGCTGATCCGCCACCCGTCCATCCATCTGTCCAGCCGATGACCGCACCCGGTCCTCGGACGATCCCCTACGCCCGAAATCCGGTCGACCCCACCGGATCCCGCTGTTCCCGAGAGGAAAAGTCCCGTGTTCTCGTCCCACCGCTCCGCCCGTCGCCGAAGGCGATCCCTGTTGCTCGGCGCCCCCGTCGCCGCGCTCGCACTCCTGTTGTCCGCCTGCGGCGGCAGCGCCACCGGCGGGGGTGGCGCCGGCGGGAACACCCTGATCATCGGCATGACCGCCTCCGACATTCCGGTGCTGGACACCGGCCTCGCGCAGGGGCAGGGGTACGAGGGCCTGCGCTTCGTCGGCAACCAGCTCTACGACGGCCTGACGAAATTCGATCTGACCAAGGGCGACCAGATTCCGAAGATCATTCCCGATCTCGCCGAATCGTGGACTCCCAACGCCGATCTCACGAGCTGGACGTTCAAGTTGCGGCCCGGCGTGACCTTCCACGACGGCACGCCGTGGAACGCCGACGCCGCGGTGTTCAATCTCGATCGGTACGCCGACAAGACCAGTCCGGACTTCTACCAGGAACTGAACGCGCAGGGCGGGCTGTCCATCGCGGGTATCAAGAGCTTCCACAAGGTGGACGATCTGACCCTGCAGATCGACACCAACGGTCCGTGGGCCTATCTACCCAGCGATCTGGCGACCGTCTACTTCGCCAGCCCGACCGCGGTGAAGGCCGAGGGCAACAAGGGTTTCGCCGAGAAGCCGGTCGGCACCGGGCCGTTCCGGTTCGATTCGCTGACCCGCGGCCAGCGCCTGGTGATGGTGGCCAACGACAAGTACTGGGCCGGCGCACCGAAGGTCTCGAAGGTGATCCTGCGGCCGATCCCAGATCCCACCGCGCGGGTCGCCGCGTTGCGTTCCGGTGAGGTCAACTGGATCGAGGTCCCGCCGCCGGACGACGTGCCGAACCTGAAAACCCAAGGCTTCCAGGTACTCACGAACTCCTACGACCACATCTGGCCGTGGGTCTACAACATGACCAAGGCGCCGTTCGACAATCCGAAGGTGCGCGAGGCCCTGAACTGGGCGATCAACCGGCAGGCCCTGGTGGACAACATCCTCAAGGGCACCGCGGAACCCGCGCTCGGCTTCGTGCCGCACGCCAACGCCGCCTACCGGCCCACCGACGACGCCTACGGTTACGACCCTGCGAAGGCCAAACAGCTGCTCGCCGAAGCCGGTTTCCCCAGCGGATTCTCGATGACGCTGTCGTATCCGACCAGCGGTTCGGGCAACATGGTGCCCACCCCGATGAACACCGCGCTGCAGACCGATCTGGCCGCGGTGGGGGTGAAGGTGGAGCTGAAGCCCATCGAATGGGCCGCGATGCTCAACGACTACTTCGCCGGCAAGATCCCGGACAACGCCGACGCGCTGAACATCTCGCTGAGCTATCAGCAGGAAGGCTTCTGGCGCAGCTGGTTCGGCACCGATTCGGCCATCAACGCCGGCAAGTACTCGAATCCGCAGGTGGACGCGCTGTTCGCCAAGGCGCGGACGGTACTCGACGACAGCGCACGCTCCGACCTGTATTCGCAGGCCGGGCAACTGCTCACCAAGGATTCACCCTGGCTGGTCGTCGTCGACGACCGCAATCCGCGCGTACTCGCCGGCACCGTGCACGGCTTCGTGCAGCCCCAATCGTGGTTCGCCGATCTGACCCAGATCTCGGTCGGCTGACCCCGCTCGACAAGTCCCTCACGAAAGGAAGACCGTCATGGCGATCCCCCGTGGACGCATCCGTGGCTTCGTGCGCCGCCCCACCCCGGCGGAGGTCACCGAACTCGGTGCGGCCGAACATCTCTCGCTCACTCCGGCGGAGGCCGAGCACTACGCCGAGATCCTCGATCAGATCCTCACCAATGTGGACCGGCTCGACGAACTGCACGCGCCGCTGCCGCCGCTGCGCTTCACCGACCGCGATCCGGGCGGCCCGGTCAGCGATGCGGAGGATCCGTTCCACGCCTTCATCCGGCGCTGTCACGTCGCGGGCGCCGCGGACGGCCCGTTGCACGGGCTCACCGTCGGCGTGAAGGACAACCTCGCCGTCGCCGGCGTGCCGATCACGAATTCCTCTCGGACACTGAGCTATACGCCGACCACCGACGCGGTCGTGGTGTCCCGGCTGCTGGCCGCCGGGGCGGATGTCGTGGGCAAGACCAACCTCGACGACTTCTCCACCTCCGGCACCGGCGAATCCAGCTGGTACGGGCCCGCGCGCAATGCCGTGGACCCGGCCCGGTCCGCCGGTGGTTCCTCGGGTGGTTCGGGTTCGGCGGTGCGATCCGGCGCCGTCGATCTCGCGATCGGCGTCGACGAGGGTGGTTCGGCCCGAATTCCGGCCTCCTTCAACGGAATCGTGAGTATCAAACCCAGTCAGGGACTGGTCCCCTCGCACGGGCTGACCTATATGGACCACACCGTCGACGCGGTGTGCCCGATGGCCGCCACGGTCGAACTCACCGCGCGGATGCTCGACGTGATGAGCGGGCACTCCGATCGCGATCCGCAATGGGTGCGGGCGATGCCCGAGCCGACGGCCGCCGCGGAGGCCCTCGGCGGCGGCGTGGCGGGCCTGCGGATCGGCGTGGTCACCCAGAGCGCGGATCCCGCGCTGTGCGAGCCCGGCGTCCTCGCCGCCTTCGAAACCTGTTGTGCGACATTGGAAGCAGCAGGCGCCACGGTGGTCCCGGTATCGGTGCCGCTGTGGTCGGACGCCTGGGCGGTGGAGACCACGCTGCTGCTGCACCTGGCCTGGCTGAACACGCAGGCCGACGGCGCCGGTTACAGCCATCTGGGTGAGGTCGACGTCGAGCGGACGCACGCCTTCGGGATGGTCCGCCGGCTGGAGGCCGACTCGTTCCCGCCGTTCTTCAAGGTGTGGCTGCTGGGCGGACGGTACCTGCACGACAAGTACTTCTCCACCTACTTCGCCAAGGCCGCGAATCTGCGCCGCGCGTTGATCGCGCAGATCGACGCGGTGTTCGGCGACTGCGATCTGCTGGTCACCCCGACCACGCCGCAGGTGGCGCCGGTCCTGCTGGACCGGCCGGCCAGCGATCCGGAACTGCTGGCCCGCGGTACCACGATGGTGGCCAACACCTGCGTGCTGAACCTGTCCGGACATCCGGCGCTGGCGGTGCCCAGCGGTACCGACCCGGACACCTCGATGCCCACCTCGATCCAGATCATCGCGCCGCTGTGGCAGGACGCGCTGACCTTCCGCGCCGGCGCGGTCATCGAGGCGGCGGTGGGGGTCATGCCGGGCGGAGCGGTCACGGAACCGGCCGGGTCACGATGATCGGCGCCGCGGCCGCGCGGCACACCGGGGACCCGGTTCCGGATCGGGTGGAACCGGGGGACCGCCGCCGGTTCCACCTGGTCGTCCTCATCGCCGGGGTCGGATTCGGGCTGACCGCGCCGTTCACCGCACTGCTGGTGGTGGGGCTCGGTGGCTCACCGGAATGGGCGGCCGCGGTGGTCTCGTCGATGGGACTGTCGCTGCTGCTGGTCGATTTCGTCGGCACGCGCTTCGTGCCGCGGGTGCCGTCCCGCACCGCGCTGACCGTGTCGCTGCTCGTCTTCGGCGCCGGCTGCCTGCTGTCGGCGGCGACGACCAGCTGGGAGATCGTCGGAATAGCGCGGGTACTCCAGGGTTTCGGCTCGGCGTTGTTCCTCGGCGGCGGGGTGGCGCTGGCGATCCGGCTGGCCGGTGCGCAGACCCGGGGCCGCGCGATCGGGACGTTCAACGCGTTCTGGTTCCTGGGCATCGCCACCGGCCCGCTCGGCGGCGGCCTGATCGCCGCCACGGCGCCGGGACCGGACGGGCTACGGCGGCTGTTCGCGGTGTGCGGGGTGATCAATCTGGTCGGCGCGGTGGCCGCCTGGTATCTCACCCCGCGCTGGGTCTCCCCCGTCCCGCCCCGGCTCGGTCTGCCCGCCGGACTCGGCGTCCGGGGCCGGCGCATGTGGTCGGCCCTGGCGCTGACCGGTCTCGGCCAGGCCGTGCGGTCCGGGCTGGCGCTGACCCTGGTACCGCTGCTCGGCGCCCGGCTCGGAATGAACTGGATCACACTGGGTCTCGGCCTGTTCGCGCTGGCGCTCACCGATATCGGCACGATGCACGTCGGCGGCGGGCTCAGTGACCGGTTCGGCCGGCAGTGGCCGCTGGCGGCGAGCCTGGCGTGGGGGACGGTCGTGGTCGCCGTCCTCGCCGTATTCGTGCACAGCCCGGTGGGTTTCGTCGTCGGCGCACTGGCGGCCGGGGTCACCGTCGGCGCCACCTGGGTGGTCCCGGCCGCGATGACGATGGATCTCGCCGAGAGCTCGGAGGGTGCGCTCGCGGCCTACCGGATCGCCTGTGACATCGGGATGCTGGCCGGCGGCCTGTTCGCCGCCGCCGGTATCGCCGCCGGCGGGGTGCGCACCGCCCTCGTGGCTACCGCCGTACTGCTGTCCGGCGGCCTGCTGCTGACTCTCACCGTTCGCGAGACGCTGCCCCGCCCGCCGCGTCCGTTCCTGTTGAAGGAGAAGATCATGCCCCTACCCCCACCCGAGGAATTCGCCGTCCTGGCAACGAATTCCGATATTTCGCTCACCCCGGAGCGGCTCGCGCAGGCCTATGCCACCCATGCGCGGTACCGCCCGGAACTGGAACGGCTGCGCGGGATCGCACTGCCGTTCGTCGAAACCGTCAGCGAGCCCGCCACCGCGCTCGCCTGGATCGCGAAAGAGGGCCGATCGTGAGCGATCTCGCCGACCTGACCGCCACCGAACTGCTCGACGCGTACGCCGCGGGCACCGCGACACCCAGCGAGGCCGTGGACGCCTGCCTGGCCCGCATCGAGGCCACCGATTCGGCCGTGAACGCGGTGATCACCCTGCTGGCCGACCGATCCCGCGCGCAGGCCGCCGACTCCGACGCCCGCTGGCGGGCCGGTACCGCGCGTCCGCTGGAGGGAATTCCCTTCGGCCTCAAGGACATCGTGGCCACCGAGGGAATCCGCACCACCGGCGGCTCCGCGCTCTACCGGGACTGGGTGCCGCAGGCCGACGCGGTGCTCGCGTCCCGATTGTCCACCGCCGGAGGGGTGTTGGTGGCCAAACTCGCGACCTTCGAATTCGCTTGCGGCGGTGCGGTGAACAAGACCTTCGGGCCGACCCGCAACCCCTGGGACCACCGCCGCACCACCGGTGGATCGTCGTCGGGTTCCGGCGCCGCGGTCGCGCTGGGCCAGGTGCCGCTGGCCATCGGCACCGACACCGGCGGCTCGATCCGCATCCCGAGCGCCTTCTGCGGCATCACCGGTATCAAGGCCACCTACGGCCGGGTGCCCCGGCACGGTGTCATGGGGTTGTCCTGGACCATGGATCACGCCGGGCCGATGACCCGCAGCGTGGCCGACGCGGCGCTCATGCTCGATGTGATCGCCGGGCCGGATCCGCTCGACCCGACCACGCTGCCCGCTCCGGAGTCCCCGTTCGCCGCCGCCGTGGGCGGCGATGTCGCCGGGCTGCGGGTCGCGCGCGACCGTGGCTTCCTCGAGGCCGACATGCATCCGGACATCGCCGCGAGTTACGAAGCGTCCCTGCGGGAACTGGCCGGGCTCGGCGTCGAGATCGTGGATGTCGAACTGCCGACCTTCGACCTCGCGGCGGTGGCCGGCTGGTGGATCATCTACGCGGAGATGCTGTCACTGCACGAAGGGCATGTGACCGGTATCGAGGACCGCGACGAGATGGGCGCTTCGCTGCTCGGCGCGGCGCCGTTCGTCAGCGCCGCGGACTATCTGCGGGCACTGCGGCTGCGTCCGGTGTTCCAGCGGGAACTGGCGCAGGCCATGGCCGGCTGCGCGGCGCTGGTCACCCCCGGGATGACCGCGTTGCCGCCGTTCATCGCCCCGGAGATGACCTCGGATCTCGGCGATCGGGAGGTGCCGTGGCTGGACGCGGCCTGCCGGGTTTCGGTGCCGTTCAACCTCACCGGAAGTCCCGCGCTGGTCGTGCCGTCCGGTGAGGTCGGCGGCCTGCCGACGAGCCTGCAATTCGTCGGCCATCCCCGGGACGAGGCCACGCTGTTCGCCCTCGGCGGCGCCTATCAGGCCGCCACCACCCACCATCTACGCCGTCCCGCCCTCTCCGGGGCGGTCTGAGGAGTACTTCGATGTATCTCACCATCACCGAAGCCGCCGCCGCACTACGGGCGGGCGAGACCACGTCGGTGGCGCTCACCGAGACCGCCTTCGCCGCCGCCGACGCGCACGACGAGGCCCTCGGGGTCTACCTGCGGCGCTTCGACGAGACCGCGCTCGCCGCCGCGGCCAAGGCGGACGCCGAACTGGCGGCCGGCGTCGATCACGGCCCGCTGCACGGAATTCCCTTGGGTATCAAGGACATCATCACCACCGAGGAGGGCGAGACCACGGCCCAGAGCCTGGTGCTCGACCGGTCCTGGGGCGCGAACACCGACGCACCCGTAGTGGCCCGGCTGCGCGCCGCCGGCGCGGTGATCACCGGCAAGACCACCACCATGGAATACGCCATCGGCACACCCGATCCGGACAAGCCGTTCCCGATTCCGCGCAATCCCTGGAACACTCGGCACTATCCGGGCGGCTCCAGTTCGGGCACCGGCAACGGGGTGGCCGCGGGCCTGTTCCTCGGCGGACTGGGCACCGATACCGGCGGCAGCATCCGTTATCCGGCAACCAGTTGCGGGATAACGGGTTTGAAGCAGACCTTCGGCCGCGTGCCCAAGGCCGGTTGTGTCCCACTGGGTTACAGCTACGACCACATCGGCCCGATGGCGCGCAGCGCCGAGGACTGCGCGGTCATGCTCGCGGTGCTCGCCGGGCACGACGGCCGGGACGCGACCTCGGTCGACCGGCCGGTCGACGATTACACCGGCGGCCTGACCGGATCGCTGGCCGGTGTGCGGATCGGATTCGATCCGCTGCTGGACGATTCGCCGATGACCGTGCCGGAACTCGAACCGGCCCTGCGCGCGGCGATCGCCGAACTGGTCGCGGCCGGGGCCGAGGTGGTCGACGTGCGGCTGCCGCTGTACGACGAACTCACCACCACCACGATGGTCGGGATGACCGCCGAGGCGTATGCCTACCATCGACCCGATCTGCGCAGCCGCTGGCTCGATTACGGCGCCGGCACCCGGCAGGCCGTGGTCGCGGGCGCGCTGGTGAATTCCGGTGACTACGTGCAGGCGCAGCGCGTGCGGCGGGTGGGCCAGCGCCGGATCGCGGAGATCTTCGCCACCGTGGACCTCATCGTCACGCCCACGAGTGCCTGTGGCGCACCGGAAGTGGAGAAGCTGACGCTGGACAGCATCGTCGACGCCCTGCACACGCCGTACTGGAATGCCCTGGGAAATCCGGCGATGTCGGTGCCGATGGGTTTCACCTCCGACGGCCTGCCCCTCGGACTGCAGATCATCGGCAGGCCCTTCGAGGAGGCCACCGTCCTCGCCGCCGGGTACGCGTACCAGCAACGCACGACCTGGCACCGTCGATTGCCCCCACTGTGAAAGGAATTGCCATGTCCGCCGATCCCGCCGTCGTCGTCCCGGCCATGCTGGCCGCGGCCGGCGTGACCCCGCTCGGGGAAGAGATCGCCCTCATGATCGCGGAGTTCCCGGCCCGCGCCGACGCGATCGAGAAGCTCTACGCCGTGACGGAAGCCCGATACGAGGAACCGTGCCTCGTCTTCCACGCACTGCTGTGAACCGTCGAATCCGTTCGGGGACCGGCGGAGTCGTCGACCCGCGGCCTCAGAGGTCGAGGACGATGTCCTCCGCCGGAACCGAACAGCACAGCAGCACGTCGCCGTTCGCGGGCGGATCGAGCGGATCCGGGTCGTAGGCGACATGTCCACTGCCCAAAGGGGTTTCGCAGGTGTGGCAGACGCCGGTCCGGCAGGACCAGCGCACGGGCACATCGCAGGCCTCCGCGAGTTCGAGGATGCTCGCGTAGCGGCCGGTGTCGTAACCGGTGGTGAGGCCGCTGCGGGCGAAGGTCACCGCGAAGCCGTCGGCCGGCGCACCCGGCGGCTGATGCGGCGGCCGGGCCGGCGTCGCGGCGATACCGGGAGTGCTGCCGGGTTCGGCGCCGAAGATCTCGGTGCGGATCCGGCGGCGGTCCAGGCCCAGCGCCGCGAGCGCGTCGATGACGCTCGCCATGAACGGATTCGGGCCGCACAGATACGCGTAGGCATCCCGCGGCAACCCGAGCCGGTCCAGCAGCGCCGCATCGATGTGCCCGGTGTCGGTGTAGTCGGCACCGGGGCGGTCGCCCGCGGCCGGACGGCTGTAGCAGATGCGGAAGTGGCTGCCGGGCAAGCGTTTCAGTTGTTCGCGCGCCTCGTCCGCGAAGGGCTGCTCGGCGCCGTTGCGCGCGCCGTGCAGCCACCAGATCTCCCGGGTGGAGTTCCGGTCCGCGAGTGAGCGCAACATCGCCAGCATCGGCGTCACCCCGATCCCGGCGGAGATCAGCAGTACCGGCGCGGTGTCGTCGGCGAGCAGGAAGGTGCCGCGCGGCGCGGCCGCTTCCAGCCGATCCCCGGCCCGCAACGAGCGATGCAACCGGTTACTGGCCCCGCCGTGCGGTTCGGCCTTCACGCCGATCCGGTACTCCGGCGCGCCGGGAGCGCCGGACAGTGAGTAGTCGCGGATCAGCGCTGGCTCGCCGGGGTGCTCCGGTGGGACGCGCACCGTCAGGTACTGGCCCGGCAGGGCCGCGGGCAGCGGGTGACCGGCCGGATCCGCCAGCCGGATGGAGATCACGTCGGCGCTCTCCCGCCGGATCCCGGCGACCGCCAACGGCCGGAAACCGGCCCAGGCCGGCGGTGGCGCGGCCGCCGCGGCGGTGAGGCCCACATTGCCGGTACCCGCCGACCCCCCGAGCAGCGCGCGGAAGGACTCCTTCCACCCCGGGCTCAGCGCCTCGATCCGCAGCGCGCGGGCCAGCTGGTCCGCGGGACGGTCACCGGTGTAGAGCAGCCGGTCGACCACGGTGACCGGCATCGACTCCGGCCCGTCGGCGACCTTGACGATCTCCTGCCCGGCCGCGATCTCGCCCTCCTCGATCACCCGGAAATAGAAGCCGGGCCGGCCGTGCGCGACCAGCAGCGCCGCCATCCGCGGCTCGTTCATCCGGATCCCGACCCGGTAACAGGTCACGCGCGGCTGGGTCACCTCGAAGACCGCGTCCCCGATCCGGAACCGATCGCCGATACAGACCTCGGCATCGGCGAGCCCGTCGACCGTCAGATTCTCCCCGAAATTGCCGTGTACGAGATCATCACGCCCCAGCTCCGCCGCCCAGTGCCGATAGGACGCCAGCTGGTAGACCATGACCGCCCGCATCTCCCCGCCGTGCCCGGCGAGATCACCCTGCCCGTCGCCGTCGATGTTGAGCCGCCGCACCATGACCGGGCCCGGCACCGGCGACTTCCAGATCCCCGTGTGCACCCGCTGCCCGCGCCACTGCACGTCCGCGGGCATCCCCACATTGACCGACACCAGCCGACCGGCGATCGAAGGATGGGCCATCCCGCAATGCTAGAACCGCTGCCCCACCCGTGCACGGTCCGCGCGAGGCCGTGGCACGACCCGATGACGATCGAGCCGCGACCCCTCGAAGCCCCGGCCGCTCACCGGTACCCTGATCACGATCCAGAGGTCGCCCCGACACGATTCGCACCCGTAGCGAAAGTCCAGGATTTCGACCGATCGGAGGCCGGCATGAGCCGCTCGCGCCTGATCGCCACCGTACTTCCGGCCCTCGCCGTACTGGCCCTGAGCCTCGCACCCGCGCCGTCGTCCGCCGCGCCGGCCGCCGGCGACGACTGCGACCCGGCGAAGGACGGCTATCAGCCCTACAAGTCCGGCCACGGCCTGGCCTGCGAACCGTCTTCCGACGGCCACAACCGCTGGCAGGACGCCGGCGCCGAGAGCAAGCGCATCGTCCAGCCCGGCGAAGCCTGCCCCGGCCCCAACTCCGACGTCGCACTCGGCCCCCAGGGCCAGAAGATGGTCTGCGTCGGCGACCCCGCCGACGCGACCTGGAAAGCCATGTAGGCGCCGCTCGATTCCGACCGCTCCGGCTCGCGGAAAACGCGCGCGCGGATCCCCGCCGCGTCAACCTTGCTTACCCCGGAAAATATGCGGACCGCGTCGACGGCGGAAGTACCGCGACTCGACCGGGAAAGTCCGGGCGATCTTCCGATTTCGCTGCCGTGGCCATATTCGGAGTGGTACGCGCGGACCCGAATCGGACCGTTCGGAATGTCCTCGATCCGAATCCACCGCCGGTACCGCGAAAAGTCTTCGGAGCGTCCCGACGAGCACGATCAACCAACCGGCAGGTACCGAACTCGGGCTTGCGCATGCCGACCGAAAGCCCCACGCTTGGAACATGACTCGGCTCACTCCACTCGGTGAGCGGCGTTAACAAAATGGACGTTCGACCGCACACCGGAAGGCAGTATCGGCTGTACCATCGAGCCTCGTGCAACGCTTCGGCAATGCCGGCATCGAACCGGCGAATTTCAGGGGAGGACGACGATTGAGTAGCTCCGTGGGATCCCGATCCGTCGACGGTCGGGCCGCCGTGCTCGCCGGGTTCGAGACATTGTCCACGGCACCGGAACACGTTTTCGCCAACAAGATGATGAAAAGAGTGTTCCCACAGGTCGTCGACCAGATTCTGGTGTCGTTGCACCAGGACGGCCCGGTGGGCGAGAGCCTGGCGGCTCTGCGGGACAGCTTCCTGTCGAACGATCCGATACCGAAACCCTCGTTTCCCGATGCCATGGTTCCGGAATCCGCGTGGCGGGAAGCATCGAAATTGATCGGCCGCTCCTGGTTCGAGCTGCCCAGTTATGTGGGCGAATCGCTGTTCTATCATCTGCTGCTGGACGCCTTCGGATATTTCGACTATTCGTCCCACAACTACGAACGGGACCCCTTCCTCCCCGGCAAGACACGCGATCTCCTCACCGCGCTGCACAATGCGAGAATCGAGAATACGCACACGCTCTCGCTGCGAGATTGCCTGTTGTCGTCGCTGTGGGGAAATCTCAGCGATGCGGCGCACGCACAATTCCGCTCCGACCATGGATACGAAGCCGCCTCCGGACTGTTGCTGGTCGACGATCTGGATCGAGCAGGCCGGTCACTGGCCCTCGCGGATACGGTGGGAATCATCGCCGACAATGCAGGATCGGAACTGCTGGCCGACGTGATCCTGGCGGCGCATCTTCTCGGGAGCGCGCCGCACGTCCGGGTCACGATATACCTGAAGCAACGACCTTTCTTCATCTCCGATGCGACCGCCAATGATTTCGAGATGACCCTGTCGGCGATGATCAGCGTGGATCCGGCATTGTCCGTGCTCCGGGACGAGATACGTGTCGGCAGGCTGCGGGTGGTCACACACTGGTTCTTCCAGTCCCCGCTGCATTACGAGATGATTCCCGATGACCTGGCGGCCGATATCAACGGCCAGCACATCACCGTCATCAAAGGAGACCTCAACTATCGGCGGTTGCTGGCCGACCGGGTGACACCCGCCGATCACCCGCTGGAAGAATTGTTGCCGCGACTGGGAACCAGCCTACTGATCCTGCGAACCATGAAATCGGATATATGCGCCGGTTTGCCGGAACGGGTCGTGTCCGAACTGGAACGAACCACTCCAGATTGGCGGTTCTCCGGTCGCTATGCAGTGGCTCATTTCATTGAATAACAAGGTAGAATGTGGTACGTCGGATCTCGTCGATAATTGTTCTCTCCCTGGCACTCTGCACGGTAGCGGCCGGTGGCGCCATGACCGTCCTCTCGGTCATCGGATCGCTGAGCGTCAAGGATCAACTGAGCGCGGCACTCGGCCTGCTGGCCGTATTGGCGCTGACCTACGTCTCCGACCGCTTGCTGGTACTGCTGGATATTCGGCGAGAGATCGAACAGGTCCGGGGACACATCCAGAATCCCGCGGTTCTGCGCCGATGGCAGGAGTCCGAACCGTTCGACAACTTCGTCCGAAATGCGTCCGAGGTCCTGGTCATCGGCCTGACGAAGGCGGGTTCCTTGACCGAGGGACCGGGACGGCTGGCAAATCTCGTCAAATCGGGCTGCCGGGTTCGGATCGCGGTACTGGATCTCCGCGAGCCGAGCCTCGCACAGGTGACAGCCGCGGCGACCACACACACCGCCGAACGCCTGGTCGCCGACTTCGATGTGTTCGTATCGACGGTTCGAGCCGTCCGGCAGCAGCTGTCGGCCAAGGAGAACCAGCACCTGGAGGTCCGGTGCTACGGCTGCATACCGACGATGGCGGGCGTATTCGTCAGGCGCGCCAGTGCGCGATCCGCACTCGTCTACTTCTATCCGTACATGACGGATCCCGGTGACCGGCCGGCCATTGCGCTCTATGCCGAATCGGACAAGCAGTGGCTGGACTTCTTCTTCGAGCACGGTGATCTGTTGTGGAAGGACATCCAGCAGTTTCCGGATCCGACGATTTGACGAGCCGTCAGGAGTTCTTTCGTGAAAAAATCCCTGAAGCCGTATTCGGTCACGCTCTCCGATTTCCCCGAGACGCTTCTGCTGTGGGATATCGACAAGACGCTCCTGACGACCTCCGGGGTCAGTAAGGAGGTGTATCTGAAAGCGTTCACAACCTTGACCGGACGCACATCGGCCGTTGCCGCAGTCACCGACGGCCGCGCCGAATTCGACATCATGCGCGAGCTCGCGGACCAGAATTCGCTCGATCGGCGCGCTCTGGGCGAGCGATCCCGCCTGGAAGAGGTCCTGGTGACAACCCTGGAACGGGAGAAGTCGGAACTCGCGCAGCGCGGCCGAGCACTCCCCGGAGCCAGGTCCGCGCTCCAGGCCACGGCCGATGCGCCGGCGATCGTTCAATCCGTGTTGACCGGGAATATCCGTCGCAATGCGGCGACCAAACTCGGAGCCTTCGGACTGGAAGAATGGCTGGATCTCGGCGTGGGGGCATACGGCGACGACGAGCGGCCACGCTGGGAACTCGTCGGCCTGGCACGAGAACGCGCCGTACACAAGTACGGAATCGCATACGACCGTAGTTCGACGATTCTGGTGGGTGATACCCCGAGAGATGTCGAGGCGGGCCGGATCGGCGGGGCGAAGGTCATCGCGGTGGCGACGGGGTCCAGCTCTGCCGACACACTGTCGGCGGCAGGCGCTGACTGTACCCTCGAAAGTCTCGACGATACCGACCGATTTCTCCGTACGCTCGCGGAACTGCGTCGCCGATGAATGAAATGTCATCGAGCGGAGGTCCGGCGTCAAGCCCGCTCGAAATCCGCGCCGGTCGTCGGGTGGCTGGATAGAATAAATCCGCCCACCCCATCGTGGGGATTGCCCGGCCGACCGATTCCCGCTTTCGAATCGACGGCACGGCGGTTGTGGCGCATCGAGACCGGGGGTGGCCTCCATTGCAACCTACCGAGCAGCGTGTCGAAGAAACACAACAGCGACCGCGCATCCGACTGAACCTGTTCGATGATCGCAGCCTCCGGCAGCGGGCCGACGAAATCCGGTGGGCGGCGTCCCGATCGGGTGACACCGTACGTATCGTGTGCGCGGGCGAGTTGATCCCGTTCGCCTCGTATCTGGTGACGGCATGTGCGACCGACACTCGCATTCCGGCTGTCTGCGTTCTCTGCCCGGATCCGGATGCGCTTCCGTTCCTGCAGCGGATCGATGCCGGCGGCGGTGAGCCCTGGAATGCGTGGGCGGCCCGCCGCCGGATTCTCGCGCAGCTGCGCGAACTGCGCGACACATCCGCCCGTCACGGCGGGCGTTGCGTGGTCGGATTGCACCGGCACACGGCCGTTCCGGATTTCGTCCTGGCCGGGACCGAAGCGTCGCTGCTGACCGCATTCCCGGTCGAATCCGGCCGGTTCCGTACCGTTTGCCCGACATTCCCGGGGTCCGGACCGGAGACGCCGGCCGCGTGGTGGCAGATCATGGTCGCCGACAATCGGACCACCTGGTCCTCGGCAATAGAGCCCGATTCCTTACCGCAGTGGCCGACCTTGTACAAGGGAAATGCCACGGTGCGGCAGATCGAGCCGCCGACCTTCCGGAAATGGTGCACGAGCACCGATGGCGACCGCGCGGAATCGGCATGGGTCGCCGCGGCGGAGCGGATTCGGCCGAAGGCCGGGCATTTCAGACCGGTGGGCCTTCGTCCGGCCGACGGATCGGCATTCGCCGCCGGGGTGTCGCATCGAGCGCCGGTGACCATGGAAGGTGTGCAGGGGGTCTCGCTGTTCGAACTGGCCTGCGCACTCAACAAATTCGGGCAGCGCACGGAGGTTCGGGCGACCGCCGGCCGTATCCTCGGCGAGATCGTGCACGACTCGCTGGCGAGCCTGGCGGAATTCCGGATGATCGCGAATTCGAGTGTGACCGATCTGCCGAGAACTTGCTACCCCTATGCGGATCAAGGCATTTCAGCGTTGTACGCGCTGACCGATATCGTCGATTCGGACGCGCGGCTGGGAGGCGCGATCGAAGATATCCGAAGGCTGGGCAGCCGGCTGGAGGCCCGCTCGACGGAGGCGTTCCGGGATGCCCACCTGAAAAATCGTATCTGGGTCACGAACGAGACGACGCACGAGTTGGCGGCTCGGCTCTGCACGGCGAGCGCGGACGATCGCCGGGCCGAGATCAGCGGGTCGGTGCGGGATGTGGACTTCGAATCGGCCGGTCGCGATGTGACACCGTGGGACGACGTCGCACACATCCTCTTCTTCGAGATGAGCGGATTCGACCCGGTCGCCGCCGAGTGCGATGTGCTGCGCGAATACGAGAAGTGGTGGGGTCCGGTCGAGGATCGTGACGGGTTGCTGGGGACCGTACTGCTGCGGAGTACCCGTGAGGCGTGCCGGCGTCTGTGGTACGCCCACAAACTGCCGCAGACATATCTGCGGCGGTATGCGATGGAAAGTACGGATACCTTCGTCGAACTCGCGGCCTGGGCAGCCGACCGCTTGGACGGTTTCGATCATCTGACGCAGCTGTTGGCGTACCTCCGGCACGGGTCGGCGCATCGGCCGCACACCATCACCCACCGCAGGTATCCGCACATCCCGGCCACGTTGCCCTAGCCTGGCAGCGAGGACACCGACCCGAGCCGCAAAGATTGCAATACTTGCGAAGATCGGCGTACCTTCCGGAGATGGACTTCAGAGCGGGCCGGGCGGCCGCCGGGCGAGCGCGGTGCGCGGGAAGGGTGGGCCGGTGACAGGGCCGCGGCACACCCGGATCACGCAGCGGCGGATCGCCGAGGTGGTGGCCGCGGAGTTACGTGCTCGCATCCTGTCCGACGACAGCGCCGAGCGGTTGCCGCCGCAGGATCAGCTGGTGCAGGAGTTCGGGGTCAGCTATCCGTCGGTCCGGGAGGCGTTGCGCATCCTGGAGACCGAGGGGCTCATCACCGTCCGGCGGGGCAATGTCGGTGGGGCCGAGGTACATCGGCCGGATCCGTCGTCGGCCGCGTATCACCTCGGGCTGGGTCTGCAGGCCGCGCACGTCACCCTCGGCGACCTCGCGGTCGGTCTGCAGATGCTCGAACCCACCTGCGCCGCCGCCTGCGCGCAGCGCGAGGACCGCGGGACGGTCGTCATCCCGGCGCTCGAGGCGAATCTGAACACCTGCGCGGAGCTGATGGGCGAGGGGCTGTCGTTCACGTTGGCGGCGCGCGCCTTCCACGATCTGGTGGTCTCCTTCAATCCCAATGTCACGGTCCGCTACGTGGTCAGCACGCTGGTGGCGCTGTGGTCGGCGCACGAGGAGACCTGGGCCGAAATCCTCACCCGCAGTGGCGAATACCCGTCGCCGGTCGATTCCGCGGAATCGCTGGACTGCCATCGGCACATCATCACCGCGATCACCGCGGGCGACGCCGAGGCGGCGGAGCGGCACTACCGCGCGCACCTCACCGCCACCCAGTCGCTGGTCCTGGACCATTTCGACACCGGACCGGTGGACGTCTCGTCGACCCAGGTCAGTCAGGCCATCCAGCAGAGCCGGGGCACGCACATCTGATCCGCCACGCGCGGAAACCGTTCAGGGCGAACGGGGTTCGACGCGATCGAGTTGCAGCAACGGGACCAGGTAGGTACGCGCGAACTCACGCGCCAGATCCGGATCCTGCAGCGGGATCACCGATTTCGGCGTCTCGATGAGCGACATGATCAGGCGCGCGATCATCTCCCCCACGATGGCGAGGTCCAGCTCGGCGGGGAGCCGGCCCGCGACCCGCCAGCGGTGCAGATGCCCCACGACCAGGGTGCGCGAGACCTCGATGGCGGTCTCGTCGGTGAGGAAGTCGGTGAGTTCACCGGCGGCCGGTGACTCACGGATGCTGCGGGTCAGCAGTTTCGGGGCCGAGGCCTCGTGCACGAAGGCCGCGAACACCTCCACGATACTGTCCTGCGGACTGGTGGCGTGCTCGGCGACCTCCGCGAGAAGGGTTGCGACCCGCAAGGATTCGTCCATGATCGCCAGCCGCACCAACTGCTGTTTGTGCCCGAACCGGCGATAGACCGTGGCCACACCCACACCGGCGTTGTCGGCGACGCGCTGCATCGTGGTGTCGGCGAAACCGTTCTCGGTGAAGCAGATTCGAGCGGCGGTGACGATCCTGCGCGCCGTCGGATCCAAGGCGTCGCGCCAGTCGAAGATCGAGCCGAGCTCGCTCGTGGTATCCGGCACCTGGGCTCCGTGTGATCGGTGGTTCGCCTCCTTTGTATCACCGGTTGCGCCACCGGCCGGGCGATCTCACCGGATCGGGGCTCGAGCCGCTAGTGCGATTCCGTACGAGCCGGGCGCAGCGGCTGTTTCGGGCGTACCCGATAGGCGGCGGACTTCAGTTCCCGGCGCTGCATGGCCTGGATGCACTCGTGGTGCTTGCGCGCGTGATACGCCAGCGGGAAGTAGGTGAGCCGGTCGGGCAGCACCCGGTAGGCCACCCGGATCGCGGCGAAGATCCGCCGCGTGCGCGCCTGCTCCCGCGCGGTGAACTCGATGCCGAGCATCGTCCGGATACGCGGGTCCATGGCGGCCACCATGGCGAGGTAGACCATCCGCAGCCCCGGCGCCATCGCGCGGGTGAGCAGCGCGCGCTGCAGTGGCGAATACTTCGTCATCGACTCGGGTTCCGGTCGCCCGTGGCGCAATTGGTCGACGCTGGCCAGGGTCGCGGGCCCGGCCACGAGCGTGGTCTCGATCATCCGGTCGAAGTAGCGGTCGAACTCCTCGCGGGTCTCCGGATAACCCTTCATCGGCACCCGCACGATCCTGGCGATCCGGCGGTTGTCGCGCAGCAGTTCCTCCTGCTCGGCGACGGTGAACTCCCGGCCCATCAGCAGCGGGCCCGCGTTGACGGTGGTGATGTAGGCGGTGGCGATAACCCATTGGTAGGCACCGGGATCCAGCGCGCTGACGTGCTTGCCCTCGGCGTTGCGCATGGTCAGCGGCTGATGCAGGGAGCGCAGCCGCCGGCCCTCCTCCACCGCTTCCAGCCCGCCGTAGGTCCAGCGCAGCACCGAATCCACCGACCGGACGGCGCGGCCACCCGGGTCGGTGCGGGCGATGGAGTAGCGGTCGGTCACGTCGGCGATGACCGGATGCATACCCTGCATCAGGAAGGCCGCGGCCTCCAGCACCAGATAGGTCCAGTGCCCGACCATTTCGGCGGTCAGCGAATCCGGCGAGATCAGCTCCACGGGCTCGCCGTCGACGACGATCTCCGGTTCGGGGCCGAGCGTGTTCTGGTTTTCGTGCCGAGCGAGAGTCACGGTTGGATGTCCTCCGTAGATGGTGTGATCAGACGACGGTGGCGCCGATGATGTAGCGCAGACGCATATCCCAGACCGTCGCGCGCATACCCATACGCACGACGGCCGGCGGGGTGAGCCGATCCAATCGGCCGAGGACCCGCTGCCAGCGGTCGAAACGGCGCTGATCCGTTGCGGTCCAAGCACATCCGAGCTTCTCGCGCAGGACCGGCGGCAGGTGACCGAGGACCAGGAACAGATTCGAGTCACCGAGCAGGCGCGACACCGGCGCGGGCAGGAAATCCAGCCGCGCGATCCCGATCAGGAATTCCCGCATGCGATCGTCGAATTCGAGCTGCTCGAACTGCTCGTCCCGATACCGTTCGAAGGCAACCGAATCCGCGGGCCACAGCTCCCGCGGCACCTGCAGCGTGGTCGCGAAAACCGAAGCGGCACGGTGGATCAGCTCGGGATCGTGATGGGTACGCCCACCGCGCAGTCGGCGGGTGTCGGCGAACACCGCCGCCATGCACGCCGCGACCCACAGTTGCAAGGTCGGGTCGAAAGCGTTGTACCGCACGGGACTACGCGGCGTCGACCGCACCCGGACATGCGCCGCGTTCACCGCCTCCCGATAGATGCGGCGATCCTGCGCGTTGCCCGCGACGGCCACCGCGATGTAGGTCATGGTGGTGCGGCCGCGCTTGACCGGATGCTTGTGCAGATTGCCGCTGTCCACCGGACTTTCCATCACGCCGTACGCGACCGCGGCATTCGCCAGTTGCATCACCACATTCGCGGCGCCGTAGGCGGGCCCGAGCCATGCCGATATCTCGTCGGCGAGGAACAGCGTGTCCACCGCATCGGTCTCGCGACGGGTGACCGGGTCCGCGTCCCCGCGCGAGGTGGCCGATCCGGGGCCGATCGGCCGCAACCCATAAGTTGATGACCGTTCCCGGTCCGTCGCCGACATTGCCGACACCTCCCCCTCGATGCCGCCGCCCGAGGTGATAGAAAGATCGCCGTTGAACTATCACCCAGTGTGGCACAAATTGCGACTCTTTGACAGAGATCGCACGAAACCTTCTCACATCCTCACGACCGCGATACTCCGTTGCAAGTGAACAGTGATTCTCTTGTGCTATCGACTGCCCACTCAGTGATCCCCGGCATGCCGATCGAGCCAGACCCCGCTCTGCACGGCAACGAGATCCACCAGATCCTGCTGCGCGATGTTCAGGTCGTACGCGTGCAACCCCCAGCTCGGCGCGGGGACGGCCGGCAGCGCGGTCGCCGGTACTCCCTCCGCGGCGCCGTCGATGACCAGCACATGCGAAGCGCCGGTGGTGCACCGGCCGTGGTATCCGGAGACGGTGCGCCCGTTGACGATCGCGCGCAACGGCGTCTCGGCGGTGGAGCCCGGAGCGGCAGGATCGGTGCACAGCACCTCGTATCCGGGTCCGTACGGAAGATGTCCGCGAGTGCCGTAGACATCCGGCTCGGCAGGCGACGTCCCGAATTTCGCGTCCGCCGGCGGAGTCCCCGCGAACGTCGACCAGGCCAGCACACAACCGATCTGGTGACCGTCGGTGCACGCGGGCACCGACGCGAAATCACCACCGGTCGTCTTACCCTCCGCGACAAGCACATCGGCGCCGGGGATGATCGCCGACACCAGCAGTCGCTGCTGTGGCGTGCCGTCGATGCGATTGCGGATCAACGCGCGCAACATCATCGAACCCTGCGAATGCCCGATCAGCACCACGCCGCGACCGTGATTGTGGTTGGCCAGGTAGTCGTCCCAGGCGGTTTCGAGACTGTCGTAGGCGACATCCAGCGCGGGCGCGCGCCGGGAGCCGGGCGAGTTCAGCAACCCGGCGGCGGTGCTCTGCCGATAGATCGGGGCCCAGATATTGCACCGGCCGCCGAAGGGTGCCGCCTGATCCGTGGCCGCGGCCCGCTGCTCGGGATCGATGTCCAGATTCGCATTCGCCGAGGGCTGCGCCGACACCGTGGGATAGACGTAGAAGCAGTCGATCGGCGCGCCGGTGCCGCCGCCGCACGGATCAGCGGAGAGGCCGGGCCGGCACAACCAGACCGTCCCGGAATCGTCGGCGGACGCCGGACCCGCGGCCACCAGCCCACCGGTGAGCACCAGTGCCGCGGCGAGGCCGGCAAGTCTCGTCAGTGCGCGGACACCGCGAGCGGTCCCACCCGCACGCGAGGGTTTCGTTGTTCTCTGCACAAACATGGTGCTCAGCATGCCGGGCCCGGCGACCATCGTCTTGGAGAAATGTTCCGACCGACCGACACGGACGCCGCTAACGCCACTTCCCGTCGCCCGATTGCATCGGCCCCTGGATCGCGGAACTCCCGATCGAACTCGGCGGCATATCGGCCATCAACTCGTTGTACCGAGCGGCGAACACCTGATCGGTCGCCATGTACCGCTGCGCGATCGTGCGGTGCAGTTCCTGTAGTGCATCGATGATCTGGTAGTGCTGTTCGAGGATGTCGTGGGCGTTGTTGGACGTGTCCTTACTCGGATCGACGATCGCAGCTTTGGCCCGGAATCGGTGAACGATGGTCTGCGCAGAGGTGAGGACGGCTTGATCCTCTCCCAAGCCCCAGTACTGTTGCCGGTGGATATCCATCGCGATCTGCTGAAGAGATCGAATCGAGTCCTTGAACGCCTGACAGTCGCGGTCGATATAAGCGAACTCTTCGGCGTTGACCCGCATATCGCTGTTGAAGTTCACCGTCAGCCGACCGTCTTTCGCCTCGGCGATGAGATCCGCCAGCGGCCGTTGCGGAGAAGCATCTTCACCGGTCATCGATCAACCTCCCAGCGACAGTACCGACATCCCCACTACACCTGCGCTCAGGCCGAAGTCGGTATCAACGGAACCACTTTCGCCGCAAGTGTTTTCGCGATGTCGCAGGTGTCCATATTTCCGGTCCGACGGTTGGACGCCGGATTGTCCAGAGAGAACTGCAGACTGCCTTGCTTCAACTCGACGTTGAGCAAGCAGCCATGCCGCAGATCAGCAGCATCGCTCTCGTGATATGTGAGAGCCGAGCGGCCACCGATCACCTGCTGATCGGCCACCTTGAATCCAGAATTCTGACGAATCATCGGCAAGGTGATATTGGTGGTGCGAATGGACACCGAGTACCCGTCGGACTGGACCCACTGACATCCCCGCCACTGAGTTCCACCGCTACCGTTCGAGTCGGCATTCTCCTGGTTGTGGAGTTGCTCGGAATCGAGTACCGGCCTCATCACACCGGAACACGGATCGAACCCTGTCGGTGCAGGCGGCAACGCCGTGGACGAAACAGCCGTACCGGTCTGGGGATCGGTCCCTCCACCGTTCCCACACCCGATCACCGAGAACCCCAAAACACCGAGCGCACAAGCACTCCCGAGAACCCGCCTCCAACCGTTCACACGAATCCCCCTCGGCATCGGCACTGAGTCGACAGGCCCGATCACCGGAATCGACCGGCTTCGCGCCCCAGATCGGCTGCGGCCGACCCTACTCGTCCGCGCGCGACGCTTGCAACCTGCCCGAACGAACATTCACTACGCGCACATTCCGCACCACATCAGCGGGTGCACGCACACGTCCCACCAGATCGGAACCGAAAAACGCATATCCGACAACACCGCGAATCGGACGAGTCGGCCCCTCACGACTCCACACGCCGCCGAGCAGAACGCGGCATCGCAGGAGACCAAGCAACACCGTCGACCGCCAACCACGGCGCCCCCGCGACCCCCGCCGGTGTCAACCCGGCAAAGGACATCGCATCCCGATGCAAATGGGACTGATCGGCGAAACCACTTTCCACAGCCACCGAGGCAACACTGTGCCCAGCGGCGAGCCGATGCGCCACATGATCGAATCTGATCAGCTTCGCCGCGCGCTTCGGGCTGAGCCCGATCTGCGCACCGAACCTGGCCCACAACCGTTTCCGGCTCCAACCCACCTCGTCCGCCAACCGCTCGACCCGGACCCGCCCCCGATTCGCCACCATCCGCTGCCATACGAATCCGATCTCCGGATCCACCGCCCGCCCCGTCGCGGACCGCCGCGCAAGCGCCTCCGCCGCAAGCGCGAACCGCTCGTCCCACGACCTCGTAGCGTGCAACCGCTCCTGAATGCGCCCGGCCTCACGCCCCCACAGATCCTCGAGCGACAGCACCGCCCCCGAGGAATCCGCACCGTCCCCCAACATCGTGTGCGCCACCACCGGCGACAGCCGAATCTGCAAACAGTCGGCCTCCCGCCCGCACTCCGCACGCAGCGTGCCCGGAGCCAGCCCGACCACGGCACTCCCCCGCCGACTTTCACCCCCGGCATCGAGAATCAGTCCGGCGGAACCGAAGTCGATGAAGATGGTGAGCGCCGGATAGGGCACCATCCGCATCTCCACCGCATGATCCGCCCGACCGCGAAACCCCGCCATGCCGATACCGGCCGGCCGACTCCCCCACGCGGGCACCGCAACCTGAACCTCGGCCGCAACCCCGGGAATCGCCACCACCGATCGCATACCGCCATGCTACGAGCGACCACCGGCGATGGTAAGCCGCTCGGTTACCATGCCGCGCAGCACTCGGCACGATACCGTTTCGGCGTGGAACCCCAAGTCGTTCAAGGCCAGTGTTTCCAGTTCCTGGTGCCCCCCGGCTGGCGGGTGCTGGAACAGGGTCAGTTCGCCGTCGTGCAGGCCGACGCGAACAACCAGGCCGTCGCGATGATGACCGGCAACTGCGGCTTCATGCCCGGCTACCCGCCACTGCAATACGCCTTCGAGAAGCTGTCCAGCAATGGTCCCGTGCAGTTCGGCCGGCCGCGTCCCGGGCAGCCGGTAGCGAACTTCGAGGCGGCCGTCGACGTCGACTACCGGTATGTGGTCAACGGTGTCCCCTGCGTCGGAATCGCCACCGTCAGTTACCGGCAGGGCTACGGGCAGGTGGACTTCGTGCTGACGGCCGGTGCGGCACAGGAGCAATATTGGCCGTCGTTCGCCACCTGGCTCCCGGGCCTCCCGAAGCAGTTCAACGTGATCCATGGGGCGGCCTGGGGCGCACAGGGAATCGCCCAGCAGAATCTTCAGAACTCGATCCAGTTCGGACAGCAGCTGGAGTTGCAGCGCACGTGGTCCGAGGAGCTTCAACAGCAGGTGACGGACCAGCGCAACGCGTCCGACGAACGCCGCCGAGAAGGCATGGGACAGATATTGACCGGCGAATCCTGGTACGCCGATCCCTACGGGCAGAACCCGCCCGTGCGGCTGTCGAACACACCAGCCGTGTACTGGACCAACCGCCACGGTCGCATCGTCTCGTCGGACGACCCGAGCTTCGATCCGCGTACGCCGATGGACTCGGACTGGCAGCGGATGTCGGGAAACGGTTAGTCCGGCGCTGAACATCGGCCGGCCCGTGTCCCGATCCCGTCACATCGTCGCACCCGGGACGGCCGCGGTCAGTCCGCCGTCGACGACGAAGTCCTGTCCGTTCACGTACGACGCCTCGGCAGAGGCGAGGAAGGCGACCAGCGCCGCCACCTCGTCGGCGGTACCGACACGACCCGCGGCGACCGTATCCGCGATGGCGGCCCGCGCCGCGGCGGAGGTCTCGGCACGAAAAGCCGGAGTGTCGATGTAGCCGGGGCTCACCGAGTTGACCCGAATTCGCCTGGGCGCCAATTCGGCCGCGAGGGTGCGGGTCAGATTGTGTACCGCCGCTTTGGATGCCGAATACAGGGCAGCGGCGGGCACGCCGCGATGCAGCGCGAAGGATGCGTTGATCACGATCGCCGCGCCGTCCGGTAGCAGCGGCAACAGCTTCTGGACGGTGAAGAACGCGGCCTTGAAATTGGTGTCGACGACCCGGTGGAATTCCTCCTCGGTGACCTCCCCGATCGGCTGGAACGCGCCGACACCCGCGTTGGCGAACAACACATCCAGCCGCCCGTACCGCTCACGCACAGCTGCGGCCAGCGCGTCGAGGTCAGCGAGATCGACTGCGTCACCGCGTATTCCATCCACGGTGGGGCCGAGCCGTCCGAGGGCCGCGGCGAGCCTGGACTCGTCCCGGCCGGTGACGACCACCCGCGCCCCTTCGTCCCGCAGCCGCCGCGCGGTGGCCTCCCCCATCCCGCTGCTACCCCCGGTGATCAGCGCCACCTTGCCGTCGAACCGTAACCCGTTGTGCGTCATAGGATCAGCGTGCCGATGCTGGTCGGCGGCAAACAGTGCGCAGTTATCGTGGGTGTGGCACCACCCGAATATGCGAGATGACCGACTCGGCTTCGTGAACAAGGGCGTCACGACTATCGCGGGTTGTAGAGCACGACGGACCACTCCGGATGATCCGCGACGATCAGTGTGGTCGTGTCGAAGAACAGCTCGCCGAACTCGGGATGACGCAACGCATTCACCGCTTGCACCGGAGTTCCGACGTCGTGGTGCTGCCACAGTTCGGCGAACTCGGGGCTCGATGCGACGAGATCGTCCACCACGCGCCGGAATTCGGGATCGCCGGGTGCCTGCGCGGCATCGGCCCGATAGGCAGCCACCACACCCGCAGCCGCCTCGGCCCACACCACCGGCATCGCCCGGTATCGAGGATCGGTGAAGAAGGTGACCAGGCAGTTGTGTCCGGCGCCGCCGAACCCGAACACTTCTCGCGCAGAGTCGTTGTAGCCCAGCACATTCCAATACCGGTCGCGCAGCACCGCGGGCCGCGGACTCCACGCGTCCAGCATCCGCCGAACCTCGTCCGTCACCTCGCCCGCGCCGAGCAGATTCGGAGCGGGCGGATTCAGCCCGGCCAGCAGGTACAGGTGTGCGCGTTCCGCCGGGTTCAACCGCAGGGCGGCCGCGACGGCATCGAGAACCTCGGCGGACACCGTGATGTCGCGGCCCTGCTCGAGCCACGTGTACCAGGACACTCCGACCCCGGCGAGCTGCGCCACCTCCTCCCGGCGCAGTCCGGGTGTCCGCCGCTGCCCGGCGGAGGCGATACCGACGACGTCCGGCGTGAGCCGTGCCCGGCGGCTGCGCAGGAAGTCTCGCAGCGCGGCACGACGTTGCTCGGTTCCACCGCTCATGCGAAGGGCAACTGCCGCAATGCCTCACGTATTTCGGGTGCCCGAGGCCGGTCCCTGATTGCCCGCCACCGGGCACCGTGACCGCTGTCGGTTCCGGTACCGGCCGGCGGCGGGTGTATACGATCAGCCGTGATGTCTCCCTCGCCCGAGCGGCCGGAAGCGTTGCGGTCGCTGACTGTTTCGGCCGACGACGGGGTTCTGCTGCATGTCGGGGTCGCCGGATTCGGCCCGGATGTCGTGGTGTTGTCCGGTGGGCCCGGGTGTGTGCACTATCTCGAGGACGAGCGGCTCGGGCCGACGGGAATGCGGAGCTGGTTCCCCGAGCCCCGGGGTGTCGGGCGGTCCGGGGGCGGGCCGCACGATCTCGAGCTCGCGATCACCGATCTCGAGGCGGTTCGACGCGCTGTGGGGGTCGAGCGATGGGTGGTGCTCGGGCACTCGTGGGGGTCGGATCTCGCGGTGCGTTATGCGCTCGACCATCCGGACCGGGTGCGATCGGTCGTAGGTATCGCCGGGCACGGTCTGCACAAGGATCGCGAGTGGTCCGAGATCTATCACTCCCGGCAGCATCTGGAGGCCGATCCCGGGATCGTGTGGGAGCCGGATGTTCACGCCGCGCTGAATGCGTCGTTCGTGGCATGGATTCACGAGCCGGACCTGTTCCGGCGGCTGGCCGATTCCGAGGTCTGGGTGGATCTGGTCACCGAGCTGTGCCGGGGTGAGGGCGAAGCACCGTATACCGAGCGTTGCTAGGCATATCGGCGCCCGTCCCCGGATACCGGAACCCACCTGGCGCGACTGCGATACCGAACTCCGGTGAAAGCGGCTGGGCGGCAGCAAAATCAGTGGACCGATCCAGGTCCGATTCCTACACTTCCGGAATGCGTACCGTCGAGTTGCTGCACCACTTCAGCACCCACGCGACGCCCCTGGGTCTGCCGCGGGGCGGCGAGGTGTCGTGGGACGACGCGGAGTTCCATCGCGCGGCCTGGGCCGCGGACCCCGAGGGGTATCTGCTGACCGCGCTCGTGCCGGGTGCCCGGCCGCAGCAGCGTGCCCGAGCGCTGTTGCAGGCGCTGGCGGCCTCGTGGGCGGGGGTCGCCGACGGGAGCCGGGTCACGCTCGAGAAGGCCACCCGCGCAATACTTTTCGATCTCCCACCAGCGACGGTGCTCACCGTCCTGCTGGCGCTGCGCCGGCTGCGGGCCAACCACAAGCACACCACGCGGGCCGTGCTCACGTTCGTGCTCGACCATCCGCAGGCGCCGACGCTGATCGACGCCCGGCGGCCGACCCTGGTCGACTGCTTCGAGCATGCACTGGGTAAGGCCACCGCGCGCGGCTGTGCGCGGCGAATCGCCGAGGGCGACACCGATTCCGAGTATCTGCGGCGAAACCTGTTGCGGTTCGGGGCCGATCCCGAGCAGACGCGGGCGCGGGTCACCGCACTGTACGGGCCGGGTGTGCCCGGCGTACCCGTGCCGCGCACGGGTGTCGCGCCGCTGGATCCGGAGCGCGAGCGGGAGCCGGTGATCACCTCGACCAATCGCGGTGATGTCGCGGCGACGCTGGTGCATCTGTATCGCGGCGGACCGGAGGCGGAGTTGCGGCCGGCCCTGGGCCGATACCTCGCCGAGGTCACCCGTGGGCTGCCGCCGATGCCGGGAAGTATTGCGCTGGTTGCCGATACGTCCGAGTCGATGCGCGGTTACGGCGATCGCGAGTGGGCGCTGCTGTCGCAGGCGGTGGCGCTGCGGCTGGTACTCGCCGAGGTCTGCCCGCGGCTGTCCGTCGTCGAGATCGGCGCCGGGCCGGAGCCGACCGATCTGGCCGGTGGGCTGCTCGACGCTCTGGCGACCGGGCCGGAACTGGTCGTGCTCGTCACCGACGGGTACGAGAATCGGCTGTCCGGTGACCTGGCGCGGGTGGTGGCGACCCTGCCGCGCCTCGGGATCGATACCCCGATCGTGTTGTGCCGCAGCATGTTCACCGGCCGCGACGATCTGACCCTGCGCAATCCGGCTCCGGCGCTGCCGTGCCTGGACTTCTGGCACCAGGACGATTTCGCCGGACTGCTGCCCCGGCTGTTCGCCCACTGCGCGGACGGCCGGGACTGGATCCACGCCGCCGTGCGGCACCGCCTCGACCATCGGCTGGAAGGAGTTCGGCCGTGACCGTCACGACCACACTGACCGCGCTGGTACCCACCGGCCCCGACCTCACCGGCTATCGGATCGGCGAGCCCCAGCGGGCCGGTGCGCTGACCGTGCTGCCGATCCACGGACCGCAGCGGCCCGGCATCGTGCCGCCGCGGTCCGGACTGAAGTTGCACCAGGTCGTCGGCTACGGCTCGGTCGAACTGCACAACGGCGCAGCCGCCGGGGTGGCGATCGTCCCGCTGCACATCGGCTACATCCAGGAGGGCGCGCAGAATCACGCGCTGTGCTCGGCGGCGCTGCTGGCCGCCGGGCAGACCCGCCGCTTCCCGGACGCCTGCTGCGTGCAGGCGGCCCAGGGCGGCTATCTGGAGGGCCGCGACCAGTGGTTCTTCGTACTGCCCTGGGAGTTGCGCGCCGCGGCGCTGCGGCTGCGCGGGCAGGAGGGCTACTCGAAGCTGTGGTCGGATATCAGCGCGCTCAACCGCGAGTACGGGCTCGCCGCCCGTGGGCATCTGGAGCAGATCATCAGCCGCCGGCGGGCGGTGCTGACCCAGTTCCGCAGCCGGCTCGAGCTGCTGCCGGGGCAGCTCGGGGCGCTGTTCTTCGTCGGCGACGAGTTCGCCGGCCTCGAAATCGCCCCGGATCCGGCCTATTTCGCCGAGGTGTGGATGCCGCTGGTGTGCTTCGCCTACGGTGTCGCGGCCTGGCGGGCCGAGCCCCGACCGGGCAAGCCCGAGCCCTTCGAGGTCACCGATCTCGCGGGCCTGCGCGCGGAGCTCGAGCGGGAGCGGACCGACCATCGCGAAAAGCTGCTGGCGGCGCTGCCGAGCGCGACCGGTGCGCAGACGGCCGAGGAGGAGCGCTATCTCGACCTGCGCCTGCACACGGTGACCGGCGGCGGCCTGGCGGGGCAGTTCGTCGCCGAGCACGACCGGCTGGTGTACGCGTCGCTGTTCGCCGCGCGCGAGCCGGTGGCCGCCGGATAAATCGGTTGCGCGCCAACCGGATCGGATATTGAATAGGGAGCACTACGGGAACTCCGCCCGAGCACGGTGGTTCGTCACCTTCGTACCAGATGAAGCGAAGTTGCCACCATAGGCGACACCACATTGATTCCACCGGCGTCGGGGACCTGTCCCGTATCTGTTCCAGCGGCCGGCCCGCCCTTTCCGGGGCGGGCCGGCCGTTCGGGTCTTGCCGCCACGCACCGCCGGGCCTACCGTCGACGGATGCTGGATGAACAGACCGTACAGAAGTTGTTGTGGCACTGGGACGAGGGCTGGAACTCCGGCGATCTCGACACGATCATGTCGCCCTTCGCCACGGATGTGCTGTTCAGCTCCCCGTTCGTGCCGAAACTCACCGGCGATCCCGCCCGGCTGGCCCTCGAAGGGGCCGGGGCGCTGCGCGACTACGTGCGCTACGCGCTCGAGCACGCACCCGGCATCCGCTACACGATCGACGGATCCTATTCCGGCACCGACACTCTCGTGATCGTCTACACCTGCCACAACCCGGACGGCAGTACCCGCAACGGATCCGACTTCATGCGGGTGCACGCCGACGGGACGGTGGCCGAATGGCGGTGCCACTACTTCCGCGAGCCGGAGCTGTAGGCCGCACCGCCGATCTCACCGGCCCGGATCGCCGAGCCCGCGCAGGACGACCTCGGCGCCGCCGCGGAACTCCTCGTCGGCCGACAACGTCCGGGCCGTCGCCGCGGTCTGCGACAGCAGCGGGAACTCGTCCGCCGGAAGCTGTGCCAGCACGGCGGTTCCGGCGCCGGCGATCGAGGCGTAGTGCGCGTTCTGCAGGAAGCCGAGCAGGTATCCGACGATCGTGCGCTGGGCGATCACCCGTTCCCGGCCGGTGAAGCCGGCCTCGGTCAGCACCGTCAGCATCGCCTCCATCCAGCGCAGCACCGCCGGCGACGACTGCCGGTAGCGCAGCACCAGCGGCACCGCCTCGGGATGCGCCGACACCTCCGCCCGCACGCGGTCGAGCAGCACCCAGGCCCGCTCCCGCCAGTCCGCGACCGGCGGCGGCGTGACGTCCACCGGGGTCACGATCCGGTCGACGACCAGTCGTTCCAGTTGTTCCCGGTCCGGGACATAGCGGTACAGCGCCATCGTCGCCATCCGTAGTTCGCCCGCGACGGCCCGCATCGTCAGCGCCGGCAGCCCGTCGCGGTCGATCACCGCGAGGGCGGCCGCGGCCAGATCTGCGGTGGTCAGCGACCGGGGGCGGGGCACGGATTGACAGCGTACAAGATACGCGCATACTCGTTGTAGGCGTACCTTGTACGCCTACAACGAGCCGAGGAGTCGACATGCCACTGCTGTCCACCGTGCCCACCCGGACGCTGACCACCGTCACCGGCGCCGAGGTGCCCGTCCCCGACGCCGAGCGCCTGATCCATCTCCAGTTCCGCCGCTTCGCCGGCTGCCCGGTCTGCCATCTGCATCTGCGGTCGATCGTCAACCGGCGCAGCGAGATCGAGGCGGCAGGCATCCGCGAGGTCGTCGTATTCCACTCCAGCGCAGCGGAATTGCGCAAACACGCCACCGAGGTCCCATTGGACCTCGTCGCCGATCCGCAGCGGCGGCTGTATCGGGAATTCGGCGTCGAATCCGGCCCGCGCGCGCTGCTGGATCCACGCAGCTGGCCGGCGATCGTCCGAGGTGTCGCACGTACGCTGCGCGAGGCGCGGCGCAGCGGGGCCGCCGTGCCGCCGCTGCGGCCGGAGGGTGGCCGATTCGGGCTGCCGGCCGATTTCCTGATCGCGCCGGACGGCCGGGTACTGGCCTCGAAACACGGCGTTCACGCCGATGACCAGTGGTCGGTCGACGAGTTGCTCGCCGAGGTCCGGGCGGGTTGACACCCCTTGTGCTGTGGTCGTTCCCGGGTTGACGCAGATGAGGGCGTATGGGATGTTTCTCGCAGACTTCCGTGCGCTGCTGCTGGCCACGGGCCGTTCGGAGGAGTGGCAGGTAGTGCGCCTACGGCAGGAACAGCCCGCGGTCGAATTCGATTCGGAGTCAGCACCGAAACCCATCCGGCGGAAATTGCCCCGCGTCGCGGCGAGCCTCGTTTTGCGTCCCCGCACCATCGGCGGCCAGCTGACCCGCATCCTGGTGTTCGCGCTGGCCCTGGTGCTGATATTGGTGGGTATCACCGTGCATCGCGCGTACTCGGACTATCGGGAGGCCGACGCCACCCGCCGAGCGGTGTCGCTGGCACTGAACGTCCAGGATCTGACCGACCAGATCCAGCGCGAACTCGGCCTCAGCAACGGACTGCTCGGTGGCGACACCGGCCTGCAGCAACCGCTGACGGTCCAGCGCCGCAACGTCGACAGCACCCTCACCGCCGTCGAGGGCGGGGTCGACTCGGACGCACCCGGCGCCGATCAGGTCCGGTCCGCGCTCGGCCAGCTGAACATGCTGGGCAGCACCCGCACCCAGATCGATACCCGACGGATCAGCAGACCCGTTGCGCTGCAGTTCTACAACGACGCAGTCGGCGCGCTGAACCACCTCACACTGGGTCTCGACCAGGCGAACGACCCTCGGCTGCAACGCGGACTGCAGGCGTTCTACGCGCTCGGCGCGATCAAGGATCAGTTCGACCGGGAACGCGGCTTCCTCAACGGCGTTTTCGTGGTCGGGCACTTCTCCGGCGGCGAATACGGCCAGTTCATGGAGATCCGTGCCGCCAAACAGGAAGCGCTGCAAGCATTCTCGCGCTACGCCGGTAAGGACCGGCAGGCCGATCTGGACGCGGTGATGCGCGGTGACGACGCCGCCGCGAGCGATCAGTCCGAGAGCGCCGCGCTGGCCTCGGGCGACGGCCCGCTGGTGCGGCTGGTCGACCCGGCGGCCTGGTGGACGCACACGACCGCCGTGATCGACGGGCAGCGCGCCGTGCAGAAGGCGGTCGGCGCCGACATCCGCAGCCGCGCCGACGAATTGCGCGCGGCCGCGGAGACCAACCTGATCCTCTTCTCGGTGGGCGCGGTGATCGCGATCATCGCCATGATCGCGCTGGTGATCGCCTCCGTGCGTGCCCTGGTCCGGCCGCTGGCGAAACTGGCCGCGGTGGCCGACGAGGTGGCGTCGCGGCGGTTGCCGAACGTCATCGAGGAATGGAACCGGGCCGTGGACACCGCGCCGGAACCGCCCGAGCCGGTGCGGACCCCGACCGGATCCAGCGCCGAGATCGCCGCGGTCGCCGGCGCGCTGGATCGGGTGCAGGGCACCGCCTTCGAACTCGCCTCGCAGCAGGCGCTGTTGCGGCGCAACACGATCGAGTCGATGGGCAACCTGGCCCGCCGCAACCAGAACCTGGTCCGCCGCCAGCTCGCGCTGATCAGCGAATTCGAGCGCGAGGAACTCGATCCCAAGGCGCTGTCCAATCTGTTCGAACTCGATCACCTCGCCACCCGCATGCGCCGCAACGCCGAGAGCCTGCTGGTGCTCGTCGGCGAGAGCAGCCCGCGCCGGCTCACCCGGCCGATCAGCCTGATCGACGTGATCCGCGCGGGCATGTCGGAGGTGGACGACTACCGGCGGGTGGTGCTGCGCCGGGTGGAGGATGTGCTGATCGCGGGCGCGGTCGCCAGCGAACTGTCGCACATGCTCGCCGAATTGATCGAGAACGGGCTCGCCTTCTCGCCGCCGGATCTCGAGGTCGAGATCTACGCCCGGCCGGCGCCGCAGGGTGGCTATCTGGTCGCGGTCGTCGATCACGGAATCGGCATGACCACCGAACAACTCGCGCAGTCGAACGCCAAACTCCGTGGCGAGCAGGACTTCATCGTCGCGCCCACCCGCTACCTCGGGCACTACGTGGTCGGCCGGCTGGCGCAGCGCCTCGGCATCGACGTCGAACTCACCACCTCACCGGTCAGCGGTGTGGTCGCGCGGCTCACGCTGCCACCGGCCGTGCTGGTCTCGCATCAGGATCAGGAGCACGCGACGGTTCAGGCGCTGGCGCCGGGCACGGTTGTCCAGCCGACCTGGGGCTCGGACACCGAGGTCCGGGGCGCGCTGTCGGCGGGCCGCAGTGTCGCCACGGCCCCCGCGGTCGCCGACACGGCCCCGCGCCGGATCCCGGAGCCGCAGGTGGCGGGTGCCGGCCCGACCACCACTCGCAACGGATTGGTCAAGCGCACCAAGCGAATCGGCGACAACGCCACGGCGACGGCACCGCAGGCGCGGCCGGCCGCCGGGCTCGCCCCGCGCCCGGATCCCGGTCCGGTCACGCAACGCTGGGCACCGGAGGAGACGCGAGATCTGCTGTCCTCCTTCCGCGCCGGCCATCAGCGCGGCGCCGCCGCGGGCACGCCGCCACTGCCGGATCCCTACGGCGCACCCACGTTCGCAGACGATCCGGCCCGGCCGCCGCGTTCGTGACCACCGCAGAGGAGTACCGGTGACCACCAACGAGAGATTCGGATGGTTCGATCCCGATCGCCCGGGAGCCTCCCCCGACGCGGACGGTGACAGCGACGACGATTTCGTCCGGCCCTTCGTCGTCACCGGCGGCCGCACCACCCCGGTGATCGACGGCCTGCGGATCGAGACGATCGTGCAGGCGCCGCCGGCGGCCCTGTCCGCACCACTGCAATTGGAACAACGCACCGTCGTCCAGCTCTGCCAGGAACCGACGTCCATCGCCGAAATCGGTGCCGCACTGCATATTCCGCTCGGCCTCGCGAAGGTGATCGTGAGCGATCTCGCCGTCGGCGGTTATCTGGCCGTGCGCGAGTCGGCGGACCTGTCCGTCTCCGCCATCGAGAGGATCCGGGATCTTGTTCGGGCGCTCTGATATTCGCGGGTCGCGGCCGTTGCGCGCGATCGCCGCCGCGGCCGTGGCCCTGGGGCTGGCCTCCTGCTCGTCGGCGCAGCCGCCGGTGCACAGCACCGCGCACGCCGACGATTACGGCACCCCGGTCGGTGAGCAGAAGGTGCGCCAGGGCGGCGATCTGGTGATGGGCCTGTCCAACGAACCGGACCGGCTCGATCCGACCACCTCGAGTTCGCTGTACATGCGCTATGTGATGAGCACGGTCTGCGAGAAGCTCTACGACAACGACTCGTCCGGAAATCTGGTGCCGCAGTTGGCCACCGAGCTGCCGCACTTCTCCGACGACGGACTCACGGTCACCATCCCGCTGCGCACCGGGGTCCAGTTCGCCGACGGCACGACCTTCAATTCCAGTGCCGTCCGGACCAGTCTGCAACGACATCTCACGCTGGACGGATCCCAGCGCACCGGCGAGATGGGCCCGATCACCGAGATCGACACGGACGGTCAGTCCCAGATCGTCCTGAAGTTCGGTACGCCGTTCGCGCCGATCACGGCCGCGCTCGCCGACCGGGCCGGAATGATCATGTCCCCGAGCGCACTCCGCGAGGAGGGCAAGGACTTCGGCGACCACCCCGTCTGCGTGGGCCCGTTCAAATTCGTCGAGCGGATCCCGCAGCAGACGATCGTGGTGGAACGCGATCCGCTGTACTACGACGCGCAGAACGTGCATTTCGATCGGATCGTGTACCGGATCATGACCGATCCGAAGGCCCGCGCGGCGGCGCTGCGGGCCGGTGACGTCCAGGTCGCCGACACCATGTCCCCGCAGGACGTCGACGCACTGAGCACCGATCCCCGTCTGCACCTGCTGGTCTCGGGCTCGTTCGGCTTCCAGGGCTTCTACCTCAACATCGGCAACGTGGACGGCGCCGGTAAACCGGCGAAGCCGATCGAGACCCCACTGGCCATCGATGCCCGTGTCCGGCAGGCGCTCTCGCTGAGCGTCGACCGGCAGGCGCTGGTGGACCAGGTGTTCAAGGGCTGGTACGAGCCGACCTGCACCCCGATCGCGCCGCGCACCTCGTACGCGACCGCGGCCGATACCGATTGCCCGGAGTTCGATCCGGATCGCGCGCGCCGGCTGCTGGCCGACGCGGGTGTGCAGACGCCCTATCCGGTCACGATGCAGGTGATGAACGTATCCGACCAGTTGCAGTACGCGCAGGCGCTGCAGGCCCAACTCGCCCGTGGCGGTTTCGATCTGCGCATCGTGCCCTCGGAGTATCCGGCGATGCTCGAGGCACAGAAACGCGGCACCTACGAGTCGCTGCTGCTGGGCTGGTCGGGACGACTCGACCCGGACGGCAACATCTCCCGCTTCCTCACCACCGGATCCAGCGGCAACTACGCCGGATACAGCTCCCCCGACCTGGACGAGGTGCTGGCCTGGGCGGCCCACAGCACCAGCCCCGCCCGGCGCGGCGCGCTGTACGAGCAGGCGGTCCGATTGGTGCAACGAGCGAACCCGTACATCTACACCTATCGGCTGCGCAACCTCACCGTGCACTCCACCGGCGTGACCGGAATCGAGGTGTACGCCGACGGCACCGTGCGGCTCGGCAAGGCGGCTTTCGTCGCGGATCGGAACAGCTGAATCGGTTTCTGCTGGTGGCAGCGTATTCTGGAGTCGGGACACCGGCGCCTCGGTCGTGCAACCGCCCGCGAATCAACCGGGCGCGTCGACCCCGGCTGCCGGTGACCTGCCTGCCTCGCCGCCGGTGAATCCGGCGGCACCGAACCGGGACCGCGGTCCCACCGCGAAATCGCTTGCGCGACAGTTGCTCAGCTCGCCACTACGCCGACTACGGACAGTAGCACCAGCACAACCGCATCGGCGCCGAGGACCGCGCGCGACACCGAATCGCGATCCGGGTCCACAGCATCGCGATCCGGGTCCACAGCATCGTGGTCCGCGTCCACTGCACCGCGATCCCGGTCTGCTGCATCGTGGTTCCGGTCCACGGCATCGTGGTTTCGATTCGCGGCCGGGGAAGCGGGGGACGCCGACGTGGTGGCGGGTGCGGCGCTTGCCAATTGGCGGGCCAGTGTCAAGCGGGGCAGCGAGGCCATGGTGAGCAGGGATCCGGACACGTTCTGGATCGCGACCGTCACGAGCGCCGAGCGGTGGACGCTCGCCGCGGCGGCGGCCTGCCCCGCGGCGAACATCGCGTTGGCGCCGGAGTTGGATCCGGTGAGAAATCCACCCACGCCACCGATCCACGGCGCGGCCAGCGGATAGGCCGGGCCGAGGTGTCCGGCGGCGGCCGCCACCGCACCGCTCATGCCGGACGCGGCGAGGGTCGTGCCGACGAACAGGAACAGTAGCGTCGTCGACGCGACGGGCCACCACTGCGCCAGCGCGGCCCGGGTCACCGACACCCGCTCCCGATCGAGAACGACCCCCACCGCGTACCCGGCGGCGACGGCCAACCACAACGCCGGGCTCGTCAGCACCGCCACCGCGGCGCCGTGCCCGCTCGCGAGCCGAAAGATCATTCGGCCCAACAGGATTCCGGCGAGCAGCACCGCGTAGGGGGACAGCAGGAAGGCGAGCCGGGGGCCGGGACGGGCGAGGCTGCCGTGGCGCAGCCGCAACAGCACGGTGCCCGCGGCGATCCCGGCCACGCTGCCCACCGCGCCGGCCGGCGGTGTGCCCAGCGCGTATTGAGCCGCCAGAACGCCGAGCCACAGCGCACCGGCCGACCAGAGCAGGTCGGGCAGCCGCGACAACGCGGCCCGCCCGTAGCCGACCCACAGTGCGGCCGCACCGCAGCACAGGAACACCGGCAACGACAGCCACGCCGACGCCTGGCCGATCCGGTCGACCGGGATGCCGGTGACCGTGGCGGCGATCAGCGTGCCCGGCGCCAGCGCACCCCACGGCACGATGACCAGGCCCAGCAGTCCCAGCGCGGCCGCGCGCGACGGCGAGAATCCGACGCTGCGCAGCAACGGGATCGCCATCACGATGCCCACCCTGAAACCGGTCACCGATTCGGCGAACGGCGTGATACCCAGCACGATCAACAGGACGACATCGGTCCGGTCGATCTCCCGCCGAGTGCCTCGCAGCCAATCCGCCACGGCCGCATAGGTTCCGGCGGCGGCGAGCACGCGATTCAGCAAGCAGCCACCGGCGAGGATGATCGCGATCTCCACCGCGGTACCCAGCGCATGCCGGTAGCCCACGGCCAGGCGGGACCACGGAAAGTCGAAGTACCAGACCGCGACCACGACGCTCACGACCAGCGTGACCGCGGCGATCACCTGCCCGCCGACCCGCCGAGTGAGCAGCAGGACGACCGCGACCGCGATCGGCAGACCGGCCGCCAATGCATCCACGCCTTCCCCCGTCCTCCCCGGAATGTCGACCGGCACGAGCGAACCCCGCCGCCGACTTTATCCACCGCCCACCCCTGGGATCAAGGACAACGCTTCTGCGCCTTCACATCTCGGACCGGAACGACGAAAACCGCAGGCGCCGCTCTGGCGTCAGTCGGATTCGCCGTGCGCCGCCGCGTTCCCCTTGCCCGTGACCGCGAATCCGGGGTGCTCGCGGGCGGCTTCGCGCGCGGCCGGGAGGAGGTCCGGGGGGCCGGACAGGGTCCACAGGATCGTCCGGCCTACGGCCGGGTATTCGTCGAACAGTGCGCGGATATCGGATTCCGTTTCGGCGGTGAGGGTTTCGCGGACGATCGGGGAGGTGTCCACGGCGTGTGCGGTGACGGTCTCGTCCGCGCAGTGCAGTTCGAGGAAGCCGCGTGGGCCGCGTTCGAATTTTCGGGCCGGGTGCGGGTTTCCGGCGAAGGCCACCATCGGGTCCGGGTTGATCACCAGGCGCTCGTGCACATGTCCCAGTGCCCAGTAGTCGTAGCGGCGGTCCGCGAGGGTGGGCACGGTGGTGGGTGCGCATACGCGGCGGCTGCGCTCACCGCCGAGGCTGGTGTGCAGCATTCCGATATTGGTCCAGCCCGTCACCGGCTTCGGGTAGTCGGCGGCGAGATCACGTACCTCGTCCGGCATGTCGACGGAGCGGGCGTGCAGGGCGATGCCCTGATCGGGCCAGTACCGGGTGCCGGCCGCGCCGGTAGGCGCCACCCAGCAGGTCGGCGGCAGCCGGAGTTGCCGGGGCAGTGGCGATTCGGCGTCGTGGTTGCCCCAGGCGAGCGCCACCGGGATGCCCGCGTCGTGCAGGTCGCCCAGCGCCGCGGACGCGGCCGCCAGGGCACGCGGGGTGGGTTCGTGGCGATCGAACAGGTCGCCGGCGATCAGCACGCCGTCGTAGTCGCCGGTGAGCAGGCGCTGCCGCAGTATCTCGAAGGCGGCGTAGGCATCTCCCACCGGATCGATCGGCGGGCAACCGGGGTAGTCGGGGGTCGCCCGCAGCCGGGCCCCGAGGTGCACGTCCGCGACGTGTGCCAGCCTGATCATCGGATCCGCTTCTCGCTCATACGGTTTCGCCACCATTCCAGAACGACGAGGATGAGGGTGGAGCCGAGGATCCCGATCACGGTCATGGCCATCGCCTCGGCCCGATGACCGGAGTCGAACTGACCGAGGATCCACGGCGACAACAGGGGCAACGCGGCGGGCCGCACCATCGAGGAGGCGACCACCTCGCGCACACCGAGCAGGAAAGCCAGCAGCCAGCCCGCCACCAGACCGGGCAGCAACAGCGGAATAGTGATGCGCCACAACGTCTGCCAGGCGGTCGCACCGGCGGCCGCGGCGGCCTCCAGCAGCCGGTCGTCGAGGCCCGCGCGGGCCGCCTTCACGTTCTGCAGGACCATCGGCAGCGTGATCACCACGTAGGCGAGCACCACCATGGCCCGGGTGCCGTACAGGGTGACCGGCAGCCACGGCGCGTTCCAGAAGAAGATGAAGCCGATCACCAGCACGATGGCGGGCACGGTGTCGGGGGCGACACCGAGCAGATCTATCCCGCGCCGGGCCGTGGATCCCAGCCGGGAGCGGGTGCCGCCGCGCCGCGCGACCGCGATCGTGCACGCGACCGCCAGCGCCGTGGCCAGCGTGGCCGCGATCAGGGCCAGCACGACACTGTTCTGCAGGGCCTCGAGGCCGCGGCCGCGCAGTACCCGGGCGAAGTAGTCGAAGGTGAGGTTGTCCGGCGCAGGCGGTTTCGAGCGCAGTATCGTCATCGCGCCCAGCACGACCGACAGGCACGGCACCACCACGGAGACCAGCAGCACCACCGCGACCCAGCACCGGCCCGCGGCGGCCCACCGGCCCGCGGCGACGCTCGCGCGGCGGGCCACCCGGCCGCCGAAGGACACCTCGCGGCGGCCCACCCACTGCTGCAGGCCCCAGACCGTCGTGCCGAGCGCCAGCAGGACCGTCGAAAAGGCCGCCGCCCGAGGGAAATTCAGTGGATCGATGGTGACGTTCGCGTAGATCTGCGACACCAGTACCGGGAAGCCGATCCGGTTGCCGAGGGTCACCGGTGTGCCGAATTCGCCTGCGGCGCGAATGAACACGATCAGCGCGCCGAGCGCGTAGGTGGGGGTGAGCAGCGGGGCGAGCACCAGCCGGAACCGCTGCCACGCCGAGGCCCCGGCGACCGCGGCCATCTCGTCGGCGGAGGCCGGTACGGCGTCGAGCCGGTTGCGCAGCAACAGATACAGGAAGGTGAAGACCTCGCACGCCATGATCACCGCCATGCCGAACGGCGTCTCCACCACCGCGCGCGCCGCGCGTCCGGCCGGGCCGAACCACTGCTCGGCGAGACCGTTGACCCGGGTGAAATCCAGCCAGGCCATGGCCGCCACGTACGGCGGGGTGAGAAACGGCACCATCACGGCGATATCGATCCAGCGGTGCCGCCGCATCGACGTCCACGACATGCAGAAGGCCAGCGGCGCGGCCATCGCGGTGGCGACGACCACGACCAGCACACCCAGCAGCACCGTATTGCCGACGATCCGCAGATTCGCCGGCCGGGTCAACTCGCCCAGTGCCGAAGGGCTGCCGTCGAATCCGGTGACCGCCCGGACCAGTACGGCCGCCAGCGGTACGGCGACGGCCACCACCAGCACGGCCAGCAGTGTGAGAACCGCGGCGCCGGAACGGGTTCGCGAACCCGTTCCGGCGCGGCCGGGACCGGGTGTCACGCCTTGGCCAGGTACCGCTTGGTGAATTCGTCGAGTACGGCCGAGCCGGTGGCCTGCACCTGATCCCAGGTGAAGTTCAGCTGTTTGATGTCGCCGTAGGCGCGGGTCCCGGCGGCGCCGGGGACGTCGGTGCGGCCGGGAATCATCTTGCGGCCCGCGGAGATCTGCTGGCCCTGCGCCGAGAACATGAAGTCCATCAGCGCTTTCGCCGCCGCCGGGTTCTTGGTGCTCTTGACGATGAAGGCCGGTCGCGGGGTGATCGTGGTACCCGAGGCGGGGGTGATCACCTGCAGCGGTTCACCCTTGTCGATCGCGGCGTAGGCGGAGTAGTCGACACCACCGAGCACGACCGCGTGCGAGCCCGCGGTGACGTCGTCGAGCGCGGGGCCGTTGGCGCCGTGCACCACCATGCCGTCGGCGAACAGCCGGTCGAACAGGTCCCAGGTCTTGTCCTTGCCCCAGGCGGCGGTCATCGCGGCGATCAGGTCGCGCGCGGTCCCGGACTCGCGCGGATCCGGCATGATCACCTTGCCCTGGTATTCGGGGGCGGTGAGGTCCGACCAGTCCTTCGGTTGTCCCGGTGCGACTTTCGTGTTCACCACGATGGTCAGCGCCGAGCCGTCCCGGCCGGTGAACGCGTCGTCCCTACCGGCCCAGCCGGCGCGCACCTGCGCCGCGTCCTGCGGACGGTAGGCGAGGGTGCGGCCGTCGGCGGCGTACTTGGCGGCCGGCGACCAGGACGCCAGGTACACCACGTCGGCCTTCGGATTCGCCCACTCCGCATCGAGTTTCGCGGTGACCTTGCCGGTCTCGCCCGCGAACACGTCGACCTTCACGCCGGTGGCCTTGGTGAACGCCGCCACCAGGTCGTCGGTGAGTTCCTGCGGGTTGGCCGAATAGAGGGTCAGCGCACCGGTCAGTCCGGCGGGGGCGGTCCAGGTGGCGGCGGGCTGCACGGCCGGGGCGGCGTCCTGGGCCGAGCCACAGCCCGCGACGACGAGCGCCGAGGTGAGCACGGCCGCGGCGAAAGCACGGCGGGACAGGGACATCGGGATTTCCTTTCGAAGGGCCGCGCGACGGCAGCTCAGGAGGCCGGGGTGATGACGTCGGCGGTGCGGAGGGCGAGCCGCACCGCGGTGCCGGGATCCTGTGCGCGTGGATGCGGAACCACCCAGTGCCGCGGCACGCCGTCGACCTCGCATCGCAACCGATAGGTCCCGCCGGTGAACACCGCGGCGCGGACGATCGCACCGAAGGTCAATTCATCGGCGGCAGTGGATGTTTCGTCGTCGAGCAGCCGAACCTGTTCGGCGCGTACGCCACCGCCGCCGGGCAGCGGATTGAAGGTGCCGACGAATTCGGCGACGAACGCGTCCGCGGGTTCGCGGTAGAGCTGTTCCGGGCTGCCGTGTTGCAGGATGTGGCCGGCCCGCAGCACCACGATCCGGTCCGATACGCTCAGCGCCTCGGCGCGGTCGTGCGTCACGAACACCGTGGTGACACCGAATTCGGTTGCCAGCGATCGTATTTCACCGAGCAACTGCTCACGCAGTGCGGCATCCAGCGCGGACAGCGGCTCGTCGAGCAACAGCAGGCCCGGCCGCGCCACGAGCGCGCGGGCGATCGCGACGCGCTGCTGCTGACCGCCGGAGAGCTGATGCGGCATCTTCCCCGCGGCGGCATCGAGTTCCACGCGCCGCAGCACCTCGGCGACCCGGGCCGCCAGTTCCGCCCGCGGCACCCCCGCGACCCGCAACGGGAAGCCGACGTTGGCGGCCACACTCAGATGCGGCCAGAGCGCCAGATCCTGGAACACCATGCCGAGTCCGCGCTCCCGCGGCGGCGTGAAGATACCCCGCTCGACATCGCACACCACCGCGTCCCCGAACCGGATGCGGCCCTGTTGCGGCCGGTCCAGCCCGGCCAGCAGCCGCAGCAGCGTCGATTTGCCGCAACCGGACGGACCCAGGACGGAGAGGAACTCCCCCGGCTCGATCACCAGGTCGGTGGGCAGCAACCCGCTGCCGTCAGCGTACGTGCGCCGCAGACCCTCGACCACAACCCGGGCGCCGAGCCGGTCGATCGCAACAGCACACATGAGCCGGGAACGTAGGCGGCGTTTCTGACGCGCCGGGACGCGGCCGGTGAACGATAAATGACATCTCACTCACCGAGTATCGCGATCCGAACCGGGCCGCGCGCGACGGCCGATATTCGCGAGTCGCCGCCGTATCGTGCCACGACGATCGGTCCGGTGGGTGTCGGCGAGCCGGCCGGTACGCGACGGTGCGAACTATTCGCCGGGCTGCGTGCCCGCCGCCCGGGTCCGGTCGCGCAACCGGAGCAGGGCGGCGGCGAATTCGCCGGTGCGCTCGCCGAGCGGGGCGAAGAATTCGCGATCACACGACTCCACCGCGACGATCGCCCGATTCGCCAGGGCCACACCGTCTTCGGTCGGGACCAGCGATTTGGCGCGGCGGTCGACGGGATGGTCGCGGCGCTCGATCAGCCCCTTCTGCTCCAGGGCGCGCAGCACCTGCGAGGTCATCATGGGGTCGGTGGCGGCGTAGGCGGCCAGGTCGCGCTGCTGGACGTGATCGTCGCCGGCGGCCGCGGTCAGATAGGTGAGGGAGGCGAGCAGCACGAACTGCACGTGGGTGAGCCCGAACGGCGCGAGCGCCGCGCGCTGCGCCGCCTGCCAGCGATTCGTCACCTGCCACAGCAGCAGGCCCGGACTGTCGTCCGCGGTGTCGTATTCGGTGTGCAGGCCGCCGTCCGGATCCCTCATTCGCCCACCATGGCCCGCTCGATGACGGCGAAGTCGTGCTCGCCCAGTTCGATCAGGCCGCGCCGCAACACGATTCCCCAGTTCGGCACGGCGGTCAGCTCCAGTTCGCCGCGCACCGTGTCGATCGGGACCTCCTGTGCGGCATCGCGATACGTCACCGCGCGGCGCCACGGCCGGAAGCCGCCGCCCTGGTCGTCGGCCTGCCAGGGCTCGGCCGCGTCGACCGAGCCCAACGCGGTGAACGCCCGGATCTGCTCTCCCGCACGGATTCCGGTGCGGGGCGAGTAGTACACCAGGCCGTCGCCGGGGCCCATCCGCTCGACGGCGGTGCGCTTGCCGTGATTCGCCTGTGCGATACCGAGTTCCCTCGCGCGGTGGACGTGGTCGCGGGATACGACGGCGAGCCAGTATCGGGTCATGGTGTGTTCTCCTCGTCTGTGACGCGGCCGCTCAGGCCGGCATCGAGTCGGTGGCGGTACGGTTTTCGGCGGTGCGGACCAGCGCCTCGAGGTCGCGGCCGACGCTCGCGGCCAGACCGGCGCCCATCACCTTCGCCCAGAGCCGGTGCAGCGGACCGGACATCGAGATCGTCACCGACACCTCGGTGCCCGCGGCGGTGACCTCGACGCGGTGCGCGAAGGTGAGCCGCGCGCCCGGCAGCTTGGACACGTCGACGAATTCGGAATCGGTCAGCGTGGCGACGACGAACGAAACCTTCGGGCCGCCTTTCGGTTTGAGGGTGCCGGTGGCGCCCTGTTCGAACGGGCCGACCAGGCGGACCCATTCGGTGTCGGCGTTCCATTCCGGCCAGGCGGCCATATCGGCCCAGGTGGCGAAGAAGGCAGCGGGGGCGGCGGTCGAGACGGCGGAGGCGGTGGCGATCTGTGTCATAGGAATAGTATGCGCGCTTACTATCTTCGGCGCAAGGGGGCGCCCGGATTTCTCCGGATGCCCCCGTGCGGCTACAGCGTGATCGCGCCGAGTTGCCGCAGCTGGGCGAGGACGTCGACCACGCCCCAGGTCTCGATGATGCGGCCGTCGGCGATGCGGACGATGAAGATCTCGTTGTAGGTCACCGACCGGCCGGTCGGCGCCATGCCGAGGTATTCGCCGCGATGGGTGCCGGTGACCACCGACCGGGCGACCACCTTGTCCCCCTCGGCGATCAGATCCTCGACGTGGACCTGTACGTCGGGGTACGCGCGCAACAACAGGGTCCAGACGTAGTGGAAGGCCCGCACCCCCGGTTCGGGCACCGGCAGCGAGGTGTGCAGTTCCACGTCGGGATGGACGAGTTCGTCGATCGTCGCGGCGATCACGGCCGCGTCGCCGGTGTTGACGGCCCGGTGGAAGCGGGCGAAAAGTTCCTTGTTCGTCGTCTCGGGGGTGGACGGCATGGTCTTCTCCTCGTTGTCGGATCGGCAGATCGCTCATGAGACGCGCGCCGGGCCGGATATGTGACAGGTATCGACGCGGCTTATACCCACTAGCACGGATATCGCCTTCCGCTGTGACCCGCGCCTCCCTAGCATCGAGCCGAGAACCGACGAGGAGGTCGCCATGAGGTTTGCCCGGCGTTCGACCGCCGAGGGACCCCGGCTCGCCGTGCTGGACGACGCCGGCGCGCTGGTGGATCTGCCCACCACCGCGGAACTGCCCGAACTACTGGCCCACGACGGCCGGCTCCACGCGCTGGCCGATCAGGCGCTGCGGACCCGGCGCACGGTGACCGAACCGGACGCCGCACGGTTGCTGGCGCCGCTGCAACCGCCCACGATCCGGGATTTCTCGACCTTCCCGGAACACACCGCGGGCATCGTGCGCACCACCGATCCGGGGGCGGGCATCCCGCCGGAGTTCTGGGAGATCCCCACCTTCTACTTCTCCAATCCGTACGCAGTGACCGGTCCGTACGACGACGTGCCGATCCCGCCGCACTGCCACCGGTTCGACTACGAACTGGAGGTCGCCGCGGTCGTCGGCCGCGCGGGCCGGGATCTGAGCGTCGAGGAGGCCGCCGGGCATATCGCGGGATTCGTGATCCTCAACGACTATTCGGCCCGTGACGTGCAGTTCCACGAGATGCGGCTGCGGCTGGGCCCGGCCAAGGGCAAGGACACCGCCACCGCGCTCGGCACGCTGTTCGTCACCGCGGACGAACTCGCGTCCCGCCGGTCCGGGCCGTCCTACGACCTGACCATGCGAGTGTCGGTGAACGGTGTTGTGCTGGGCGAGGATTCGCTGCACAACATGGCGTGGAGCTTCGAGGCGCTGGCCGCCTACGCCGCCCGCGCCACCTGGATCCGTCCCGGTGACCTGCTCGGCTCGGGCACGTGCGGGAGCGGCTGCCTGGCGGAGATGTGGGGCCGGCACGGCGACGGCTTCCACCCGCCGCTGCAGCCCGGGGACGAGGTCGTCACCACGGTGGACGTCCTCGGCGAGACCCGCAACCGGATCGTCGCGGGCCCGCCGGCGCACGAGATCAGCCCGTGGCGGCGGCCGTGAGCGCCGACCGCTTCCCTTCTCCCGGAAGTCCGTCATGACCGTTTCGATCGACCGCACCGATCCCGAGGGCAGCATCGCCCGCGCCGCGCGGCTGTGTTCCAACTGGTACCGCTGGGGCGCCGACGACGTACTCGGCACCCTCAATCACCTGACCCCCGAAACCCGCCGTGCCGCAGCGGCTCTCATCCGGCGCGGGGTGAGTTTCTCACTGTCGCAGTCGTTCGACATGAACGGCCCGCAGCGGGGCTGGCGGCGGCGCACCAATCCGGTGCACACCATGCTCGACACCGGAACCGATGCGGCCGCGGGCAATCAGGGCTTCCCGCACGGCATCGGCGGCGCCGACGACGTGATCGCGATGCCGTTGCAGTGCTCGACGCAATGGGACGGACTGGGCCACATCTTCGACCACGGCCGCGCCTACAACGGCCGCGACGCCGCGAAGACCGTCACCTCCGACGGCGATCTGGTGACCGGTATCGAGCATATGGCCCCGCATGTGGCCGGTCGCGGCGTCCTGCTCGACGTCGGCACGGTGATCGGCGAGAACGGGGAACTGCCCGACGGTTTCGCCGTGACCACCGACCATCTGCTCGCCACCGCGGCGGCGCACGGGGTGGCGGTGGGACGCGGCGACATCGTCACCGTGCGCACCGGTCAGCTGTCCCGGGTCCGGCACGCGGGCTGGGGCGAATACGCCGGCGGCGCGGCGCCGGGATTGTCGTTCACCACCGCACAGTGGTTGCGTGACAGCGAGATCGCCGCGATTGCCACCGACACGTGGGGATTCGAGGTACGGCCCAACGAATTCGACGATGCCTTCCAGCCCCTGCACCAGGTGGCGATCCCGCACATCGGCCTGCTCATCGGCGAGATGTGGGATCTGGACGCGCTGGCGGCCGACTGCGCCGCCGACGGACGCTACGAATTCTGGCTCACCGCGGCGCCGTTGCCGATCACCGGCGCCGTCGGCTCCCCGGTCAATCCGGTCGCGGTGAAATAGGCTGCGGGCGAAGCCTTCTCACGCTCCGCCGGCCGGCAGGCCGAGGCTCGTCACCGCACGGGTCACCAGATCGCGCAGGTATCGGTGTTCCGGATCGTCGTCGTGGATCGGATGCCACCACATGGCCTCGAGCAGCGGACCGGCGGCGAACGGGCACGGCAGCGCGCGGACACCCAGTTCCGCGGGGAGGCGGTCGGCCAGCAGGCGCTGATACAGGGCCACCCGTTTCGAACCGGCCACCAGACCCGGCACGGTGAGGAAGTTCTCGGTGACCACCTGCACGTGCGGCTGGATGCCGAGCATCCGCAGCTGCCGGGCCGCGGGTGTGGAGGCCGTGGGGCTGTAGTACGTGGCGACCCACGGCATGGTCTCCAGTTGCCGGATGGTCAGCTCGGCGCCGACCTCGTCGTTGCCGGCCGCGACCAGGCAGACCCATTCGTCGCGGTACAGGTCCCGGTAGGACAGGTTGTCGAGGAAGCCGTGCGGCATCAGCAGCAGATCGGTCGTGACCAGCACCTGATCGATGCTGTCGATCTTCTGCGGGGTGTTCGCCGACAGCCGCAACCGGCACCCCGGCGCCTCCGCGGCGAACAGCTCGCTGATCGCGGCGCCCAGCACCGCGATGCTGTAATCGCTGACCACCAAGGAGAATTCGCGCGTGGCCGACGCCGGATCGAAATCCGGCTCGGCGGCGAACACCCGCTCCACCCCGGACAGCACCACCCGCACCCGGTCCTTGAGCTGCACCGCCAGCGGCGTGAGCCGGTACTGATTGCCCACCCGGGTGAGCAGATCGTCGCGGAAGTGTCGGCGCAGCCGGGCCAGCTGCGCCGACACCGCGGGCTGACTCAGGCCCATCTGATCGGCGGCGCGGGTGACGCTGCGCTGCTCCAGCAGCGCGTCCAGCGCGACCAGCAGATTCAGGTCCAAACGGGTCAGGTTCACGAGGCACAGCATATCCATGAGATCTATGCAGTGCATAACCATTTTCAGCTTCCCTGATGGTCCTGCCTCCGGGAGAGTGGTCCACATCTCATCGCTTCATCGGACAAGGGAGTCCCCTGTGACAGCCGTGCACAACGTCCTGGTCGTCGGCGGCGGCATCGCCGGGACAGCGGCCGCGATCGCGCTCGCCGACGGTGGCGTCGCGGTCGACCTGATCGAGGCCAAGCCCGACATCTCGACCATCGGCTCCGGAATCACCCTGCAGGGCAATGCCTTGCGCGAACTGCATCGCCTCGGTGTGTGGGATCGGGTTGCCGCCGAGGGTTATTCGTTCGACAGCCTCGGCCTGCGCGCCCCGGATCCGGCGGGCACCCTGCTCGTGGAACTGCCCGACCTGCGGACCGGCGGACCGGATCTGCCCGCCGGCCTGGGTATGCCGCGGCCCGCGCTGGCCGCGATCCTGCACGAGCGCGCCGTCCGGGCCGGGGTCACCGTGCGTTTCGGTACCACCACGACCGAGCTCGGCCAGGACGGCGACGGCGTCGATGTCACCTTCGGCGGCGGCGCGACCGGACGCTACGACCTGGTGATCGGCGCCGACGGCATCCGCTCGGCGACCCGGCGCCAGGTCGGCATCGAACTGGCGATCCGGGAGACCGGGATGGCCATCTGGCGCGCCTTCGGCCCGCGACCGGCGTCGGTGACCCGCACCGACCTGTTCTACGGCGGACCCTCCTACATCGCCGGGCTACTGCCCGACCGGCGCGAACTCGCTGTACGCGTACATCGTCGAGCCCGTCCGCGACCGCAGCGGGCTGAGCCCCGAGCAGCGGCTGGCGACCATGCGCGAGCTGGCCGCCGCCTACCACGGTCCGTGGGACGAGATCCGCGAGACGCTCGACGATCCGGATCGGGTGCACTACACCAGATTCGAGACCCATGTGCTCGCGCCGCCGTGGCATCGCGGCCGGGTCGCGCTGGTCGGCGACGCCGCCCACTCCTGCCCGCCGACCCTCGCCCAGGGCGCGGCGCAGGCGCTGGAGGACGCCACTGTTCTCGCCGAACTGCTATGCGCCGCCGATGTTCTCGACGACCGGTTGTGGTCCGCGTATACCGCCCGCCGCTACGTGCGGGCCAAGGCGGTGGTCGACGCCTCCAATCAGCTCGGCGACTGGCTGCTCGACCACGAACCCGGCGATGTGCCCGGCCTGATCGGTGGCGTCGCCGCCCTGGTCGCCCGACCGTCCTGATTCCGGAAGGAACAACATCATGACCGAACGTCCGATCACCCACCTGCGCCACCTGGACCTGGCCGTACCCGACCTGGCCCGGCAGCAGGAATTCTTCACCGGCACTTGGGGTCTGACCACCGAGCACACCGACAGCGGGCTGGCCTTCCTGGCGGCCGAGGGCTCACCGGAGCAGTACGTGATCCGGCTGCGGCAGGCCGCCGACAAGCGCATCGACCTGATCGCCTTCGGCGCGGCCACCCCCGCCGACGTGGACGCGCTGGCCGCCCGGCTGGCGGCCGACGACGTCCGGCTGGTCACCGAGCCCGGCACGCTCGACACCCCCGGCGGCGGTTACGGTTTCCGCTTCTTCGACAACGAGGGCCGCACCGTCGAGGTCAGCGCCGACGTGGCCGTCCGCGCCCATCGCAGAATCGAAGCGGGCGAATCCGTTCCGGTGCGGCTGTCGCACGTGGTGATCAATTCGGCTGTGCCGGAACAGACCCGGGCGTTCTACGAGCGGCATCTCGGCTTCCGGCTGTCGGACATCCTCATGCATCCCCGCATGGGCGAGATGATGTATTTCCTGCGGATCAACCGCTGGCACCACAGCCTCGCGATCGCGCGCGGCCCGCACGCCTCGCTGCACCACGCCTCGTTCGAGCTGCGCGGGATCGACGAATACCTGCGCGGCACCGGCCGGATGCTGCGCGCCGGGGTGGAGAAGATCTGGGGCCCGGGACGACATCTGGCCGGTAACAACACCTTCAGCTATTTCCTCGATCCGCACGGCAACACCGTCGAATACACCACCGAGCTGGAACTGATCGACGAGGACAGCTGGCACCCGCACCTGTACGACTTCTCCCGGCCGGAGGTGTCCGACCAGTGGGGCACCGCGAACGAGATGAACGAATTCGTGGCCGCCAGATCGTTCAACGACCCGGACAAGGGGCTGTTCATCGCCCCGCCGGTGTAGCCGGAACCCCCTGTGCGCCGGTGACTTCCGGCCATCGACGCCATCGCGCGAAGGAGCGACACATGATCGACAATGCGAGAACCGCACCGCCGGTGGGGCTTCCGGCCGGGCGGCTGGCCGGCCGCGTGGTCGTGGTGACCGGCGCGGGCCGCGGTCAGGGCGCCGCCGAGGCGCGGCTCGCCCGGCGCGAGGGCGCCACGGTCGTGGCCGTCGATCTCGCCACCGAGCCGCCGGAACCGTTGCCGCACATCGACTATCGGCCACTCGACATCACCGACGCCGCGGGCTGGGCCGCGCTGGCCGCCGACCTGGCCGACCGCTACGGCCGGGTGGACGGGCTGGTCGCCAATGCCGGCATCACCCACCGGGCCCGGGTGGCCGAGCTGGATCCGGCCGATCTCGACCGGGTCCACCGGGTCAACGTCGGCGGCACGCTGCTGGCGATCCAGGCCGTGCTGCCGCTGATGCCCGCCGGTGGTTCGATCGTGGTGGTCGGCTCCTCCGCGGCGCTGACCGGTCATTATCCGGTCGCCTACACCGCGAGCAAGTGGGCGCTGCGCGGACTGGCCAAGGCCGCGTGCGTCGACCTCGGCCCCCGCGGCATCCGGATCAACACCGTCCATCCCGGCTACATCGAGACCCCGATGACCGCCGCCGCGCCACCGGCGTTCCGGGCCGCGAACATCGCCGAAACACCCTTGGGCCGAACCGGATCCGTCGACGAGGTGGCGCCGCTGGTGGTGTTCCTGCTCAGCGCCGACGCCGCGTTCGTCACCGGCGCCGAGATCGCCGTCGACGGCGGCCTGACCGCGCACGGCGGCGTGAAATCCATCGGCGACGCGCTGCGGGTGGCGTCGTGACCGGGCGGCTGACCGGCAAGGTCGCCCTGATCACCGGGACCGCCGGCGGCCAGGGCCGCGCGGCCGCGCTGCTGTTCGCGGCCGAGGGCGCCACCGTCGTCGGCACCGATGTGAACGCCACCGGCGCGGCCGAGACGGTGGATCTGGTGCGGGCCGCCGGCGGCCGGATGACCAGCGCACATCCCCTGGATCTCGCCGACGAGGCCGGCGTGCGGCGCTGGGTCGACGAGGCGGCGACGGCGCACGGCGGTATCGACATCCTCTACAACAACGCGGGCGCGACCCGGTTCGCCCCGCTGACCGAGACCGGCTACGACGACTGGTCCTTCACGCTGCGCAACGAGCTGGACATCGTCTTCCTGGTCACGAAATACGCTTGGCCGCACCTGATCTCGCGTGGCGGTGGCGCGGTGCTGCTGGTCGGCTCCACCGCCGGTATCACCGGATCCATGACCAATGCCCGCATCGCGCACACCGCGGCCAAGGGCGGTGTCGTCGCGATGACGAAACAGCTTGCGGCCGAAGGCGCCCCGCACGGGATCCGGGTCAACTGCGTCAGTCCCGGCATGATCCGCACCCCGGCCACCGAACACGATCTGCTCGGCGCCGACCATCCGATGCGCGATATCGCCACGCACATTCCGCTGGGCCGCGTCGGCGGTCCCGAGGAGATCGCCCGTTGCGCACTGTTCCTGCTCGGCGACGACTCGTCGTATGTGACCGGAGCCAACCTGGTCGCCGACGGCGGCTGGTCGGCCGTGCTGCCCGGGGCGTGGTGAGCAGGCCACTCCCCCCGGCATTTTCCCTGTCCCCGAATCAGGAGTACCGATGTTCGAATACTTTCCCGGAAATTACGTCTGGAACCTCAGCGTGGTCGCCACCCTCAACTCCGGCGGTCTGATCGACGAGGTCGATCGCGCCTGCCGGCCCATCCGCGACGCCGCCACCCGCGGCGAGGACGCGGGCACCGCGGACTTCCTCGCGGCCTGGACCGCGCTGACCGACACCCTGGTCGCGGAGGCCGAGACCGCGGAGAAGGCGGGCCATCGGCGCACCGCCGGCACGCTGTACGCCCGCGCCACCAACTACCTGTGCCAGGCCGAGCGGATGCAGAGCGCGTCGTCGCCGGATCGGCTCGACACCTATCGCCGGGTCCTGGAGTTGCAGCAGAAGGCCTTCGACCTCGTCGATCCGCGCACCACCCGGGTCGAGATCCCGTTCGAGGGCACCACGCTGCCGGCCTACTTCCACCGCGCGCCCGCCGCCGACCACGGCCCGGCGCCGGTGCTGATCATCTGGAACGGCCTGGACTCCACCAAGGAGCACATCTACGCCTCGCACGCCCATACCGAACTGGCCGCGCGCGGCATCTCCACCCTGATGGTCGACACGCCCGGCACCGGGGAGGCGCTGCGACTCGGCGGGCTGACCGCCCGCATCGAGACCGAGGTGTTCGCCGCCGCCTGCGTCGACCATCTGGAAACCCGCGCGGACGTCGACACCGCGCGGATCGGCCTGGCCGGATGGTCGCTCGGCGGCTACTACGCCCCGCGCGCGGCGGCCTTCGAGAAGCGGCTCGCACTGGTCGTGGCCTGGGGTGCGAACCACAACTGGGGGGCGGTGCAGCGCCGCCGCCTCGAACGGGAGGGTGAGCGGCCGGTGCCGCACTACTGGGAACATGTGCTGTGGGTGTGGGGTTACGACGATCTCGACGAGTTCATCGCCTATGCCGACGGCGTCCACCTCGACGGCGTGGTCGAGCGGATCACCGTCCCGTTCCTGATCTGCCACGGCGAGAACGACCGTCAGATCCCGCTCGAGTACGCACACCGCTCCTACGAGCAGGCGGTGCACAGCCCGAGGCGGGAGCTGCGGATCTTCACCGCGGCGGAGGGCGGCGCGGAGCACATCGGGCTGGACCACCTGCCCTACGTCCGCGATTTCGTCGCCGATTGGGTCGCCGACGTCTTCGCCGGCACCGGGTCGGCCGGAAGCTGAACCCGGACATCAGGTTTCGACGATCCCGTCGGCGGTCAGCGCCAGGCGGCGGGTGACGCCGATATCGTCGAGGAAGCGCGGGTCGTGGCTCACCACCATCAGTGCACCCTCGAAACCGGCGAGCGCCTCGGTCAGGTGGTCCAGGCTGGGCAGGTCCAGGTTGTTGGTGGGCTCGTCGAGCAACAGCAGCTTCGGCGCCGGTTCCGCGAGCAGCAGTACGGCCAGCGCCGCCCGTAGCCGTTCGCCGCCGGACAGGACACCCGCCGGTACGTCGGCATCGTTGCCGCGGAACAGGAATCGGGCCAATTGCGCCCGGATCCGCTCCGCCGAGGCGTGCGGCGCGGCGGCCGCGACGTTCTCGAACACCGAGCGCCGCTCGTCGAAGATGTCCAGGCGCTGGGGCAACATCCGCCACGGCACCTTCGGCCCGGTTGCGCAGATCTGTTGCAGCAGTGTGGTTTTGCCGACACCGTTGCGGCCGGTGAGGGCGATGCGCTCCGGACCGGAGATCCTCAGGGTCACCACGGGCCCGTTGGCCAGCCGTACCTGCTCCAGTTCGATCACGTCCTGGCCCGGATGCAATCGGGTGCCGGGCAGGTCGATCCGGATCTCCCGGTCGTCGCGGACCTTCTCCTGCGCCTCGGTGAGGCCGTCGCGGGCGTCCTCCAGCTTGCCGAGATGGTTGTTGCGCAGCTTGCCCGCCGACACCTGCGCGGCCCGTTTGCGTGCGCCCATCACGATTTTCGGCTCCCGCTTCTGCTCGGCCATCCTGCGGCCGTAGCGCTGCCGGCGGTCGATCTTGATGCGCGCCTCGACCAGTTCCCGGGCCTGCCTGCGCACATCGCCGCGAGCGTCGCGGACCGCCGCGCGGGCGGCCTCCTGCTCGGCCTCGACGATCCGCTGATATTCGGTGAGATTGCCGCCGAACAACCGGATCGCCCCGTCGCGCAGTTCGGCGACGGCGGAGACCCGGTCCAGCAGTTCCCGGTCGTGGCTGACGGTGAGGACGGTGCCGGTGAACTGGCCGACCACCTCGTAGAGCCGTTCGCGCGCATGGTGATCCAGATTGTTGGTGGGCTCGTCGAGCAGCAGCACATCGGGTTCGCGCAACAGCTCGGCCACCAGGCCCAGCAGTACCGTCTCACCGCCGGACAGGGTGTCCAGGCGGCGGTCGAGCTGGGTGACATCGCTTGCGAGATAGTGCAATCCGAGCCTGCCGAGCAGGGCGACGGCCCGCTCCTCGATATCCCAGGCGGTACCGACGCTCTCGAAGTCGGCCTCGGTGCCCGCGCCGGTTTCGATGCGGTGCAACGCCGCTCGGATCCCGGCGATGCCGAGGACCCGATCGACCCGCAGCCCGGTGGCCAGTCCGAGGTCCTGGCGCAGATATCCGATCCGGCCGGGCACCGTGATCGAACCGCGCAGCGGACGCAGCGCACCGGCGATCAGGCGTAGCAGGGTCGACTTGCCCGCGCCGTTCGCGCCGACCAGACCGAGGTGCCCGGGGCCGAGGACGACGTCGAGACCGTCGAATACGGGGGTACCGTCCGGCCAGGCGAAACCGAGTGCGGACATGGTGACGGTCGGAGATGACATGGGGAGCTCCCGGAGGGTAAGCGCAGGAATATGGCGCGCGAATGCGGGCCACGCGGCGGTTACCTCAGGAGAGCAACGTCCCGACTCCGATCGACGACAACAGGACGCCGAACACCTTATCAGGCGCTACCAACCGGAACAAGGGCCCCGGATAGAGCCGCCGCGATCAGGCTTCCGTGGCCAGGCGCACACCGAATCCGACCAGCACCAGCCCGGCGACGGCGTCCAGCCGGCGGCGGATGCGCGGCGCCTGCATCCAGCCGGTCACCGTGCCCGCCGCGGCCACCAGGCCCACGCAGTACAGCGCCGACAGGACGATGTACAGGCCGCCGAGGCCCAGCGTCGTCCAGGCGACCGAATAGCCGTCGGGCACGAATCCGGGCAGGAACGTGACGAACAGGACACCGATCTTCGGATTCAGCAGATCGGTGAGCAGCCCGGCCACGAATCCGCCGGACCGGCCGGGCAGTGCGGCCTGCGAGCGGTCGCCGGCGGCCGTGGTCTGCGGGCGGTCGCCGGCGACCGGGCGCAGCACCGAGCGCAGCGACTGCACACCCATCCAGACCAGATAGCAGGCGCCGGCGATCTTCAGCACGTCGTAGCCGATCTCGCTGGCGCGCAACAACGCCGACAGTCCCAGCGACGCGGCGGCCACCCAGACCACCAGCCCGCACAGCACACCCGCCGTCGTCCGCAACCCACCGCTGCGGCCGCCCCGCACCAGACTGCGGACGACGACCAGGGTGTCCGGACCGGGCAACAGGATCAACAACACGGCGGCGAGCGTGAACGACAGCAGGGCGACGAGCATGGGTCCATCCTAGGAATGGCAAAACCGCAGGTCGACGGCGGGGCGCGGATCACCGCGCGGTCGGTGGACCCACCTCGAGCCGGTCACGCAGGAAGTCCAGCACGCGATGCAGCGCGTCCTGGGTCGGCTGGCCCGGCTCATCGATGAGATGTTCGGTCAGCACCGAATGTGGACTCAGCACGCCCTCCGGATTGGCCGCGGCGTCGTCGAGTTCGATCGCGACGAACGCGTCACCGAGTTGGTCGCGCAGGAAGTCGAAACGTTCTGCGGGTGACCGCCGATCGCCGCGGAACCGCAGTCCCATCACCGAAAGTCCTTCCGCGCAGCGTTGTTTCACCCGTTCCAGATCCGCCGGGGCGAGGTCGATCGCATATCGCTGCCCGGCGGTGAACGCCAGCGGCAGGCCCGGCTGGGACAGCACCGGCGCGACCAGCCGATCGTCGACGGCCATCGCCAGCGCGAACCCACCGGTGAAACACATTCCGACCGCGCCCACTCCGGGCCCGCCGCAGCGCCGGTGCTCGTGTTCGGCCAGCGCCCGCAGCCAGTGCACCACCGGTGAGGTACGGCCGGTGGCGAGCACCACGAACTCCCGGCTGACACAGATCGGCCCGAACTGGCTCGCGACATCGGCGAGCGCGGTGAGCAGGCCGTGTGCCGCCGGGCTGGGATCGCGGCCGGGCTTGCCGTACAGATGCGGCACCACCGCGGTGCACCCGGCCCGCGCGACCCGCCGCGCGAAATCGAACACCTGCGGTGAGATGCCGGGAAATTCCGCCATCACGATCACCGCCGGTCCGCTGCCCTGCCGGAACACGGTGCGGGATTTGCCGTCGTGGGTGAAGGTGCCGGGCTGGAAATCGGTGAGCGCGTCGTCGGCCATGGGTCCTCCTCGGGAGATGTCCACCTCACCTTCGGCCGAGCGGCGAGCGTTCTATAGAACGAATGTTCCCCAGGTCCGATGGCGATGTTCCGGGAAGCCCGCGAGCGGTTGCCCGGCCAGCATCCCCGGCGTGAGGTCGGCGAAGCCGGCGAGATCGCGGCCGAGATGGGACTGATCGCTGTAGCCGCAGTCCGCGGCCACCGCGGCGGCACGCCCGCCCGCCACCAGCGCATCGACCGCGTGCCGGAATCGGACCAGCATCGCCGCGCGTTTCGGGGTGAGACCGATCTCCGACTCGAAGCCGGCCCACAGGCGTTTGCGGCTCCACCCGCACAGCTGCGCCAACTCCCGGACCGTGACCTGACCTCTCGTCGCGACGATGCGCCGCCAGCCGGTGACGATCTCCGGGCGCGGGGCCCGGCCGGCCTCGGCACCTTCGCGCAGAAACGCACCGGTCAGCGCGAACCGCTCGTCCCAGTCGGCGGCCTCGGCCAGCCGTTCCCGCAACCGCCGGGCGCGCACGCCCCAGATCTCCTCCAGCCCGACGACCCCGAGGCCCGTCGCGACGGGGCCCAGCAGCGCACCGGCGGTCAGCGGTGACAGCCGCACCTCGATACATTCGGCCCGATCACCGCGAACACGCATGGCGCCGTTCGTGATTCCCGAGACGAAGCCGCCGACGACCTGCCGGCCGGCGTCACCGTCGACGACCAGATCACCGGACCCGAATCCGATGAGCAGGGTCACCGCGGGCCGTCCGACGACCCGGACGTCCAGCCCGGCGCCGCTCCGATGGCGAAAACCGATCATCGCGACCTCGCGGACCGGCCCACGCTCGGCCGGGGCCGCGAATTCCCACTGCTCGCCGCTATCGGCCCTGGTGGCGCCCACTCGTCCAGGCTAGTCCGCCCGCTCGCGCACTCCGCCGCGACGGCCTCGCCGCGCCTGCCCGCGACGGCCGTTCGGCGTGGTTGCGCCACTGTGCCGCATAGTGTTTCGTCACAATGATCGTGGGCTTGCGATCCGGGCGGAACGGCTGTACTAGTTGTGATCGACGTTGACTGTGTTCACTGCACGAAGTGAAGGAGAGTGGGGCCCATGGCCGGTCGCCATCGCGCTGTGCCCACCGGGCGGGCGGCCGTAGCCGGTGCCGTACCGTTCGCCCTGGCCGTCGCCTGCATCAGCGACGCGGGATCCGCGCATGCGGCCGCCACCGCCGCGCCGATCACCGACGACACGGATATGCCGGGCATCCACGATCTTTCGAGGCCCAGTCCCGAGTCCAACCGGCACGTGGCGCCCCAACCGGCCACCGCCGTACCGGAAGTCGCTCCCTTCGACACCCTGCCGACCCAGGGCGTGACCGCGGCGGACGACCAGAACGACACGAACGACATGAAAACCGCTGCGCCGCACCAGAATCAGCAGCCGGAAGCAGCCACCCCCGCACTCGACGCCACCCCCACCGCACCTTCGGCCGCCGCACCCGCACCCGCCACCCCGCCCCCGCCGCCCGTGCCGGACACCGAGCGCATCGGCCGGCACGCACTGCAGGGCGCCGGTGTCGGCGCCGCGGTCGTCGGCGTACCCGCCGCCGTCGTGGGCGGCCTGGCCGGCGGTGTGGTCGGCGCCGGTGTCGGCGCCGCCGCCGGACTCGTGGCCGGCACCGGTGGCGCCGCGCTGACCGCCATCGCCGCCGATGTGGCCCTGGCCGGTACCGGCGTCGGCGCCGCGGCGATCGTCCCGGCCGTGGCCGCCGAGGTCGTCGCCGCGCTCCCGGTCGCGGGTGGCGCGATGGTCGTCGGCGGTGTGGTCGGCGCGGGCGTCGGAGCCGCAGTCGGCGCCGCGGCCCTCGGCCTCCCCGCCGCCGCGGTGGGCGGCATCGTGGGTGCGGGCCTCGGCGCGGGCGCCGAAGCCGCCGGCCTGTCCTGAACCCGTTTCCGGCCCGGCCCGCGCCGGGCCGGAAACACCTACCGCCCCACCTATTCGTACGGTTCCCGCAGATATTCGTTCGTGCCGAACACCTGCCGGACCGATTCCCGCCACCGCCCACCCGCCAGATAGTGACGTCGCACACCCCCACCGGCGGGCTCGATCAACCCCATGCGCTGCAACAGATTCAGATCCCGTAGCGCCTGATCCCGGGTGAGCCCCTCGTCCGCCGCATAGGTGACCCGCCGCAGATTCCCCTCCGCGGCGGAGAACAACGCCATAGTGGTCCGCTCGTGCAGCCCGAGCTCCCCGCCAGGCTTGTCCTGCGGATCCAGGTCGGGGTTCGATGCAACTCGGCCACTGTGCGACCAGCATCGTCGCATCGGTGCGATCCGGATGTCCCGGTCGGTTGCATCCGGGGGCGGTCAGCGTTCGCGGATCGGCGGGGGTGCGACGTATTCGGCCATTGCTTCGGCGAGGGCGGTGGGGTCGGCGGCGTAGAGGTGGTGCAGGTCCAGGGAGTCGAGCAGGGGGGCGATGTGGTCGGAGGTCCATTCGACCGGTTGGTCGGAGACTCGGTCGAGGTAGTAGCGGAAGACGTCGAAGTCCTCGACGATGATGTCGGTCATGGGTGCGGGCCGGGGGGCGTCCAGGCCGGGGACGTCCTGGCCGGGCAGGAGCAGGACGAGGATCAGGCCGTGGACGGCGGCGGGGGCGCCGGTGGTCTGTTCGAGCCAGTTCTCGGTGGCCGTGATGTCGGCGTGCATCCGGTCCATCGGATCGTCGCCGTCCTCGTTGCCGGGGAGGGCGGCGGGTTGTCCGTCGGCCATGTGCCAGGGGCCGTCCGGCGGCACCACCAGCACACCGTCCTGGCTGGTATGAAAACCCTTGATTGCCACGGCAATACAGCGCTGCGGGGTCCAGATCAGTGCGTCGAGTCGGCGAGTGTTGCGGTCGCGGTCGGGGATTCGGAGGTTCATCAGGACCACGCCCGGTTGTTCGGGACTCCACCGAATCCATTCGGCGAAGCGCTCTTCCGCCGTCGACAGCGCCGACGCATCATCGATCAGGAGCAACACGACTACCTCCCCACTGGTACCGCCGGTGTGCACGTGCGGACGAAAAGGTCTGGGCACGTGCGTGGTTCGAGCTTAGCTCGCGAAGGTGGGCCGGCGCGTTGATGTTTCGATATCCGTGCTGCCGGGGTGGCGCTCGGGCGCTTCGGCGGGGGTTCGGGCCGAGCCGGCGGTGCGTGCTCGGTCCGGTCTCGATCTGGTCGAGGCGGCCGGGAAATGGGCCGGAATCCGGCCGGGCGCGTGGATCGTAGAGCGGGTCGGCACCCGCGCCCGGCCCACGACATCCGACCGGAAGGAACGGCAGCATGGCTCGTCTCCAGAACAAGGTCGTCCTCGTCACCGGCGCCGCAAACGGGATCGGCGCCGCGACCGTCGCCCGGTTCGCCGCCGAGGGCGCCGTGGTGGTCGCCACCGACATCGACGAGGCCGCGGGCCGGGCGGTGGTGGCGGAGGTCGCGGCAGGCGGGGGCCGGGCCGAATTCCGCACCCAGGACGTCAGCGACGAGGAGGGCTGGATCCGGGTCACCGCGCACGCCCTCACCGCGCACGGGCGGATCGACGTGCTGGTCAACAATGCCGGGATCTACATCATCAGCCCGCTCGCGGAGACCACGCTCGAGGACTGGAACCGGCTGATGGCGGTCAACGTCACGGGGGTGTTCCTCGGGATGAAGCACACCGCGCCGAAGATGGCCGAGAACGGCGGCGGCGCGATTCTGAACCTGTCCTCGATCGCTGGCCTGGTCGGCGTGGCCGGGCACACCCTGTACGGGGCCAGCAAGGGGGCGGTCCGCACGATGTCCAAGGATGTGGCCGCCGAATACGCCGCCGCCAACGTGCGGGTGAATTCGATACATCCCACCTACGTCAAGACCGCGATGGCCGAATACGGCGCCGCCGCGGCCGGCAGCACGCTCGAGGCGCTCGGCCCGAAACTGTCACCGCTGGGCCGCATCGCCGAGCCGGCCGACGTGGTGAACTTCCTGGTCTTCCTCGCCTCCGACGAGGCGAGCTATCTGACCGGCTCGGAATACACCATCGACGGTGGCGGCACCACCCTGATCAGTCTCGGGTGAGGCGGGCAACGGTGAATCCGACTACCCTTGACTCCCGAGGATCCGAGGCTGATCGGAGCGACCTCGGCTCCGAATCGAACGGCGACTGACGAGCGACCATGGACCGATCGGATGGTGTTCCGACCCAACGAGACATGTCGACGGGCATCGTCGCCGAGCTGGCGGCGGCCGGTTTCGACGTTCCCGAGGAGATCGGACGCGGCGGTTCCGGAGTGGTGTACCGGTGCCTGGAATACGGCCTGGAACGCTACGTCGCGGTCAAGGTGCTCCGATCCGAGGTGGCCGGCGCCGAGCGCGAACGGTTCGTCCGGGAACAGCAGGCCCTGGGCCGATTGTCCGGGCATCCGCACATCGTGCCGGTCTTCACCGTCGACGTCGCCGCGAGCGGCCGTCCGTATCTGGTGATGCCCTACTTCGCGCGCGGCTCGCTGGACCACGTACTGCGCGAATCGGGGCCGCTGCGCTGGCCCGAGGTGCTGTCGATCGGGGTCAAGATGGCGGGGGCGCTGGCGTCGGCGCATGCGCTCGGCATCGTGCATCGCGACGTCAAACCGGACAACATCCTGCTCACCGACTACGGCGAACCCCAGCTGTCGGATTTCGGGATCGCCGCGTTCGGGGCGGCCGCGCTGCCGACGATGATCGACGGCACGCCGGCCTTCACCGCGCCCGAGGTCCTGCGCGGCCGGGCCCCGACGCCCGCCGCCGATGTGTACGCGCTGGCCGCGACGCTGTACTGCCTGCTCACGGGGCATTCGCCGTTCGAGCGCCGGACCGGGGAACCGATCGAGGTCCAGTTGGCCCGCATCACCGCGTCGCGACTGGTCGATCTGCGCGACTACGGCATTCCGGACGCGGTCTGCGCGGTACTCGAATCGGCGATGGCAATGGATCCCCCGGAACGACCGGCGGCGGCGACCGCGTTCGGGGAGCGGCTGCGCGATGTGCAGCGCCGCTCCGGGCAGCCGATCGACGTCATGGCGGTGCCCGCGGACCTGTCCGCCGCCGAACCGACCGGCGCGCTGCCCGCCTACGCGGCCGGGTCGGTGTCCGATCCGCCGCCGCCCATCGCGGCGACCAAGTTCCGGCCGCCGAACGCGCCGCGGACCGCGGTCGAGCGGACCCGGCTGCTGGAGACCCTGCGCCACAGCAGCCGGCGCCGATTGATTCTCGTGCACGGGCCCGCGGGCTTCGGCAAGACCACGCTGGCCGCGCAGTGGGCCCACGAGGTGGAATCCGCCGGAACACCGGTGGCCTGGCTCAGCGCCGATCCCGACGACGACAACGTGGTGTGGTTCCTCACCCACCTCATCGAGGCGATCCGCGGCGTGCGGCCGGAACTGGCCCGGGAGATGGGCGCCCTGCTGGAGGGCCGGACCTCCGACGCCACCCGCTCGGTGCTGTCGGCGCTGATCGACGAGATCCACGACAGCGGCCGGGAGATCCTGCTCGTCGTGGACGACTGGCAGCGGGTCCGCGGCCGGCACACCCTCCAGGCGATGGATTACCTGCTGCGCAACGGTTGTCATCATCTGCGGATCCTGGTGACCGGGCGGAACCGATCCGGACTACCGTTGTCCACCTTGCTCGTACAGGACGAGCTGGTCGAAATCGACGCCGCCGCATTGCGTTTCGACTCCGGCGAGGCGAGGACCTTCCTGGTCGACCGCAACGGCCTGGTGTTGAACGCCGACGAGGTGGACAAGGTGCAGCAGTCCACCGAGGGCTGGGCCGCCGGACTGCAACTGGCCCAGCTGTCGCTGAACGGCCGCGACGATCCGGCCGGCTTCATCGACAACCTCACCGGCCGGTACCACATGATCGGCGAATACCTGACCGAGAACGTGCTCGACTCGCTGGAACCGTCGCTGCTGGACTTCCTGATGGCGACCACGACCACCGGCAAGATCCGCGCCGATCTGGCCGTGGCACTGTCCGGCCGGGCCGACAGCCAGGATCTGTTGCAGCAGATCGCCGATCGCAATCTGTTCCTCCAGCGCCTGGACGACACCGACGAATGGTTCCGCTACCACCGTTTGTTCGCGGATCACCTGCAGCGCAAGCTCGCCCAGCAGGATCCGGATCGGGTGACGGCGCTGCACGGCCGAGCCGCGGAATGGTTCGCCGAACACGACATGCTGGTCGAGGCCGTCGATCACGCGCTGGCCGCCGACGAGTCCGAGCGCGCGGTGGAGTTGGTGGAGCTGCACTGCGCGGGCCTGATCCAGTCGTTCCGGATGGCGACGTTCCTCGGCCTGATGGCGAAACTGCCCAGCCCCCTGACGGAATCGCGGCCGCGCCTGCAATTGAGCGCGGCCTGGGCCTATCTCGGCATGGAGCGCAGCACCCAGGTGCGGCTCGCGCTGGACCGGGTGCTGGCGGCGGTGGCCGGTGGTGACCTCCCGGACCACGAAACCCTCGGCGTGCGAATGGAAGTGGCCGCGATCGAGGGCCTGGACCGATATCTGGTCGACCGGTTCGACGGCCTGCCCGCGATATTGGCCGAGCACCTCGACGACTCGACCCCGCCGATCGTCGGCGTGGCCTCCTCCGACCTCGCGGGCTTCGCCGCCCTGAACCGCTACGACTTCACCGAGGTGGACCAGTGGTTCCGGTCCGCGGTCCGCTACGGCGCGGTGGTGGGCCCGGTGTTGTTGCAGCACAGCCACTGTCTGGCCGGGCTGGCCGCGACCGAACGCCTGGACATCGCCGCCGCCGAGGGGCACTACACCGCCCCCGTGCGAGTGCCCCGCAGCGCGGATCTGGGCGTCCGGATCGCGATGGAGGTCGGTGCGCTGCTCGGCGCGCTGCGCTATCTACAGGGCCGGCTCGACGAGGCCGACCGATTGCTGCGCGCCGCCGGGACGCTCGACCGGCACGCGGGCGCGGTGGACTTCCTGATCGCCACCTACGCCGTGGCCGCCCGGCTGGCCACGGTCCGCGGCGACCGCGACCGCGCCGAACGGCTGCTCACCACCGGTGGCCGGATCGCGCAGGAGAAATCCGTGCCCCGCATGGCCGCCGCGATCGTCAACGAGCGGGTGCGCGCGGGCCTGCCGATCCCGGACGAGACGCGCGCCGAGTTGCTGAATCGACCACCGTATCGGCGGCACGACAACAGGATTCGCGCCGCCACCGCGGAACTCGACGAGGATTCGGCGATCCGGCTGTTGCTGGCCGCGGGCACCCCGGCCGATATCGAGACCGCCGCCCGCCGTGCGGAATCCGTGGTCCGGGAGATCGCGACCCAGTACCGGCCGCGCGCTCTGCTGGAGGCGCGTCTGCGGTACGCCTGCTGCCGCTGGGCCGCGGGCGCCTGCGAGGAGGCGAAAGAGATTGTGCGCCCGGCACTGTCGTTGTGCGCCGAACTGGGCGTGCCGCGACTCGTCCGGGACGGCGGCCCCGGCATCGAGGCCGTGCTCGCGGCGCTGGACGAGTGAGACTTCGGCCTACTCGCGCCAGAATCTATTGATTTTCGATCGATTACGAACGATTATCGATACGTGCATCGCTTCCTGGTGGTCCTGCTCCAACTCGGTATCGTCGCGGCCTTCGCCGCCGGACTGTTCGGTCAGATCGTCGTCGTCCCCACCACCGGCGCCGACGAGGTCGACCAGTATCCCCCGTACGCGCCCTACGCGGTCCCGTACGAGTCGGTGGCGATCGTCGGAATCGCCTGTGTCCAAATCGCTCTGATCGCGACGTGGATGCTGCTGGCCCTGGTCCGCCGCAACTCGATCTTCAGCCCGGACGCGACCCGGTGGCTGAACGTCGTGATCGGCAGCGCGGTCGGCGGCACGCTGCTCGCCGCCGGCGTGGTGGTCCACCTGTTCTTCGGCAGCGTGCCCTCCCCCGACGACGGCTGCACCGAGATCACGGGCCTGTTCGGCAACGCGGTCCTGGGCACCGCCGCCGGGATCGCGCTGGTGATGTTCCTGGTCATCGTGCGCACCCTGCTGCGCAAGGCCACCGCGTTGCAGACCGAGATGGCCGAGGTCGTCTGATGGCGGTGGTCGTCGACATCGATGTGCTGCTCGCCGCGCGGAAGATGTCGGTCGGGGAGTTCGCCACCGCGGTGGGCATCACCCCGGCCAATGTCGCCGTCCTGAAGAACGGCCGCGCGAAAGCCGTGCGGTTCAGCACCCTCGACGCGATCTGCCGGGTCCTCGGCTGCCAGCCCGGCGACATCCTGCGGTGGGTCCCGGATCCGGAGTAGACATTTCGGATCGCGAAACTTGTCGGTACCCCGCGCAATGATGCCGCTATGAACATTCCCCCCGTTCGGCGACACCCCTTGCGACCGGTCGACGACACGTTCGGCTGGGACATCAGCCCGGTCTGCGGCCACCGCGCCGCCGACTGCTGCGCCGGCTGCGACGCCTGCACGATCTGCGACGGCGAATGCTATTGCAGCGCGGTCGACGACGAGCCGCTGTACCTCCTCGCCGGCTGAGCCGATCGCCGGGCCGCCACCAGGAACGCGGCCTGGGCCGCGGTGTTGCAGAGCTGCTCCGTCCATTGCAGCGCGACGGTCTGGTCGGGGCGCGAGCCCAACGGGCCGAGGACGAAGAAGCTCACGAGCTGGATGCCGAACAGCACGGCTGTGGTCGTATCGCCCGCCCGGCGAGCGAGCCCGATGAGCCGGAACCCGGTCAGCGTCGCGAAGACGGTGGCGCTCACCAGCATCGGCAGTGGACTGCGGGCCAGGATCGCCACGAGCGCACTCGCCGCGATGACGGCGGCCGCGGCCACTCGGTGCGCGATGCGCGCGGAGTCGCGGGTCAAGGTCAGGTACAGCAGCGCGAATCCACAGGTCAGCAGCGGAAAGAGCATGCCCCGCAACCACGGTAGGTCGGGCCCGCCGGCCGCCGCGATCAATTTGGCCGTGGCCTTGGCGAATCCGCCGGCGCCGATCAGCGCCGCCGCCACCACGATCCGGTACCCCGGGCCGCGGCGGTGCAACAACAGCACGCCGCAGGTGGTGAGCAGCACCGGCACGAAGTCCTCGACGGCCAGCGGGACCGGGTAGTTCAGGGGTGCGCTCATCGGCGTTTCGAACAAGGAAACCGCGTATCCATCCGACGATTCTGCCCGGCGCCGATACGGCTGTCCACCCGGACGCACGGTGCCCGGTCGCGATCGCGACCGGGCACCGTGACGGTATGTGCGGAATGGTTCCTAGTGACCGACGGCCAGCAGTTGGTCGAGGAAGGTGCGGTAGCTCCGCAGCGCCTGTCGCAGATCCTCGGTGACGTCGCCGCCATCCGAGTCACGCGACCAACGGCCCTCGAGCGCTTGCTTCCGTTCGGCGAGAACGGTTGTCAGCTGCTGGATGGTCTCGGTGACGAGCTCGTCCGCCTTCACGACCGCATCGCGCGGATCGTCGACGAAGTTGCCCTGCGCCTCCCGGAACCGGGTGCGCAGCCCGTCGATATCGGACGTCGCGAACAGCGGGCCGGGATCCGATCCCGCTCCGGCGGGCGCCGGCGCGGTCTGCTCGGATGTGCCGAAGCCGTTGGCCTCCAGGCGTTCCGCGACCACTCCGGGATCCGAGCCGAGGGCCTGCTCGCCCTCCACGTCGGACGCCTGGCCGTCGGCCTCCGCCACCCGGTCGCCGGCTTCCGCCGCGGGCAGACCGGTTTCGGGCTCGAGCACCGGCTCGCCGGACTCGGGCTCGTATTCGCCTGTGCGGGAGCCGGACTCCTGCTCGAATTCGCCTTCGCGGGAGTCGTTTTCGAGGTGCGCACTGTCCGCGTCCCGATCGGCGCCGAGGTCGTCGGCCGTTTCCGGCCGGGACCCGAGGCCACGTTCCTCGTCCGCCGACTCGGATTCGACACCGTGCTCGCCGGCCGATTCGGCGTCGTACTCGCCCGGCTCGGCCGCCGCCGCGGGTGACCGCTCGCCGAGGTCGTCGGCGGGTTCCCCGTACGCCGCGGCGGATTCGGTTCCGTCGGCCTCGTCGTCGCGGAGATGCTGTGCGCGTTCGGTTTCCGGATCCACCTCGGCATCGATGATCTCGTGCTCGGTGTTGTCGTGCGGAAACTTCGTGTCCGCATGGTCAGCGTGCGGCCGGTCGTGTTCTACGGTCATGATCGTGCGGCTTTCTCGTTGCTGGTATCACCATTGAGCAAGTCCTGGAACAGGTCTCGGTAGTGCACGATCGCGGTGCGCATGTCCTCGGTGGACACTCCGCTCCCGTCGGAGCGCGTCGCGATCTCGTGGGCGACGCGGTAGCGGCCCACCGGCTCGGCGTGCTCGACCGACAGATCGGCGACCTGCTGATCGAAATCGTCGGTGGGATAACCACGTTCGGCCATCACCGTCACGATCAGCCGATCGGCGTCCTGCAATGCCGCTTCCGGATCGTCGACGAACCGCTCCTGCGCCTCGGTCCACTGTGTGGTGTACCGCTGACGCTGGTCCTCCGACAGTTCGTGCAGGTCCAGCTCGGAATGCCGGCGTTCACGGTCGGCCAGTTCGCGTTCCGCGGAACGCCGATCCCCGGTCTCGGTCACCGTCCGGTCGTATTCGGGCCCGAATCGATTGCGTAGTCGCCGCCGGCGCAGCATGGGCCGCGCCGCCACCGCCGCTAAGGCGGCCACAACTACTACTACTAGAACGACTATCACCACGGATGACATATGAACCTCCTTGTCCACCCAGAGGTGTCGCAACCGCTATTCCTCACCGGACCCTTTTCAAACACTCACCCCGCCATCGTTGTTCGGCGTGTCGGAGTCGATGCGCCAGGGCGGATTCCGCCGGTTGGCGCCACCGTGGAACAGGCACAGCCGGTGGCCGTCGGGGTCGCGCAGTCTGGCCTCCCGCCACAGCCAGGACATATCGGCGGGCAGTTGGTCGAATTCGATACCGGCGCTGCGTAATCGGCGACATTCGGCGTCGAGGTCGTCGGTCTCGAAATAGATCGTGACCTGTTCGCCGGCCGGTACGGTGTCGACGCGGTCGACCGAGAAAGTGCTGTCGCCGCTGGGACATTCGAACCGCAGATAGTCGGGGGTCCGCACGATCACCCGCAGTCCGAGCAGCGTGTAGAAGCGTTCCGCCCGGGGAATATCGGTCGATCCGACCGTCACCTGATCCAATCGCATGCAACCACTGCACCATATCGCCGGGCGGCGGACAGCGGCCGCGGCGTCATCGGCGCGGGTGTGTCGGGGTCCGCCCGGGGTGGTGTCCGGCGATCGGTCAGTCCTGTAGTGCCCGTTGCCTCAGTGTGGCAAGGGTTTTGGTGAGGATGCGGGAGATCTGCATCTGCGAGACACCGAGCTGTTCGGCGATCTGCAGCTGGGTGCGGTGTTCGTAGAAGCGTAGCCGCAGCACGTCGCGCTCGCGCCCTTGCAGGTCCAGCAGCAGCGGTGCGATGGCCATCGCGTCCTCGGTGAGTTGATAGCCGCTGTCGCTGTCGTCGTCGATCAGCGCGGGCGGCGTGACCGTCCGGGGGCCGTCGTCACTGCCGGCGGCATCGATGGTGTCGTTGCTGTAGGCATTGGCGGCCAGCAGCGCGTGGGTGATCTCCTCGCGGTCCACGCCGAGCTCCGCGGCGAGTTCCGAGGGTTTGGGCTGGCGATGCAGCTGCTGGGACAGCCGTTCGATGGCGGGGCCGAGGGAGGCCTGTAACTGCTTGGTGCTGCGCGGGACCCGCAGGGCCCAGGTGCGATCGCGGAAGTGGCGACGGACCTCACCCATCATGGTCGGCACGGCGAAGGATACGAACGAGGCGCCCTTGAGGGGATCGAACCGATCGATGGACAGCAGCAGTGCCATCGAAGCGACCTGGTAGAGATCGTCGTAGGTTTCGCCGCGGCCGGTGTAGCGGCGGGCGATGTGCTCGGCCAGCGGCAGGCAGCGACGCACGATACGTTCCCGTAGCCTGGTGTGTTCCCGGTCACCGGGTGGCAGTGCGGCCAGTTTCTCCAGCCAGGGCTCGATGTCGTCGTACGGATCGCTGCCACGGCGAGACCGGTTGGCGGTGGACGATGGTGCGGAGTGATCGAACATCAGTGCCTCCGGCGGCCCGTCTCGGCGGGTCGGGCGCTCGGGACTGAACGTGACCGCGTCCGGCGAGACCGCACTCTCCAGTCTCGCCTCCAACCTGCCGGCCTGTCTGTGCGGAAAACGACGGATCCGATCACAGCCAGGCCAGAAAACGAACGGGTGACCGCCGCAGCCGCTGTTCAGCGGCGCTCAGGCGGGCCGCGCGTCCCGGCCGGTCCGCTCGGCGCGGTGTTCCCGCTTGCCGCGGGCGACCTCGGTGGCCAGTGCGTCCAGCGGCTGCGCGAATGCCGCGAGGGGATCCAGCAGCCAGGCGAGCCATTGCTGGGCCGATCGGTTTCCGGCGCTGTCCAGCGCGTAGATCCGGCGGGTACCCTCCGCCCGCACGGAGAGCAGTCCGGCCTCGCGCAGCACTTTGAGATGCTGGGAGACCGCGGGCTGTGAGATCGGCGTAATCGCCTGTACCGCAGTCACTATCGCGCCTGCGGGCTGTTCTCCCGTGCGCACCAGTTCGAGGATGAACCGGCGTACCGGATCTCCGAGGGCGTCGAAGATCCGGGCCGGCGCCCGCTCCATCAGGACTCCGTACCGTCCTCGGGCACGCCGGTGTAGAAGGCGAAGGTGCGCTCGCCGGCGGCCTGTGCGGCGGCGGGGTCGTCGCCGTCGGCGGTCGCGGCGCGGGCCCACGCGGTCGCGGCGGCGCGCGCGAACTCCCGGCCCTCGGGGGTGGTCGGGAATGCCGCTCCCACCTCGGGATCCACGGCCGCGCCCGACTCGATGTGCAGTCCCAGGCCCATCAGCGTGAGATCCCAGCCCACGCCGACCGCCCCCGGTCCGTACTCGGTCCAGAACTGCGGATCGACCGGCGCCTCGTGCACGAGTTCGAGGACGGTGCCCGCGCCCGCATCGGTCAGGTTCACCTCGAGCCAGGACACCAGCGGCCCCATCTCCCAGGTCACGGCCAGGCGGCGCGGCTCGTCGCACTCCTCGATCACGCCGCCGGCATTGCCGACGAGCTGATAGCGGCCACCCGGCTTCAACTCCCCCTCCACCGGCAGGAACCAGCGCGGCAGCCGGTCCGCGCTCGTGAGCGCGTCCCACAGGTCGGCCCGGTCGGTCGGGTAGGTCCGCCGCGCGACGGCGATCCGTGTGGTGGCGCCGTCGCGGGACCCGGTCCGGACCTCGCGGGCCACCAGGCCGGCGGTGGCGATCGGATCTTCCAGCAGGCTCATGACCATCCTCCTTATATAAGTTTGAAGTTATATTAGACGACGGAGCGGAATCCCGGCGGGATTCGGCGATCATGACGCGGAGAAGCGAAAAGGCCCCGGAACCAAGGAGTTCCGGGGCCTTCCGTGAGTAGCGGGGACAGGATTTGAACCTGCGGCCTCTGGGTTATGAGCCCAGCGAGCTACCGAGCTGCTCCACCCCGCGTCGCTGTGGACAACGCTACCGTACGCACTGCCGGAACTCCCAATCGCCTGATGAGAGGCAGTTTCCGGCGATCGGCCGAGTCGACGGCAATACGGGTGCCCGCAATCACTTACTCCGTACGAAAACCGTGTGTACAATTCTGAGAATCACATTTCCAATATCGACATAGGCGGGTCGGCGCTGATCGCGATCGGCCCGGTGACCTGGGCAAACGAATTACGGAGGACGGGACATGGCGAAGGCGCTCGCGCCCGAAGCATCCACGTGGCCTGCAGAGGACCCGCAGCTCATCGGCAGCCGGTGCGGTTCGTGCAGCGCGGTGACGTGGCCCAAGCAGGATCACTGCCCGCGATGCAGCAAGCCGGACATGGCGGAGCGGCTGCTGCCGCGCCGCGGCACCCTGGTGGCCTGGACGACTCAGGGCTTCGTCCCGAAGTTGCCGTACGCGGGCAAGGAGACCGCCGACACGTTCGAGCCGTTCGGCATCGGCCTGGTCCAGCTCGGTGACGAGGTGCGGGTGGAGTCGCGGCTGACCACCGCGAACCCGGACGATCTGAAGATCGGTATGGAGCTCGAGCTGACCTTCGTGCCGCTGTACGTCGACGAGGCGGGCGACGAGGTCGTGACCGTCGCATTCCAGCCGGCCTGAAGGAGACAGACATGAACGACGTTGCCATCATCGGCATCGGCCTGCATCCGTTCGGCCGGTTCCCCAAGTCGGCCATCGAAATGGGCGCCGACGCAATCCATCTCGCGCTCGCCGACGGCGGGGTCGAATGGAAGGACATCCAGTTCGGCTTCGGCGGCAGCTACGAGGTCAGCAACCCGGACGCGGTCACCCGGCTGGTCGGCCTCACCGGTATCCCGTTCACCAACGTGTTCAATGCCTGTGCGACAGCGGCGAGTTCGATCGAGCAGACCGCCGAGGCGATCCGCTCGGGCCGGTACGACATCGGCATCGCGGTCGGCATGGACAAGCATCCGCGCGGTGCGTTCACCGACGATCCGGCGAAGCTCGGCCTGCCCGCCTGGTACGCGGAGAACGGTCAGTTCGTCACCACGAAGTTCTTCGGCATCAAGGCCAATCGCTACATCCAGGATCACGGCATCTCGCAGCGCACCCTCGCCAAGATCGCCGCGAAGAACATCCGCAACGGCGTGCTGAACCCGAACGCGTTCCGGCGCAAGCCGATCGCGGAAGACGACATCCTGAACTCGGCGATGCTCAACTACCCGTTGACGCAGTACATGTTCTGCTCGCCGGACGAGGGTGCGGCGGCGGTGATCATGTGCCGCGGCGATATCGCCCACCGGTACACCTCGCAGCCGGTGTACCTGCGCTCCACCGCGATTCGCACCCGCCGCTACGGCGCGTACGAGGTGCACAGCACCTGGGCCGCCGTGGACGAGGACGTCTCGCCGACGGTCTACGCCTCGCGGGCCGCCTACGAGGCCGCGGGCATCGGCCCGGAGGACGTCGACGTCATCCAGTTGCAGGACACCGACGCCGGCGCCGAGCTGATCCACATGGCGGAGAACGGTTTCTGCGCCGACGGCGACCAGGAGAAGCTGCTGTCCGAGGGCGCCACCGAGATCGGCGGCCGGCTGCCGGTGAACACCGACGGCGGCCTGATCGCCAACGGTGAGCCGATCGGCGCCTCCGGCATCCGGCAGGTCTACGAGCTGGTGCTCCAGCTGCGCGGACAGGCCGGCGAGCGGCAGGTACCGAACAACCCGCGGGTGGGTTACGCCCAGGTCTACGGTGCCCCGGGCACCGCGGCGGCCACCGTGCTGTCGCTCTGACTTTCGCCCGAACATCGCAGTGGGACCGAGGTTTCGCCTCGGTCCCACTGTCGTTTCGTCGTATTCCGGCGTACCGGTTCCGTCGGCACGGCCAATTGACCGTGACGCGGAACCGGTACGCCGGTTAAGTTTCAGCGCCGCGCCGGTTCGATATCGTTGTGCCGCCGGAGTTTTCCGGTCGGAAAGGCCCGAATCCCGTATGGACCGCAATTATCGGTCCCGGCCGAGACGAAAAATCATGCGATTTCAATCTGCATCCGCGCGCGTCACCGGATTCGAGAGCGGGCAAACGTGACGCAAGTCACTTTTCGGGAGTGATTCACGACACATCACGGCCGAATAACAGACCGTCCGGATTTTCCGTCATGGCATTGCCGAGCTGCGACGAAACGCTTTACGCAGTTATGCATTACATACCATTACCCGTGTTATCAAGACGTGATCTGATCGAATTCGTTAGTTAATCTCGTTCTCGGCCCGGAACATCCGTGACGGGTCCGACCCGGACCGCTGCACACCGCAACCCTGCCCCGCGGCCCGGGAACCCCGACCTCCTGGGGGCAGGGACGCGGCGCCACGGCGCCGGCGCGGCGTGCACGGGGAGGGACACACCACATGACCATGAACCGGAAGTTCTCGAATCGCGTCCTCGGCGCCGTCGCCCTCACCGGCGCGCTCGCCGCCGTACCGTTCGGAGTATCCGCACTGGCCTCCGCCGCACCGGCCCACGACTGGGACGGTGTCGCGCAGTGCGAGAGCGGCGGTAACTGGCACATCAACACCGGCAACGGCTTCTACGGCGGCCTGCAGTTCACGCAGAGCACCTGGCGCGCCAACGGCGGCAGCGGCGTGGCCAGCGAGGCCAGCAAGGACGAGCAGGTCCGCGTCGCCGAGAACGTCCTCGCCTCCCAGGGCGCCGGCGCCTGGCCCGTCTGCGGCAAGTACCTGCGCTGGGGCCCCACCTCCCAGGAGCCGATCGTCGAGACGGCCCCCGCACCGGAACCCGTTGCCCCGCAAGCCCCGAACGAGCGTCAAGCACTCATCGAGCAGGCGCGCACCACCGGCGACCAACTCGCGAACCAGTTCGGCGTCGCCGGCGAGTACCAGCACTTCCTGCAGGACAACGACGGACTCATCCAGTCCCTCGGCCACTGAGCCCACGACCACAGCGGCGCTGCGGGCCCCACCGGGACCCCCAGCGCCGCTGCCGTTCCCGCAATAGCCGATCCGCATAGCACAACGAACGGCTTCGCAACCAATCCGTACGGAGTGTCGGAAACGACGCTCCGATGGCACATTTGGGTCGAATCACTCGAACGTATCTTCGAGATTTCGCCGCTACCTTGGGCGGCATGGTCAGTTCCCAACACGAAGCGATGCACCGGATCTTCCAGACCGACCCCGGTATGTTCGCCCGCGCCACGCGCGCACTGGATCTGCCGTTCCCCGATCCGCTCGAGGTCGAGCTACTGTCCGTCGACCTCACGACCATCGAACCCATCGAACGACGCGTGGACACGCTGCTGCGAATCCTCACTGCCGCAGGCACATTCATTCTCGCGGTGGAGGCACAGCGCTCGTATGATCCGGACAAGAGCGCGACGTGGCCCTACTACGTGACCTACGTCCACACCAAATACGAACTACCGGTGGTGCTGCTGGTCGTCACCGACGACGCGGCGACCGCTCGCAGGATCCGTACCCTGCCGCCCATCGGCCACCCGTTCCACGCCACCCTGGTGATACACCCGATTGTGCTGGGCCCTGCGGAGTTACCCGTCATCACCGACGCGGAGACGGCCGCGGACGACATCCCGCTGGCGGTGCTGTCGGCGATCGCCCATGCCGACGATCCACGCATCGATGAGATATTGACAGTCCTGGCCAAAGCCATGAAACAGATCGACAGCGGAGATGGTGACAACTTCGCCGACCTGACCGAATTCGGCCTCGGTGACTCGCCGGCCGGTGACCTGTGGAGGAAGATCGTGTCCGTGGAGATGTTCTATCGCTCGAAGACCGCGAACCAACTGTGGGCTGCGGCACGGGATGAGGGGCGGACCGAAGGCCACGCCGAGGGCCTTGCCGAGGGCGTGGCCCACACCCTGCTGCTCATTCTGGACCGTCGCGACATCGAGGTCCCGGACGACATCCGTGCCCGTATCACCGATACGCACGACGCGGACCTGCTCGCGGCCTGGGTCGACAGAGCACTCACCGCGACGTCGGCCGCCGATCTGTTCGTCGACTGAGCAGGCCGGGGACCGTGCCGCTGCCCACACAGCAGGGCGGCTCCGCCGGAATCGGCGGAGCCGCCCTGGTGGACGAGCGCTAGCCCCCCGTCTTGTTGTAGTCGTCGATCGCCTTCTGCAGGACCTCCAGCGAGCGGCCGAGTTGGCCCAGGTCGCCGGAGTGCTGGGCGTCCTGGACGGACTTGAGGGCGTCGTTCATCTCCTTGACCGCGGCGTCGCGGCCGGCGGAGCCGGTGGGGGGCAGGATCGGTGGGGTTGTCGGGGTGCTCGGGGTCGGCTGGGTGCCGCCGCCGGGGACGCTCGGCGGGAGGACCGACTGCTGGCCGGGTTGCTGGGTGGCGCCGCCGCCCAGGCCGTCCTTCACGTCGTTGAGGGCGTCACCCAGGGTGGCCTGGTAGCCGACCTTGTCGGCGTAGCTGGCCAGCACCTTCACCAACTGGGGGAAGGAGGCGGCGTTGGGGCCGCTGTTGCGTTCCAGATACCAGGGTTCGACGTACAGGACGCCGCCGTCGCCCACCGGGAGGGTCAGGAGGTTGCCATATTTGATCTTGTTGGTATTGCCGCCGGTGAGGACCGTGCGGTCACTCGACACCCGGGCGTCGGTGGTCATCGACGTCTGAACCTGTTGGGGGCCAGGGGTTTGCGAGTCCGTAGGTAATTTCAGCACGGTGAATTTGCCGTAGTTGTCCGGGTCGGAATCCACGGATATATAGGCCGCCAGGAAGTTCCGGCGGAAACCGACCATCGCACTGGTCAGTTTGAACGCGGCCTTACCGGTTTTCGGATCGCCCATCAGCACGTAGTACGGCGGTTGATGGGCCGTCGTGGGTGCGTCCGAGGTCGGATCGCTCGGCACCGACCAGAAGGCGTTGTTGGTGAAGAACTCGCGCGGATCGTTCACGTGGTAGCGGGCCAGCATCTCCCGCTGCACCTTGAACAGATCCTCCGGATAGCGGAAGTGGGCCCGCAGTTCCGGCGTGATCGCGCTCGACGGCTTCACGGTGTTGGGGAACACCCCGCGCCACGCCTGCAGGACCGGATCGCTCGGATCCGTCTCGTACAGGGTCACCGTGCCGTCGTAGGCGTCGACGGTGGCCTTCACCGAGTTGCGGATGTAGCTGACCTCCTTGCGGGGCAGCACGCGGCCGGTGTTCTGGTCGATCGAATCCTCCGCGGCGCCGTCCAGCGAGGTGCGCTGCGCGTAGGGGAAGTTGTCGAGCGTGGTGTACGCGTCGACGATCCACAGGATGCGCCCACCGACCACGGCCGGATAGACGGCGCCGTCGGCGGTCAGCCACGGCGCCACCTGCGCCACCCGGTCCCGCGGATCACGATTGAAGATGATCTTCGAATCGGATCCGATGGCCCCGGAGAACAGGATGTTGCGTTCGGCGTACTTGGCGGCAAAGGCGAATCGGTTGAGCCAGTTGCCGATCGGCACGCCGCCGCGGCCGGAGTAGGTGTATTGGTCTGTGCCGGTGTCGTATTCGCGCGGCGGCTGGGCATTGCCGCCGACGATCGCATAGTCCGCATCCGACTTGGAGATCATCTCGCCGAAGTAGATGCGCGGCTGATCGACCTTGATGGCCTGCTTGTCCTTCGGCGTGAACAGGTCACTGACCGTGGACTGGTCACCCAGGTTGAACACCGGATAGCCGTAGCCGCCGGTCGACGGATTGCTGCTGCCGGAGCCGGTCGCCGCCTGCTGGGTCTCCTTCGGCGGCGCGACGTTCACCCGATTGGCCGGCGCGGCAACGAAACCGTCGCCGTGGGTGTAGACGGTGTGCTTGTTGATCCAGTCGGTCTGGTTACCGGACAGGTTCTGCGGCACCAGTTCTCGCGCGGCCACGATGTAGTCCTGGACCTCGCCGTTGATGGTGTAGCGGTCGATGTCCAGCGGATCCGGGAATCCGTAGAAGTTCTGCAACTGCTGCCGCTGGATGAAGGTCTGCGTCAACAGGTTCGGATCCAGCAGCCGGATGTTCTTGATGGTCTGCTGATCCGCCGGGATGGTGGACGGATCCTTCGTCTCGACACCCTTGTAGTCGACGTAGGAGACCTTGTCGTCGGTGAGTCCGTACGCCTGCCGGGTGGCGGTGATGTTGCGCTGGATGTAGGCGGATTCCTTGGTGGCCGCGTTCGGCCGCACCTCGAACTGCTCCACGATGAGCGGCCACACCGCGCCGACCAGGATGGACGACAGCACCAGCAGCGCCGCCGCCATGGCCGGCACCCGCAGGTCGCGCAGCACCACACCGGCGAAGAACGCCAGCGCGCAGATCACCGCGATCGACAACAGGATCAGCTTCGCCGGCAGTACCGCGTTGATATCGGTGTAGGAGCCGCCGGTGAAGGTGGACTCCTTGCGGGTGCTCGACAGCAGTGAATACCGGTCGAACCAGTACGCGATCGCCTTGAACAACACGAACAGCCCGGCGATCACCGCCAGCTGGACGCGGGCGGGCCGGGTCAGCGTGCCCTCCCGGCCGGACAGCCGCAGACCGCCGAAGACGTAGTGCGTGATCAGATTCGCGAAGAACGCGATCACGATGGCGACGAACAGCCAGTTCAGCACCATCTTGTAGAACGGCAGATCGAAGGCGTAGAAACCGACGTCCAGCCCGAACTGCGGATCCTTGATGTGGAACGAGCCACCGTGCAGGAACAACTGCACCGTCACCCAGCTCGACTGCGCGACCAGTCCGCACAGCAGGCCCACCAGACCCGGGATGCCGATACCGAACAGTCGCAGCCGGCCCATCACCGTGGTGCGGTACCGCGCGATCGGATCGTTCGGCCCGGCCGTCGGCACGAACACCGGCCGGGCCCGGTAGGCGAACAGCATCGCCAGCCAGATCACCGCGCCCACGGCGACGGCGATCACCAGGAACAGCAGGATCCGGGTCAGCAGGACCGTGCCGTACACCCGCCGGAACCCCACCTCGCCGAACCACAGCCAATTGGTGTAAGCGTCGGTCAATCGCGGCCCGACCAGCAGCAACGCCGCCAGCACGAGGGCCGTCACAAGCAGCACCCGGCTGCGTCGAGACAGCGTTGGTAAGCCTGTCGGGGGGCGCATGCCCACGATGCCACTCTCCCAGGTCCGGCGGCGCCCGTACTTGCACGCCGCAGTCCGATGTCGGGGTGGTCCCAGGGGACCATCGCGCCCCACTCTACGTAAAACGGCTTGCGTTCGATCGAATGCCTCACCAACCCGGGCGCGGTAGGTGTCCGGCCCTCCGGCGGAGGCCTTACAGTTGCTGCCCGTGACTCTTGCTAACCCGGCTTCCGCTCTGTACCGCTGTATCCGCGAGGTCGCGGAATATGCCGACGCCGAGGGCTGGGACCGGCCGCCGCAGATGTTCGCACTGGTGCCGACGCTGGATCTGGTGGCGGCCGAACCGTCACTGCAGGACGAACTCGACGACGGCGCCGAACTCACCCCGATCGCGCAGGAGCCGTTTCCCGACGATGTCAGCAGCGAACTGGCGATCGACGAATTCCTGTCCACCACCAGCTGGCCCGAGTCGGTGACGGGATGTGTTCTCGTACAGCAGATTCTGGTGCTGCCGCCGGACGCCGAACAGGCGCTGGACGACGCGATGTTCCCGGTGCTCGCCGATCGCGACGCGGCCGGGCGCGCGGCCCGCGACACCGCCGCCACCCACCCCGATCGCCGCGACGCCCGGCTGTTCGCCGGTGTGCTGCGCGACGGCACCTCACTGGCGCTGCTGCAGGTCCGGCCCGCCGCGGACGAGGACGAGGATCCGTTCGGCGACCTGGACCTGCGCACCTATCCGAATCTGGCGAACGATATCGTCGCCGCGCTGCGCAACACCCTCGAGCAGGATCCCGAATAGCGCTATCCGCAGGTCGGGGTGGCCCGGCCCGCGGTGATCGACTCCAGGGACTGCACCGCGGTGGTCAGGGTGTCGACCTTGACCAGCCGCAGCCCCTCGGGGGCGCGCTGCTTGGCCTCGTTGCAGTTGTCGGCGGGAACCAGGAAGGTCTCCGCGCCGGCCTCGTGGGCGGCGATCATCTTGTACTGGATGCCGCCGATCGGGCCGACCTTGCCCTGCGGGTCGATGGTGCCGGTACCCGCGACGAACTTGCCGCCGTTGAGGGTTCCGCTGCTGAGCTTGTCGATCAGGGCGAGGCTGAACATCAGGCCCGCGGACGGGCCACCGATGTCGGCGAGGTTGAAGGTCACCCGCAGCGGGCCCTGCGCGGCCTCCTCCGGGGTGACGCCGAGGTAGCCCTTGCCCGAATCGTCCGGGCGCGCACCCAGTTTCACGGTGACGGTCTGTTCGGCGCCGTCGCGGCGCAGCACGATCGGCACCGAGGTGCCGGGCTGCCCGCCCCGGACCGCGTCCACCACGTCCTGCGACGTCGCGACGGGTTTGCCTGCGACACTGACCAATTCGTCGCCGACCTGGAGTACGCCCTTGGCCGGGCCGTCGTCGGCGACCACCCGCAGCCGCACCCTGGTCGGATACTTCAGGTAGTGCAGGGCCGCCAGTTCGGCGTTGTCCTCGGAGTCCTTGAAATCCTGCTGATTGGACTTGTCGACCTGATCGCGCGGCACTCCGGGCGGGTACACCTCCGCGCGCGGTACCAGGCCGTACCGGCCGTCGGCCCACAACCCGAACGCCTCGAAGATATTCAGCCCGTCGCGAACGGAGACCGTGGTCATGTTGAGGTTTCCGGACGTCGGATCCACGGGCGCGCCCTGTACGTCGACCACCTGTCTGCCCTCGACATCGCCGAGCGTATTGAAGGTGGGACCAGGCCCCAACGCGACGAAAGGTACCTCCACGGCACTGCCGACGACACCGAGCACGAGGATGGGCAACAAGGCCGCGATCAGGGTGAGGATCCGACGGTTCACCCGGCCCACAGTAGCGGCTGGCCCGACGGCACCAGCGTAACGTTGGCACTATGAGCGACGTGCCCTTCGGCTTCTCGAACCGCGACGACGACCCCGACAAGCGGGACGATCGGTCCGGTTCCGGCGCGAACAATCCGTTCGGATTTCCGATGGGTGGTTCCGGAGCGGGATTCGATCCGTCGGCGCTCGGCCAGATGCTGACCTCATTGGGCCAGATGTTCTCCACGATGGGCCAGCCGGGCAGCCAATCGGGCCCGGTCAACTACGAGCTCGCCAAGCGGCTGGCCCGCCAGCAGCTCGGCGCCACCGTCGCACCGGTTTCGGCCGGATCGCGCAGTGCCGTCGCCGATGCCGCCCACCTCGCCGAGCTGTGGCTCGACGCGGCCACCACCCTGCCCGCCGGCGCATCGAAGACCGTGGCGTGGACGCCGAACGACTGGATCGAGGAGACGGTCCCCACCTGGAAGCGGTTGTGTGATCCGGTCGCCGAGCAGGTCTCCGGCATGTGGACCTCGACCCTGCCCGAGGAGGCCAAGGAGTTCGCGGCGCCGATGATCGGCATGCTGGGCCAGATGGGTGGCATGGCGTTCGGCTCGCAGCTGGGCAATGCCCTCGGCCAGCTGGCCAAGGAGGTACTGACCTCCACCGATATCGGCCTGCCGCTCGGTCCCGCGGGTACCGCCGCGCTGCTGCCGGCCGCGATCTCGGAGTTCGCGAAGGGCCTCGAACGCCCCGAGAGCGAGGTGCTGGTCTACCTCGCCGCGCGGGAGGCCGCGCATCAGCGGCTGTTCGGGCACGTGCCGTGGCTGCGGCAGCAGGTGCTCGGCGCGGTCGAGGACTACGCGCGCGGTATCCGGATGGACTTCTCCGCGATCGAGGAGGCCGCGCAGAACCTCGATCCGATGTCGCTGGCCGACCCCGCCAAACTGGAGGAGTTGTTGTCGCAGGGCACTTTCGAGCCGCAGACCACCCCGGAGCAGAAGGCCGCGCTGGAGCGGCTGGAGACGCTGCTGGCCCTGATCGAGGGCTGGGTGGAGGTCGTGGTCGGCGATGCCGTCGGCGATCGGCTGCCCGGGTCCGGCGCCTTCGCCGAGACGCTGCGCCGGCGGCGCGCCTCCGGCGGACCCGCCGAGCAGACCTTCGCGACACTGGTCGGCCTGGAGTTGCGTCCCCGCAAACTGCGGGAAGCGGCCGCGTTGTGGCGGCGGCTGACCACCGACGCCGGGCTCGAGGCCCGCGACGCGATCTGGGCCCACCCGGACCTGCTGCCCACCTCCGATGATCTGGACACTCCGGCCGGGTTCATCGACGGCGTGGTCGGCGGCGGCACGGGGATGTTCGACGATCCGCTGGCCCAGCTCGCCGAGACCGAGGCCCGGGAGCAGGCCGAGCGGGACCGCAAGAACCGTGAAGACGGTGGGTCCGGTGCCGCCGCGGACGAGCAGCCCGGCGACGAACCGGCCTGATCCACGGGCCTCCGGGTCGTGCATCGGGTGCGAATCTCAGCACGGTGTGCGGCTGTGACCTGTAGCTTCCCTGCGGGACCCGAGGGTCGGATACTCGGGTTATGACGATGTTCCGGCCCAAGGGGCCCATGCTGCATCCGCGGGTGGCCGTGTTGCGGCGGCCCGGCGGGGCGGTGCAACTGGGGTGGGATCCGGAGGGGGCGGTCGTACTCGAACCGCCGGGGGTCCGCCCCGAGGTCGTGGTCGAATTCCTGCGGCTGCTCGACGGGCTGCGCAGTCATCCCGAGGTGGTGTGGCAGGCCGATCGGCTCGGGGTCGGTCCCGAGGTCACACTGCAACTGCTCGCGGAGATCGACGCGGCCGGGCTGCTGTTGCTACCGGCGTCCGGGCAGGCCCGGGTGCGGACGGTCCATGTGCACGGGCGCGGGCCACTGTCGGAGGCGGTGGTCGGCGGGGTGCGGCGGCTGGGCCTGCGGCCGACCCGCACGCGGGACCTCGAGGGGGCCGCAGCGGCGATCCGGGGTGCGGACCTGGTGGTGCTCACCGATCTGCTGGTGCCCGAGCCGCAACTGGTCAGCGATCTGGTTCTGCGCCGGATACCGCATCTGCAGGTGCGGGTGCGCGACGGCCGGGGCATCGTCGGGCCGCTGGTATTGCCCGGTGGCACCAGCTGCCTGCGGTGCGCGGACCTGATCAGGAACGATCTCGACGCGCAGTGGCCGCATCTGGCCGCGCAGTTGCTGGGAAGAGTGGGTTACGCCACACCCGCGACGGTGACCGCGACCGCCGCGCTGGCACTGCGCGAACTCGAGGTGATCCTCGCGGGCCGAGTGGCCCGTCCACCGGAAACCCTCGACGCCACGCTGGAACTCGACCCCGACTCGCATCGGATCCACAGCCGCCGCTGGCGCCCGCATCGCGCCTGCGGATGCCGCACGCTGACCGGGGCCACGCGGTGAATCGGCAGGCCGAATACTCGGGGTGGCCGATTTCGCATGGCACATTCGGTGATTATTCAGCCATGATGGGAGGGTGTCAGAGATCGTGAGCCGCCGATCGTCCCGCAATGCGAAGCTGGCCAAGATCCCGTTGGGGATCGCTGGTCGCGCTGCGGTCGGCTTCGGCCGTCGTCTCGCGGGTGGCGACCGGCACGAGATAAACGCCCAGCTCAACCAGCAGGCCGCCGAGCAGCTGTTCACCGTGCTCGGTGAGCTCAAGGGCGGCGCGATGAAGTTCGGGCAGGCGCTGTCGGTGATGGAGGCCGCAGTACCCGAGCAGTTCGGCGAGCACTACCGCGAGGCCCTGACGAAGTTGCAGGCCGCCGCGCCGCCGATGCCCGCGGCCACCGTGCACCGGGTGCTGGACCAGCAGCTGGGCACCGCGTGGCGGAAACGCTTCCGGGAATTCGACGACACACCCGCGGCCTCGGCGAGTATCGGCCAGGTGCATCGCGCGGTGTGGTCCGACGGCCGCGAGGTCGCGGTGAAGGTGCAGTACCCCGGCGCCGACGAGGCGCTGCGCGCGGACCTGAAGACCCTCACCCGGATGACCGGCATGATCAGTTCGCTGCTCCAGGCCTCCGATGTGAAACCGGTGATCGCCGAGCTCACCGAGCGTATGGAGGAGGAGCTCGACTACCGCCTGGAGGCGAACAACCAGCGCGCCTTCGCCAAGGGCTACGACGGGCATCCGAAGTTCGTGGTGCCGAAGGTGGTGGCCAGCGCGCCGAAGGTGGTGGTGTCCGAATGGCTCGACGCCACCCCGGTGTCGGCGATCATCGCGCAGGGCATCGAGGACCCCGAGGGCACCCGCGACCTGCGTAATCGAGTGGCGACCCTGATGGCCGAATTCGACTTCAGCTCGCCGTCGATCGTGGGCCTACTGCACGGCGACCCACATCCCGGCAATTTCATGATGCTGGCCGACGGCCGCCTGGCGGTCATCGACTACGGCGCCTGCGCGGCGCTGCCCGACGGCTTCCCGCCGATCCTGGGCCGGATGGTGGCCCTCGCTGCGGAGGACCGCTACGAGGAGCTGACCGAGCTGATGCAGGAGGACGGCTGGGTGCTGCCCGGCCGCGCGGTCACCCACCGCGAGATCGCCGATCTCATGCGTCCGTTCGCCGACCCGATCCGCACCGAGACCTTCCACTTCACCCGCAGCTGGATGCGGCGGGTGGCGGGCCGGGCCACCGACATCTCCGATCCGGACATCCGCACCTCGTGGTCGCTGCAGCTTCCCCCGCAGCACGCCATGATCTTCCGCGTCCTGATGGGTTCGATCGGCATCTCCGCCCAGCTCGACGCCGAGGTCCCCTTCATGCGCCTCATGTACGACTGGGTTCCGGGCTACGCCGAATACCGCACGGCCGGCTGAACTTTCGCGCTCCTCCCGGCCCGGTCGGCGTCGACGCGCGCCTGCGCCGCCGCCGGATTTCGCCGGGCTCGTCCACACGGCACTCCGATCCGCGGCGGAAGTAGCCTTTTCCCGTCTCTGTACCTATCAGTATGTACACTCGAGAGGTGAGCACACGAGATCGACTGGTCGACAGCACGCGTGAATTGCTGTGGGAGCGCGGCTATGTCGGTACCAGCCCGAAAACCATTCAGCAGCGCGCGGGTGCGGGCCAGGGCAGCATGTACCACCACTTCGCGGGCAAGGAGGACCTCGCGGTGGAGGCCATCCGGAAGACCGCCGCGGAAATGCGAGCCTCGGTCGAGACGCAACTGTCCGCGCCGGGCACCGCCGTCGAGCGCCTCGCCGGATATCTGCGACGTGAGCGTGCGGTGTTGCGCGGCTGTCCGATCGGCGGGCTGACCCAGGACCCCGAGGTCATGGCCACCCCCGCACTGCGCGCACCGGTCGAGGAGACCCTCGGCTGGCTGCGTGACCGGCTCGCCGACGAGATCCACCGGGGGCTCGCGTGCGGCGAACTACGGCCGCCACTGGATCCGGCCGCCACCGCGGCCGCACTGGTCGCCGCGCTCCAGGGTGGTTATGTACTCGCGCGCGCGGCCGGCAGCGCCGAGGTCTTCGATCAGGCGATCGCGGGAATTCTCGCACTGCTCGCCGCACATGCAGTCGGTCACGACATCAACACTGCGACAACCTAATTCGATGCCACACGCGAAGAGGATCACGACATCATGCGCATCTCCCCCGCGGCCGCGGTGGCCGCTCCCGGCGAATGGTTCACCGGCAGGGCTTGGATCGACTCGATCTCCGTGGCGGAAGGGCCGTCCCGGACGCAGATCGACAGCGTCCGGTTCGCCCCGGGGGCACGGACCGTATGGCATCGCCATCCGACAGGGCAGACCCTGATCGTCACCGCGGGCAGTGGTCTGGTGCAACGACGCGGCGGGGCGGTCGAATCGGTCCGGGTCGGCGATACCGTGCGTATCGAGGCCGGCGAATGGCATTGGCACGGAGCAACTCCCACCGAGCCGATGACCCACCTCGCGATCGAGGAGATCGCGGACGACGGCCGGGAAACCGAGGCCGGAGAGCCCGTGACCGACGCCGAATATCTCGAAGGCCGTGCCGCCGAGGACTTTCCGCCGATCTCGCGCGTGATCGTGCTGGATCAGCCGGTGGCGCCGGTGCAGACCGCACATCGGGTCGAGATCCGGCGTATCACGATCGCGCCGGGCGTCCCGGCCGGGCTGCACGTCCACAACGGGCCGGTGTTCGGCAGTATCGAGAGCGGGTCCGTGATCTATCAGATCGACGGCGAGCCGGCCTCGATCCTCGGACCCGGCGACGTCTTCCACGAGCCGGGTGACGTGCGGATCGCGCGCTTCGACGCGCTGGACGAGGGGGTGACCTTCCTCGGATATTTCCTGCTGGATTCCGGGCAGGCGCCCGAGATCGCCTTTCCCGCAGCCTGATCGGCGGGACCGGCCCGCAACACGGAACGAGCCCCGCATCTCGGGACAGAGATGCGGGGCTCGTCGGTAGTCGGGACGATAGCCGGCGTGGGTGCCACGCTCGTGATGTGACCTGGGCAGGAACCCGGCGCTCACACCAGGGCGACCTTGCGCGGGCGGCCGCGCGGCCGCTTGCGGGCGATCACGACACCCTGTTCGAAGATCTCGCCGCCCCAGACCCCCCAGGGCTCAGCGCGATCCAGGGCCGCCCGGAGGCAACCCGAACGGATCGGGCAGGTCGCGCACAGCGCCTTCGCCTCTTCCAGCTCGGCCGGAGTCTCGGCGAACCACAGATCGGGGTTACCGACACGGCAGGGCAGGGTGAGCGCGACTCCCCGGGTACGGGGAGTGGAGGTCACGGTGTTTCGGCATGTCACGCGAGGAGTGGTCGCGGTGGACACGTCTTGCTCCTTCAGCTCGTTGCAGCGGTGGTTTCGTTGTCTTCCGCGAAACCGGTGCCGGGTGGCTGAGAGCCTTGAAAACTATGGCCACGGTTTCGCTTCGAGCGATCCGTGGCCAGGAGGCTGGGTGGTGTTCCCTACCGTTGTCGACTTCGTCGACGTCTGCTGATCACGGTCACTGGTGGGCTTGCGTTGCGGAGGCGGGCGGTCTGCGGGCCGAACGGCTGATCGGCGCCATAGGCCTCGACGGCCGCTTTCGCGGCTACCGGGTGCCAACCCCACGCGTGCTTGTCCGTCTCGATCACATGCTTCGGCGCTTGCATTTCGGCACCGATAACGCTTGCAATCGACAGACCGGTCCCCTGCAAGGCGAGGACCCCCCGGGAGACGGACACGAACGCCATCTCGGGCGTGCCGGTGTAGACACCGGCACGTGCGAAGTTCGTGATGCCGTTCATTGGTCTGCCTCCCTCCATGAACTCGTCGTGATGGTCTCTGTGCGCACCGGGAATCGTTCCCGGTCCGTGATCCCACCCTAAGACGGGCTTACACAATCGCACAACTTATTTTTGACCTGCGGTTTTGGGGTCTTGCGCCTGATATCTGGATCGCACGATGCGCAGGATTTCGGGACCGTACTGCCGCAATTTGGCAGCGCCCAGCCCGGGGATGGCGGTCAGGGCCCGCTCGTCGAGCGGCTGCTGCTCGGCGATCGCGGTGAGCGTGTTGGCGCTGAGCACGGCGAAGGTCTTCACCGACAGCTCCGCCGCCTTGTCGCGCCGCCAATCCTGCAATGCGCTCAGCAGCGTGGTGTCCACCTCACCCGGACAGGTCGAGCAACGTCCCAGCAAGGTATCGGTGGTGTTGAGCAGGGAACGGCCGCACACCCGGCAACCGGGCAGCCGCCGCTGCTCGCCGCGGCGATCGCCCCCGGGGCGGGCCACCAGCGACGCCGGGGAATCCTCCGGGACCAGACCGGTGAGGAAGCGGCTGCGCCGCCGGACCCGGCGGCTGCCCTCGGCGCGCGCGAGCGCCCAGGACAGTTGCAGATGTTCGCGAGCGCGGGTGACGCCGACGTACAGCAGGCGGCGCTCCTCCTCCAGCGCGGCCTCGTCGGCGACCGCACCGCCCTCACCGAAGACGTGCGCGATGGGCAGGGTGCCGTCGGCCAGGCCGACCAGGAACACCGCATCCCATTCCAGGCCCTTGGCGGCGTGCAGCGAGGCGAGGGTGACGCCCTGCACGGTGGGTGGATGCCGGGATTCGGCGCGGGTGGCCAATTCGCGCAACAGGCCGGGCAGATCCAGCTCGGGATCCGCGACGGTCAGCTCCTCGGTCAACTGCACCAGCGCCACCAGCAACGCCCAGCGTTCCCGGGCCTGCTGACCGGCCGGCTCCTCGGTGGTGAGGCCGAGCCGGGCCAGTACGGCCCGGACCAGCGTGACCAGCTGCGGGCCGCGGGCATCGGGCAGATCGTCGCGGGCCGCGGCCTGACGCAGCGCCAGCACCGCCTGCCGCACCTCGGGCCGCTGGAAGAAGCCCTCTCCCCCGCGCACCTGATAGGCGATACCCGCCTCGGTGAGCGCCTGCTCGTACGCCTCCGACTGGGCATTGATGCGGTAGAGCACCGCGATCTCGGCCGCCGGCACGCCCTGCTCGATCAGGCGGGCGATCGATCGGGCGGCGGCGGCGGCCTCGGCGGGCTCGTCGTCGAATTCGGCGAAGGTGGGCTCGGGCCCCTCGGCGCGCTGCCCGATCAGTTGCAGCCGGGTGCCCGCGATGCGGCCGCGCGCGGCGCCGATGACGCGGTTGGCCAGCGAGACCACCTGCGGCGTGGAGCGATAGTCGCGTTCGAGGCGGATCACCGTCGCCTCCGGGAAGCGCCGGGAGAAGTCGAGCAGATAGCCCGGGGTCGCGCCGGTGAAGGAGTAGATGGTCTGGTTCGCGTCGCCGACGACGGTCAGATCGTCGCGATCGCCGAGCCAGGCGTCGAGCACCCGCTGTTGCAGCGGGGTGACGTCCTGATATTCGTCGACGACGAAACATCGGTAGCGACCGCGGAACTCCTCCGCGACCGAGGGATAGTCCTCCAGCGCGGCGGCGGTGTGCAGCAGCAGATCGTCGAAATCCAGCAGCAGGCCGTCGGCGGTGTTCTTCAGCGTCTCGTAGCCGGCGTAGACATCGGCCACCTTCTGCGCGTCGTACGGGGTCTCGCGGCGCAGCCGGGCCACCGTGGCCGCGTAGTCCTCCGGCGCCACCAGCGACGCCTTGGCCCACTCGATCTCGCCGGACAGGTCGCGGACGCTCTCGGCGGCCCCGCCGCCGGAGCGCAGCAGGCCGGTGCGCTGGGCGGCCTGCGCCACGATCTGGAACTTGCTGTCCAGCAATCGCCACGGCACATCGCCGACGATCTGCGGCCAGAAATACTTCAGTTGACGTAACGCTGCCGCATGGAAAGTGCGCGCTTGGACCGCGGCGGCCTCACCACCGAGACCCAGTGCGCGCAGCCGGTTGCGCAACTCGCCGGCGGCCCGCGCGGTGAAGGTGACCGCCAGCACCTGGTCGGCCCGGACATGGCCCGAGGACACCAGATTCGCGATGCGATGGGTGATGGTTCTGGTCTTTCCGGTGCCCGCACCTGCGAGAACGCATACCGGCCCGCGTGGCGCCAGGACCGCGGCGGCCTGCTCCGGATCGAGTCCGGCGGGTAGCGGGCGGGGCGCTGGGGTGGCGGGGACCGGGGCGGGCACGGCCTCCATCATGACAGCGACCCCCGACACGACGGCGGCCCACCGGCGGCGCGACCGGCGATTGCCGCGGATCCGGCAGGATGGTCATCGAAGCCCGAGTGGAAGGGACAACCGGTGGCCGCGGACGTGTCGGGGGAGAATCAGTCGATGCCCGACGATGCGAAGCAGTTGGTGCGACCGAACCGGGACCTCGTCGCCGAGTTGCTCGACCGGATGGACCTGACCTACGGGGTCGACGACGAGGGTGATCTCGTCGCGCCCTACGAGGGGTTCCGGATCTATTTCATCTTCCGTGGCACCCAGCACGAGCTGTTCGCCATGCGCACCTATTACGACCGGGTCTTCCCGCTGGAAGCCAAGCCGGTGCTGCTCGGCGCGCTGGACGCCTGGAACCGGGAGACGTTGTGGCCCAAGGCCTACACCCTCACCCAGGAGGACGGAACGGTCCGGATGGTCACCGAGTACCAGCTGATCGTGCCCAACCGGGTCGACCTCAACTTCTTCGTCAGCAATATGACCAGCTGGATGGAGGCGTCCATCCAGTTCGACGGCTGGATCGCCGACCAGCTGGGCTGGGACGGTGACCTGGACGACCCGGACGACTGAATCGGCTCGCCGGGGGAACACGATCGACGGCCGGGTTGTTGCAGGATGCGTGACTGCTACCGACCTGACCATGTACTCGACCACCTGGTGTGGCTACTGCCGCCGCCTCAAGACCCAGCTCGACGAGGCCGGCATCACCTACAACGTGGTCGACATCGAGGAAGATCCCGCGGCCGCCGAGTTCGTCGGCAGCGTCAACAACGGCAACCACGTGGTACCGACCATCAAGTACCGCGACGGCTCGACCGCGACCAATCCCAGCCTCGCGCAGGTGAAGCAGGCCCTGGCCGGCATCAGCTGATCGCGTACGCACCACGTTCACCATCCGAGGCGGGGCTTTCGGCCCCGCCTCCGTTCGTGTGCCCGGCTACTGCGCGGCCCACGCCTCGATGATGCTGCGGGCGATCGAGATCGAGCCGGGCAGTACCAGTTTGTGTTCCTCGGCGCCGGCGCTGCTGCGGCCGGTCACCGAACCCCAGGCGCCGAGGGTCAGCGCGTGCCGGACCTCGTCGCGGGTGAACCAGTGCGCCTCGGCGATCTCGCCGTCGGAGAAGGCAAGTGGCTGTTGCGGATCGGCGACGGCGGTGAAGCCGAGCATCAGCGAGCGCGGCAGCGGCCACGGCTGGCTGCCCAGGTAGCGGATGTCGCGGACATCCACGCCGACCTCTTCGAGGATCTCCCGGGCCACGCAGCGTTCGAGCGATTCCCCGGCCTCCACGAATCCGGCCAGCAGCGAGAACATCGTCGGCGGCCAGGTGTGCTGACGGGCCAGGAGCACCCGCTCGTCACCGTCGTGCACCAGGCAGATGACCGCGGGATCGATACGCGGGAACTCCTCGTGCCCGGACTCGCTGACCCGGGACCAGCCGCCCTTCACCGCCGTGGTGACGGTACCGTCGCCCGCGCTGAAGCGAGCGCGATCGTGCCAGTTCAGCAGTGCGATGGCGGTGGTCAGCAGGCCCAGGCTGATGTCGTCGGTGGGCAGGGATTCGCCGACCGCGCGCAGATCCACCAGCTGGCCGTCGATGTCGTTGTCGCGCACCGCCCAGATGTGGCTGCCGCCGTCGACGCCGAGGAACACCGCCTCCGGAACCGGTTCGGCCGCCAGCGTGATCGCCTCGTCCAGCACCAGAGCGCCGTCGGTGAGGCGGATCTGGCCGCGGCGATTCATCCGCAACAGCCGCGCCTGGGCCCAGCCCTCCTTCAACGCCTGTTCGTCGTCACGCAGGGTCTCGGCCCGGTCGAGTGCGGAACGCGACAGCAGGGGCACATCCTTCAGCTGAAATCCAGACACCCGTCGAGCGTACTGCGCATCGGCCACCGGACCGGCGGCGGTGAGCGGAGGTTCGGCGGTCACGGACATTCCGGGCTCAGCCATGGGCCCGCCGGAGATAGAGCAACTTGTCGCCGGCCTCGAGCGCGTCGACCCGCGAATCGCCGACCTCGATGAGGGTGCCCGCGCGGTCCACCCCCAGCACGATGTCGCCGAGGTGCCGCGGTGACACCCCCACCTCGCCGGGCTCGATATCGCGCTCGGTCACGGTCAGACCCTCCTCCGGCGTCAGCAGGTTCTCGATCATGTCGACCACGTTGGGTGCGTTGGTGGCGATGCCGAGCAACCGGCCCGCGGTCTCGGAGGAGACCACCACCGAGTCGGCGCCCGACTGCTTCAGCAGGTGGGTGTTCTCGGACTCCCGGATCGAGGCGACGATCTTGGCGGTCGGATTGAGCTCGCGTGCGGTCAGGGTCACCATCACCGCGCTGTCGTCGCGGTTCACCGCCACCACCACCGCCGCCGCGCGCTGCACGCCGGCCAGCCGCAGCACATCGGCCTGGGTGGCCGAGCCGTGCACGGTGACCAGCCCGGCATTCGCCGCGGCCTTCAACATGATCGGATCGGTGTCGACGACGACGATCTGCGCGGGCTGCACCCGATCGCCGAGCATCGCGTCGACGGCGGTGCGCCCCTTCGTCCCGTATCCCACGACCACGGTGTGGTTTCGCACCTTGCGCCTCCAACGCTGAATCTTGAACGCCTGCCGGGACCGTTCGGTGAGCACCTGCAGGGTGGTACCGACCAGCACGATCAGGAACAGCACGCGCAGCGGCGTGATGATCACGATGTTGATAAGCCGCGCCACCGGGGTGATCGGGGTGATGTCGCCGTAGCCGGTGGTCGACAGCGAGACCGTCGCGTAGTAGGCCGAATCCAGCAGCGACAGTTCGGTGCCCTTCACATCGTGATACCCGCCACGTCCGAAATAGACGACCAGCGTGGACGCGACCAGCATGAGCACCGCCGCCGCGACCCGCCGGGTCAGGGCGGCCCAGGGACTGGCCTCCATCTCGGGGATCCGCAACACCCCCACCAGGGCGTAGTCGGGCCGGTCGGTCAGTCGCGGCAGCCCGCGCGACGGCTTCTCACCGAACACCGGATCCACCGATCGTCTGCGGCACGAAGCAGATGGTACCGGCGTCCGCCGCACTCGACGCCGGGGCACACGCGTGGAATGCTGCCCTCATGGCCGATCGCCGAGTACGACTTCTCAGCAGCATGCTGTTCGGCATGGGCGTGCTGCATTTCGCCGCGCCGAAGCCGTTCGATTCCATCGTGCCGCCGCAATTGCCCGGTCGCGCACGCACCTACACATACGCCTCCGGCGTCGCCGAACTCGGCGTCGCGACCGCGCTCGCGGTGCCGCGCACTCGCCGGCTCGGCGGCACGCTGGCGGCATTGTTGTTCGTCGCGGTCTTTCCGGCGAATATCCAGTTCACCGTCGATTCCCTGCGAAATCCCAAGACTTCCAAGCTGGTTCGGATCGCATCGATCGCACGGCTGCCGCTGCAGATACCGATGATCCGGACCGCGTTGCGGATACGCGCCGCGGCGTAGCGCTCGACTTTCGTTGCGACGGAGCGGGCAACACCGTAGTGTCTCGGCCTGGATATCAGGGAGGCTGGTCGATGAAGGTTCTGCCGCAGGTGGATTCCCCGCTGTTGGTTCGCACTGATTTCTCCGACGAGACGGCGTGGCAGGCGCTGCTGGCGGTGGTCGCCACCGCGTCGGTGACCGGTGCGCGCGCGAACACCCACATCGTGGACGACGCGGCGTACACCGATCTCACCGCGGCCCAGGTCGTCGAGCAAGCGCCCGCCGGGCCGCTGGGCGAGCTGCTGATCGTCGCCGACAAGACGGCCGTCACCGCGCCGGATATGCCGCTGCTGGTGATCTACCGGCCGGGCACCCCGGATCACGAGGGGCTGCGCGTGGTGGCGGCGCAACTGGGCGCGGTGGAGAACGCGCTCACCGGTTCCGTGCGGGAATGGGACGAGATCGCCGACGCGGCCGACGACGAGGGCGTCTTCCGGGGGTTCTGAGCGATCGCGGCGATTGTGCCGCGGCTCAATCCGATTCGTCGTCCGGCGCGGCGGCCCAGCTCGGGGCGGAGCTCTCGATGAGGCGGGCCAGTTCCTCCGGTCCGGGCAGGTGGCGCGGGGCGATGGTGCGACCGGTCCGGACGTAGTGGAAGGCCGCGCCGATGCGGGTGAGCAGTTCGGCTTCGGGGGCGCCGGTGCGGGCGGACATCAGCCGTGCCCACGCCAGGCGATAGACCGCGAGCTGCATCGCGACCGCGGCTTCCTCGGCGCGGGTGGGCTCGCTGCCGGTCTTCCAGTCCACCACCAGCCAGCGGCCGCCGGATTCGGCGAACACCGCGTCCATCCGGCCGCGCAACAGGGTTCCGGCGATCGAGGTCTCGAACGCGATCTCGACCTCCACCGGATTGCGGTCGGCCCAGTCGGAGGACAGGAACGCCTCCTGCAGGCGTACCAGTTCCGCGTCGGCGCCGTCGCCGTCGGCGGCGCCGGGCAGCGCGTCGAGATCCATCAGCTGGGTCGCGCCGAACCACTGTTGCAACCAGGCGTGGAACGCGGTGCCGCGGCGCGCGAACGGACTCGGCGGATACGGCAGCGGACGGCGCAGGCGCGCGGCCAGTTTCGCCGGATCGTCCCGCATCTCCACCAGGGCGGTCGCCGGAAGTTGGGCGGGCAGTTCCACTTCCGTCTCCCCCGACGCGGCGGCGAGATGTTCGGCCAGCAGCGCGTCGACGTCGGTGGCCCAGCCGTCGGGGTCGTCGTCGACGTCCGCGATGTCGTCCAGGAAGCGGTGCCCCGCGGGATCCGGTTCCGGCGGAACGGGATTCGCGGCGGCGGGGGTGTCGGGTTCCAGGTCGGCGAACAGGTCGAGTTGCCGGGGCCGATCCGTCGGCGGCGCGGTGGGGGCCGGTGGTGACGCCGCGGCGGGCTCGGGGGCGACGGATCCGGTCAGGGCCGCGCGGACCAGGGCCGCGCCGGATTCGACTGCGGCGCGGCGCTTTCCGAGCGGGTCGCGGGGCCAGGCGGCGCTGGCCGGATTGTCGGTGAAGGGGTTGACCGCGTCGGCGGCGGGCGGGTCGGACCAGAGGTCGACGCGGACGGCGGCCGCGGACGGGGAACCGGGGACCTCGGTGGCGTGCTTCAGCTCCAGCAGGAAGTCCGAGGGGCCCTTCGGCGTGGCGCCGGTCTCGGCCCAGTGGTGCGCGGAAACGAACAGGGCGCGTTCGGTTCTGGTGAGGGCGACGTAGAACAGGCGGCGTTCCTCGTCGACGCGACGCCGATGCAGGGCGTCCTTGTGCTGGTCGAGCGCGCGTTGCAGATCGGTACGGTCGTACAGATTCTCCAGGTCGAGGACGGGGACACCCTCGCGCGCCGCGGCGTCGGGGCCGTCCGGATCGCGTTGCCGGTCGCCGCGCAGTGCGGTCGGCAGTTCGGCCAGCGCGCCGAGCCAGGTGGCGGCCGCGTTGCCGGACGGGAAGACGCCGCGCGCCACGTGCGGCACCGCCACCACCTCCCATTCCAGGCCCTTGGCGGCGTGCACGGTGAGCACCTGCACACGGTCGCGGGCGACCTCGACCTCGCCGGGCTCCAAACCGTTCTCGACCTCCTCGGCGGCGGTGAGGAAGGCCAGCAGGCCGGGCAGGTTGGCGCGATGGTCACCGGCGTATCCGGCGACCACCTCGGCGAAGGCGTCCAGATGTTCGCGGCCCGCGCCGCCACCGGCCGCCGCGCGGCGGGCCTGGGTCTCCACCCCGACGCCGATGGTGCGCTCGACATCGGCGACCAGTTCCGGCAGGGACTGGCCGCTGCGCTCCCGCAGGGCCGCCAGTTCCCGGCCGAGGGCGGCGATCCGCTCGTGGCCGGATTCCGAATAGTGTTCCGGCGGACCGGGATCGGCGATCGCGTCGGCGAGGCCCGCCTGTTCGGCCGGCTCCGGGGCGACCGCGCGCAGCGCCTCGGCGAGGGCGGTGGGGTCGGCGATGGTGGCGGCCTGTTCCGCGGGCCTGCGGATGGACAGTTCCCGGGCACGCCCGGCGAGCGCGGCCAGATCGGTGACGCCGATCCGCCAGCGAGCGCCGGTGAGTACGCGCATCGCCGCGCCACCGGCGCCGGGATCGGCGATCAGGCGCAGGGTGGCGACCACGTCGGCCACCTCCGGGGTGGCGAGCAGGCCGCCGAGGCCGACGATCTCCACCGGCAGGCCGCGCTCGCGCAGGGCCTCTGCCAAGGAGGTGGCATCGGCGTTGCGGCGCACCAGCACTGCCGAGGTCGGGGGCGGCAGTCCGGCGTCGGCGTGCGACTCCCATTCGGCGGCGATCCGTTCGGCCACCCAATCCCGTTCCTCCGCAACGGTTTCGGTCAGCGCTAGAGCGACGATACCCGGTGTCGCATCGGGCCTGGGCCGCAGCGCGTCCACCGCGACCCCGCTGTCGCGCAGCGGATCCGCCACCAGATTCGCCAGGTCCAGCGCCTCCGGCGGATTGCGCCAGCTGGTCAGCAGCGGCAGGATCGGCGCGGGAACCCCCGGCGCGGTGGGGAAATCGGTGGTGAAGCGTGGCAGGTTGGCCGCCGACGCACCGCGCCAGCCGTAGATCGACTGCATCGGATCGCCGACCGCGGTCACCGCCAGCCGGTGTCGTGCCTCATCGGCTTCGGCGAATCCGGCTGGGGCAGTGACGGTATCGCCGACCCGGACGACGATCCCACCCGGATCTCCGGCCGAGGCGGTGTCGGCCCCCGCAGCATCGGTGGCGCCAATGATGGGCGAGGCACCACCAGCCGAAGCTGTGACGGCCGCCGGGTCACCGGCCGGGCCGGTGGTGGCCGTGGTGTCGGCGGGTGGGGTGGTTCCGGGTGTCGCATCGTCGGCTGGAGCGGGGGCATCGAGGGGTGGTGGGGTGGCGGGGTCGGGGCCGCGGGCGGCGTCGAGGTCGCCGAACAGGGCGGCGAGCAGGATGCGCTGGGCGTGGCCGGTGTCCTGGTATTCGTCGAGCAGGACCAGGCGGAAGCGGGTGCGTTCGGCGTGGCCGACCTCCTGGTGTTCGGCGGCCAGGCGGGCGGCCAGTGACATCTGGGAGCCGAAATCCAGTGCGCCACGGCGGCGTAACTCCTCGGTGAGGCGTTGTACCAAGGGCAGCAGGGCCACTCGCTCGTGTTGCGCCTCGAGGATGTTCATCAGTTCCTTGCTGGGGCCGCCGCGCTGGCGGGGGCCCCTCGGCAGGGTGAGGACGAGTTTCTCGAGTTCGGCGTGCGCCTCGACGAGTTGCTGCGGTTCCACCAGATGTTCGGCCAGCTGACCCGACAACGCGAGCACCGCCTCGGTGACCGAGACCGGGGTGCGGTCGGTGTCGAGGTCGCCGTCCCAGGTGGTGACGACCCGATGCGCGAGTTGCCACAGCTGGGTTTCGGTGAGCAGCGTCGAGGACGGTTCCACCGGCATCAGCAGGCCGTGTTCGGACAGCAGGCGGCCGGCGTAGGAGTGGTAGGTGCTGATCTCCGGTTCGGAGCCGGTCAGCAGGGAGCGGAGCCTGCCGTCGGGATCGATGTCGCGCAGCAGGGGCGCGCCGGCCAGCCTCGACAGCCGGGTGCGGATGCGAGTGGTCAACTGCTGCGCGGCTTTCCGGGTGAAGGTGAGGCCGAGCACCTGATCCGGCACGACGATGCCGTTGGCCACCATCCACACCACCCGGGCGGCCATCGTCTCGGTCTTGCCCGCGCCGGCGCCCGCGACCACGAGGGTCGGACCGGGTGGCGCGGCGATCACGGCGGCCTGTTCATCGGTCGGCGGCGGCAGGCCGAGGGCATCGGCCAGCTGACGAGGGGTGATGCGGCGCCGACCGGATCGTTCGCCGTGGTCACTCACGAATCGGTCACCTGCCGCCCGGCGTCCTGCACCGGACAGCTGCCGGCCACGGTGCAGTGCCGGCAGCCGTCGTTGCGCATGGCCAGATAGCTGGGGCCGCGGGTGGCCTCCGCGGCCTCGTGGATGGTGGTGCGCCAGCGATCGAGCGCCTCGGGGTCCAGCGGCGGTTGCATGCGCTGGGTGGCGCCCTCGCGGGTGCTGGGCTTCGCGACGTAGAGCAGGCGCGCGCCGCCGGGCTCGGCCTCGGCGGGGCCCTCGTCGAGGCCGCCCGCCGCGGCGGCGACCTGGTAGGTCGCCAGCTGGGCGTGGTCCTCGGCGGCCTGTTTGGAGATCGGGGTCTTGGCGGTCTTGACGTCCACGATCACGAAGCGGCCCAGCGTATCCCGTTCGACCCGGTCGACCCGGCCGCGGATCCGCACCGGGTGGTGGTCCGGATCGAGCGCGGGCAGCACCAGGTCCACCGGCACCTCGACGCCCATCAGGGTGAGTTCGTGGCGGGTGTTGCGCAGCCAGTCCAGGAAGGTGTCCAGCATGGATTCGGTGCGGCGCAGCTCCAGCCGGGAGTGCCAGCTGTGCGGACCGGTATCGCCGGAGGTCGGGTCGACGGCCTTCCAGGCGCGCACCAGCGCCGCCTTCACCTGCGCCTCGGTGACCTGGCCGGCCAGCGCCTGCACCAGGGTGTGCACCAGATTGCCCTTGACCGCGTGCGGATTGTCCGCGTCGCCGCCGCCGTGGCGTTCCAGCGCCCAGCGCAGCGGGCAGGTCTGCAACAACTCCACGGTGGACGGGGACAGCGAGACCGGGCCCTCGTCGTCACCCCACAGCGGCAGTTGCGAACTGAGTTCCGCGGTGCCGTACCAATGATCCGGATGCGCGCCCCGCACCCCCGCGCGGGCGAGTCGGGCCAGTTGCCGCGCGGCACGCTCCCGGCGCTGCGACACCTCGTCGGAATCGCAAGCCACGCCACGTAATTCGGCGATCAGTGCCTGCAACACCAGTGCGCGGCCCGGATCGACCGGTGGTGGCACCCGGCCCGGCTCACCCGGGGCGGCATCGGGATCGAGTTCGGCGAGGAACCGGGACGGCACGAGATCCCTTTCACCGGTGACGGATTCGACGGCCGTCACCAGCAGCGACCGGCGCGCGCGGCTGCAGGCGACCAGCAGCAGCCGCCGCTCCTCGGCCAGGATCGGCGCGGCCCGGCTCACCCGCTCGCCGGAATCCACCACTCCCGCAAGCAGATCCACCAGATCCTCGACGCCGAGCAGGGTGCCGCGCGGACGCAGATTCGGCCAGATCCCTTCCTGCACACCGGCGACGACCACCACCTCCCATTCGCGGCCGACGGCGGCGTGCGCGCTCAGCACCGCGACGGCCGCACCGGGATCGGTCAGCGGCGCCGAATCCTGCGGAATCTCCTGCTGTTGCAGATAATCCACGAAACCTTCGATGGTGGCGTGCGGCAGCCGATCGACATGGGCGGCCGCCGCGTCGAACAGCCCGACGACGGCATCGAGATCCCGGTCGGCCTGCATACCGGCCGCGCCGCCGCGCGCGGACTGCCGGACCCAGCGCTGTTCCAACTGCGAGGCCGTCCACACGGCCCACAGCACATCCTCGAGTCCGGCGCCGCGCTCCCGGGCCCGTTGCCCGCGCCGCACCGCCTTCAGCACCCGCCGCAGCGGCGCCGCCTCCACCTCGGTGAGCCGGTCCAGCACCGTGGTGTCCCCCACCCCGATCATCAGATCCCGCAACACTTCCGCCGACGAACGGTCCACATCCGGCGGTGCGTCGAAATCGCCTGCCAGCGGATCGAAGTCGTCGTCGATCCGGCTGCCCGAGGCCGGGTCACCGCGCCGGATGCGCTGCGGGACAGCATCTTCGGTCTCCGGATCGGCGGATCGGCCGTCCGGATCACGCGCGTCGAATTCGCCAGCGTGAGATTGCCCGGCACCCGCCGTATCCGACCGGATCACAACGGTTTCCGGCACAACCGCGGCGGTATCCGGATCCGCCGCTCCGGCCTGCTCCCCGGCGGCATCCGGCCCGGTGATATCGGCGATCGAGCCCGTATCGTCCTGGCGGCCGGGCACATTCGGTGCGGTCGACTCGGTACCGTCCCAATCACCGGTGTGGTCGGCGGTTCGCGGATCCTGTTCTCCGCCACGGCGATTGCCACGTTCGACCAGGGTGCGGCGGATGCCGCGGCGGAGCCGACGGAGGCTGATCTGATCGGCGCCACCGAGCGGACCGGACAGGAGATCGAGGGCGTCCTCCTCGGTGAACTTCGGGGTTCGGCCGGGGTGGCGCTCGGCCTCTTCGGCGGCCAGCAGGGCACGGAGGGTGAGCAGCAGCCAGCCCGCGCCGCGCCGACGGGCCAGGGGGACATCCGGTTTCGGTTGCAGCACCGGCACTCCGGCGGCGAGCAGGGCCCGGCGCAGCGGGGCCAGCGACAGCGGGACCGAGCGCACCAGGACGGCCATCTCCGACCACGGCACACCGTCGGTGAGGTGCGCCCGGCGAAGATGATCGGCAATGAGGGCCGCCTCCTTCGCGGGCGTGGTGAGCACCTGCACCCGTACCTCTCCGGGGGACGCGTCGAGGGCGTCGCGTGGCGGTAGCTGTTCCCCCGCCGACGAATCGCCGGGCCACACGCTGTCGCCGGTTGTCTCCGAACGTGTTTCGCGTCGCGACGGGTCCCGGTCCGGCGGTACCCGGCGCAGGTCCAGGCGATGGGGGCCGGCGCCGGGGAGCCGGGCGGTGATCCGGGCGACGGCGGCCCGGACGTCGGGGGCGCTGCGCCGGGTGTCGGGAAGTACGAGGCGGCGGTCGGTGGGGGCGTCCGGGTCGAGGAGGAAGCGGACATCGGAGCCGCGGAAGGTGAACACCGATTGGTCTGGATCGCCCGCGACGACGGTGGTGGCGGGCCCGGCACCGATCGCGCGCACCAGCTGAGCGGCGAGCGGGTCCAGATGCTGGGCGTCGTCGACGAGCAGGCAGTGGATGCGGCCGCGTTCGGCGGCGAGCAGGTCCGGGTCCTGGATCAGGGCGTCGAGGGCGGCGCCGACCAGTTCGGCGGCGTCCAGGGCCGGGGCGCTCGCCTCGGGGGCGTCCAGGCCGACCGACCAGCGCAGCAGCATCGCCTGTTCGTAGCGCTCGGCGAAGCGGCCGGCCGCGGACCATTCGGGGCGGTCGTGGCGGTGGCCGAGATCGATCAGATCCTCCGGGCCGAGGCCGCGTTCGGTGGCGCGCAGCATCAGATCGCGCAGCTGTTCGGCGAAACCGGTGGTGCCCAGCGCCGGATGCAGTCGTTGCGGCCAGAGGTCCTCGGCGCCGGCGGCGATGTCCAGCAGTTCGCCGCGCAGCATCTCGCGCAGCACCACATCCTGTTCGGTGCCGGTCAGCAGGCGTGGCGGTGGATTGCCGTGGGTGGCGGCGTGCCCGCGCAGGATCGCGAAGGCGTAGGAGTGCACGGTGCGGACCAGTGGTTCGCGCACCGCGCCCGGCACCTCACCCAGCTGCCGGGTGAGTGCGGTGCGGACGCGCAGCGCGGCCTGTTTGGCATGGGTGAGCACCAGCACCGATTCCGGATCGGCGCCGCCGGCGATGCGCTGGGCGGCCAGGTCGACCAGCAGCGATGTCTTGCCGGTGCCGGGTGCGCCGAGCACCTGCCAGGGCCGCCAGCCCGGTTCGGCGGCACTGTGGTCGAACAGCGGACGGACATCAGCGCCCCACTCCCGGGAGTGGGGTGCCGTTTCGCTGCGCCGCACCAAACGCACCGAGTAATCCGATCGCACCACGCGCACGATTTCAACATGTCGCCCCGACAGAAATTGCCGGTACCGCAGCAAACTGTGATCGTGACCCGCGATATATCCGTTCCGTGATCGGCGTCACCGGGGCCGGATCCGGAAAAACTCCTGGATATCGGCGGCGCGCGGGTACGGACCCGGAGTATCGGAAAGTGGCCGCCCGCACAGTATTTCGGCCAGGGTGTGATCTGCGCGCTTTCTCCGCGAATCGCCGCGGGACGAAGTCGGCGCCGGGACGGCCCGCTGTCCCGCTCCGGCGGACGCCTCAGCGTGTCGCGGCATCGTCCGCAGCGATCGGCCGGCGCGGCCCCGGGGACGGCGGGCCGTGGCCGAGGCCGGAGGGCACGGCAACGGGCCTACCGGCACAATGAGGCGGTGAGCGATCTCCACGTGTATCGGTACGGGCCCGTCGGCGGCCCCCTCGTCCTCGCTCTGCACGGGCTGACCGGGCACGGCCGGCGCTGGCAGCCGCTGGCCACCGAATATCTGCCCGAGGTGCGGATGCTCGCGCCGGATCTGCGGGGGCACGGCCGCTCGATCTCGTTGCCGCCGTGGACCTTCGAGACCGTGGTGGCTGATGTGGCCGCGGTGCTGGACGGTCGGCCCGCGCTGGTGGTGGGGCATTCCTTCGGCGGTACGGTGGCCATCCGGCTGGCCGCGCGATATCCGGATCTGGTGCGGGGGCTGGTGCTGCTGGATCCGGCGGTCGGGATGCCCGCGGACCTGATCGATCACATCGCGCGGGCGACCCTGGCCCGGCCGGACTACGCAGATGTCGAAGAGGCCCGGCTGGACAAACTGGAGACCGCCTGGGCCGACGTCGACACCGCCCTGCTCACGGCCGAACTGGCCGAACATCTGGTGCCCGCGGCCGACGGCCGGGTGCAGTGGCGGGTACATCTGCCCGCGATCGTCTCGTACTGGGGTCAGCTGGCCCGCGGGATCGTGCTGCCGCCCGCGGAGGTGCCGACGGTGCTGGTGCAGGCGATGAAGGCGCAGATCGTGACGCCGCAGTTCCGCGCCGCGCTCGGCGCGCACCTCGGCGACCGGCTCACGGTGCACGAATTCGACTGCGATCACATGGTGGCGCAGGCCCGTCCGGCGGAGACGGCCGCGGTGCTGCGGTCGGCGCTGTAGCCGTGGCGACCTCCGACGCCGAGATCGAGCGGGTCCGGGAACTGGTCGCGGCGATCCCACCGGGCCGGGTCGCCACCTACGGCGATATCGCGGCGATGGCGGGACTGTCGACGCCGCGCACGGTCGGCTGGATCATGCGCACCGATTCCGCCGATCTGCCCTGGCATCGGGTGCTGCGGGCCGATGGCCGGCCGGCGCCGCATCTGGCGCATCGGCAACTGCGCCGGCTGGCCGAGGAGGGCTGCCCGATCACCGACGACCGGGTGGATCTGGCCGCGGCCCGGCACCGCTTCGAAACCGGTCCCGGCGCAAGCTGACCCGCGACACGCGCCGGATCACCGAACCCGCCCCACGGGTGGCGCCGGTTGACTACCGTGGGGGTATGTCCACCCGTCTGGCATGCGTGGTGTTCGAGGTGACGAGGCCCAGGATCGCGGCCCGATTCTGGGCCGACCTGCTGGGCTGGCTCGTGACGGCCGACCGGGCCGGCGCGGTCGACGTGGCTGCCCCCGATCCGGACGGCCCCGACGTGGCGCTGAGTTTCCTGCCCGCGCCGGCGCCGAAGTCCGGGCGCAACCGGCTGCATCTCGATATCGCCAGCCGTTCCCTGGATCATCAACGGCTGCAAGTGGATCGGGCGCTGGCACTGGGCGCGCGGCGGATCGATATCGGCCAGCGCGACGTGCCGTGGGAGGTCCTTGCCGACCCCGAGGGCAACGAATTCTGTGTCCTGGAACCGCGGGAACAGTATGTGGACACCGGCGCCATCGCCGCGATCGTCGTCGGCTCCCCCGATCCGGGCCGCCTGGCGCGGTTCTGGTCGCAGGCCGCCGGCTGGCCGGTCGCGCTGGACGAGGCCCGGTACACCGGTATCCGGTCGGCCACCGGGATGGGACCGTGGCTGGAATTCCTCCACAGCGCCGACACCGCCGCCGCACCCGGCCGGTTGCATCTGGATCTGATGCACTTCGCACACGACGATCCGGCCGCGGAGGTGGCCCGGTTGCGCGCGGCCGGCGCGGTGCCGCGCCCGGAGACCGGCCCGCCGCTGGTACTGGCCGATCCCGACACCAACGAGTTCTGCCTGTTGCGGCCCTGATCGGCGCGGGCCGCGCCGTGGCACCGGCCCCGAACTACCATCGATAGACATGATCACGCTGCCGGGGGAGAGTTCGTGACGACCGCCGACGCGATCGTTCTGGCCGGCGGCCGCGCCACCCGCATGGGCGGGGTGGACAAGCCCGGCATCGTGGTCGGGGGACGATCCATGCTGGAGGCCGCCGTCGCCGCGACGGCGGGCTGCCGGCACACGGTGGTGGTGGGCCCGTACCGGCCGGATCTGCCGGCGGAGATCCGGCAGGTACAGGAGGTGCCGGCCGGGGCGGGTCCGGTGGCGGCGATCGCCGCGGGTCTCGCGGCGCCCGGCGATGCCGAGGTGGTGGTGGCGCTGGCGGCCGATATGCCCTTCCTGACCGGCGCGGCCGTCGGCGAGCTGATCGAACATCTGGACCGGTCCGGCGCCGACGCGGTGTTCGCCGCCGACGAGACCGGCCGCCCGCAATACCTCGTCGGCGTGTGGCGGCGGACGGTCCTCACGGCCGCGGTGGCCGCGCTGCCGTCGCTGATGAACCAGCCGATGAAGGCGCTGGTGCCGCCGCGTACGGCGCTGCTGCCGCTGGCCGGGGTCGCCGACTGCGATACCGCCGACGATGTGCGCCGGGCCCGCGCGCGCAGCGCCCCGCTGTCACTGGACGAGGCGCGGAACATGCTGCGCCGCAAGCTCACCCGATTACCCGTGCGTGAATCCGGATTACGTACCGCCGCGGGCGCGGCGCTGGCCCGCTCGCTGGTGGCCGCGGACGCGCTGCCCCGCTTCGACGTCTCCGCGATGGACGGCTACGCGGTGTCCGGCGACGGGCCCTGGCAGGTGCGTCACGATATCGGCTTCGCCGGTGGGGCCCGCCCGGCCGGGCTGCGCGCCGGTGAGGCGGTGCGGATCGCCACCGGCGCGCACGTGCCCGACGGCGCGACCGCGGTCCTGCGCGACGAATTCGTCCGCGTCGCCGCGTCCGAGCTGAATCGCTTGCCGGACATGCCGATTCGCGACGACCGCCGCCGTCGCGGCGAGGACTGGGACGCCGGTGACGTGGTCGCCCCCGCGGGCACGGTGGTGTCGGCGGCGCTGATCTCCGTGGCCGCGAGCGCCGAGGTCGCGACGGCGCTGGTCCGCGGCCCGGTACGCGCGCGAATCGTGATGACCGGCGACGAGATTCGCAGCGACGGGCCGCTGCGGGCGGGCCAGACGCGCGACTCGATCGGGCCCGTGCTGCCGGAGCTGCTGGCGCGCTGCGGGATCACCGTGGTGGATCGGGTACATCTGCGCGACACCGCCACCGGCTTCGACGAGGTGCTGACCGCCGGTGACGACTGCGATCTGCTGGTGGTGGTCGGCGCGACCGGCGGCGGCGCGGCCGATCAGCTGCGCGACGCCCTGGACCGGGCCGCCGCGCGGACGCTGGTGCACCGGGTGCGACTGCGCCCCGGCGGCTCCAGCGTGGTCGCCGAAATACCTTCCGGCGCGGCGATTCTCGGCCTGCCGGGCAATCCGTTCGCGGCGGTGGCGACCCTGCTGGTCCTGGCGCCCGCGGTGGTCGCGGGCCTGACCGGCGCCGCCTCGACCCGGCCGATCGTCGGGCCGCTGCGCAACGCCGGAGCCGTCGCGGACTCGGCCACCCGCATCACCACCGCGCGGGCCGTTCCCGAGGGCGGCTGGATCGCCGACCCCGGGGTCCGGACCAACCATCTGGCCGGGCTGCTGGACCGCGACGGCCTGGTCGTCGTGCCGCCGGGGGCCACCGACGACGCACTGGTGGAATTCCTCCCGCTGCCCTCCTGACCGCGGGCCCTTGCGGTCCGGTCACCCACCCGGCATTGTGTAACACGTTTCAGAATTGGAGGCTGTCATGACCACCGCGGGCGAGCTCGTCACCACCTTTTGCGCCGAATGGCGTACCGGCACACCGGAATCCATCGCCGAATACTTCACCGAGGACGCCGTCTACCACAACATCCCGATGGAACCGCTGGTCGGCAAGCCGGCCATCCTGGAGTTCCTGCGGGGCTTCATCGGCGCGTTCGGCAACATCCACTTCGATGTGCACCGGCAGGCCGAGATCGGTGATGCCGTGCTCAACGAGCGCACCGACAAGTTCACCATCAACGGTTCCACGATCGAACTGCCGGTCATGGGCAGTTTCGAGGTGCGCGACGGCCGGATCGCGGCGTGGCGGGACTACTTCGACATGACTCCGCTGACCAAGCTCGGGCAGGGCTAGGCGCCGGCGGCCAGCGGTGCGGCGCAATCCCGTGCGGCGGGATCCGGGATCGGGACCGCCGCGACCAGCCGGCGCGTGTACTCCGCCCGTGGCGCGACGAAAACCTGGGTGGCCGTACCGGTTTCGACCACCGAGCCGCCCTGCAGGACGACCACCCGGTCGGCGACGCGATGCACCACGGCCAGGTCGTGACTGATGAACAGGCACGAGAAGCCGTATTCGGCGCGCAGGTCGGCGAACAGGTCCAGCACCTGCGCCTGGATCGAGACGTCCAGCGCGCTGGTGGGCTCGTCGGCGACCAGCAATCGTGGGGTGAGCGCCAGCGCGCGGGCCAGGGCGACGCGCTGACGCTGCCCGCCGGACAGTTCGGCGGGCAGCCGCCCGGCGTAGTCGCGCGGCAGCCGTACCGACTCGAGCAGGTCGCCCACCTTGGCGCGCAGCAGCGAGCCGCTCGCGACCCGATGGACCTGTAGCGGTTCGCCGATCGACTCCGCCACGGTGCGCCGCGGATCCAGCGAGGCGGCCGGATCCTGGTGCACCAGAGCCACATTGCGGCGCAGGCCGCGCAGCTCCCGGCCCGGCAGGCCGGTGAGTTCGGTGCCCTGCAACACCACCCGGCCCGCCGCCGCCCGCACCAGGCCCAGCGCCACCCGGCCGAGTGTGCTCTTGCCCGAACCGGATTCGCCGACCAGGCCGAGCACCTCGCGCGGCGCCACCGTCAGCGACACCTCGTGCAGGGCCCGGAACGCGCGGCCCCGGCCGCGGTAGACGACGCTCAGCGAGTCGATCTCCAGCACCGGCGGTGGCGTGGCGGCCGATTCGGCCGGGGCGGCGGCGATCTCGGCGGAGTCCGGCAGGCGCGGTACGGCGGCCAGCAGCCCGCGGGTGTAGTCCTCGCGCGGTGTGGCGAAAAGTTCGCGGACCGGCTGGGTTTCGATCACCCGGCCGTCGCGCAGCACCACCACCCGATCCGCGATCTCGGCCACCACACCCAGGTTGTGGGTGATGAACAGGATCGCGGTCCCGTTGCGGCGCTGCAGGTTACGCAGCAGATCCAGGATCTCGGCCTGGACGGTGACGTCGAGTGCGGTGGTCGGCTCGTCGGCGATCAGCAGATCGGGTGCACCGGACAGCGCCAGTGCGATCACGACCCGCTGCCGCTGGCCGCCGGACAGCTGATGCGGATACCAGTCCACCCGGCGCTCCGGCTCCGGAATGTCCACCTGCCGCAGCAATTCGATCGCGCGGACGCGGGCCGCGGCCCGGCCGATCCGGCCGTGCGCGCGCAGCGCCTGCGCCAGCTGGGTGCCGATCTTCTGCACCGGATTCAGCGCGGTCTGCGGTTCCTGGAACACCATGGCCGCCCGGGTGCCGCGCAACTCGCGCAGGTGTTCCTCGGCGGCGCCGACGGTTTCGACGCCGGCCAGCCGGATCGAGCCCTCGGCGCGCGCTCCGTCGGGCAGCAGGCCGACCACCGACCGGGCGGTCAGTGACTTGCCGGAGCCCGACTCCCCCACCAGGGCCACGACCTCGCCGCGACGCACCTGTAGCGCCACCCGGTCCACGACGGTCCGCGCGCCGAAACGCACCGACAGCTCCCGGATGTCGAGGACCGGCGCATCCTGGGTGGGGGCGGGCACACTGGTCACGACGGGCTCCGTTCCGGTCGGCGAAAGGACGGTACTGGGGACGGTCACGGTGGTCACCCCGTCCGCCGGGCCCGGCCCAGGGCCTGGGCGATCAACAGGAAGCCGAGCGTCAGTCCGGCCACCAGCACCAGCGGGCCGACGGCGAACGCGGGATTGGCGTCCAGATTCGGAATCGACTCGGCGATGATCGATCCCAGCGAGGGCTGCGGCGGCCGCACCCCGATACCGATGAAGCTCATCGCACTCTCGACGAACACACCCAGCGACAGCGACAACGCGAACTGCACGATCAGCGGCTCGAACACGTTGGGCAGCACATGTTTTCGCAGCGTCCACCAGGTTCCGGCGCCGATCACAGCGGCGGCCTCGACATACGGCTGCTCGCGGACCCGCAGGACCGCCGTGCGGATCTGCCGACCGAAGCCCGGGATCTCCGCGGCGATGATCACGATCACGACCGCCTCGGTGCCGGGCCCGATGACCGCGGCCAGCGCGATCGCGAAGATCAGCGTGGGGAAGGCCAGGATCACGTCGAAGACGCGCTGCGCCACCACATCCGCGGCGGCGTTCGTGGTGGCCAGCAGCCCCACCAGGGACCCGATCACCGCTCCGATCGGCACCGCGACGAACACGATGAGCAGATCGACCCGCATGCCGTGCAGCGCACGGGAGAACACGTCCCGGTTGAGATGGTCGGTGCCGAACCAGTGCGAGGCGCTCGGGCCGAGCAGATTCGCACCCGGAATCTGAACCAGCGGAGCGTAACCGGTGAGCAGATCGGCGAACAGGCCCGCGGCGGCGATGATCAGCACCAGCAGCAGCCCGGCCAGGCCCTGCCCGCCGCGGAACGCTCGCAGCAGCGGATGCGGGCGCCGCGCTTCGGTTTCGGTGACCGCCGGCGACGTACTCATGCCGGTCCGCCGATCCGGATGCGCGGATCCAGCCAGGCGTGCACCAGGTCGGTGATCAGCTGGATCACCACGAAGATCACGACCGACAGCAGCAACAGCACCTGCACCACCGGATAGTCGCGGCGGCTGATGCCCTGCTGGATCAGCTGGCCGATGCCCGGCCAGGCGAAGGTGGCCTCGACCAGCACCGCGCCGCCGAGCAGTTGGCCGGTCTGCACGCCGAGCGCGGTCAGCGCGGCCGGCGCGGCATTGCGCAGCGCGCCGCGAATCACGATCTGCCGGTGCGGAATTCCCAGCGACCGCGCGGTGAGCACATACTGTCTGCCCAGTTCGGTGCGCAGCGCCTCGGTGAGGAAGCGGGTGAGCGCCGCGAACACCGGCAGCGACAGGCACACCGCGGGCAGGATCAGATACTGCACCGCGATATCGGGACGCGCGATGAAGCCGTCCGGCGGCACGCCGCCCGCGGGCAGGACCGGAATCACCACCGCGAACACCAGCACCAGCAGCACGCTGGTGACGAAGGTCGGCACCGCGATCGCCACCGTGTTCAGCGCCGTCGCGAACGCGGTCAGCCAGCGACTGGGCCACAGCACCGTGGCCGTCGCCAGCAGCACCGCGGCCACGATCGCCAGCAGCAGCGCCGCCAGCGCCAGGACCAGGGTGTTGCCGAAGGCCGCGCCGACCAGATCGGTGATCTGTCCGCCGATGATGTAGGAGCGGCCGAGCTGCCAGGTGAAGATGTCGCCCAGCCAGGTGACGTACTGCGCCGGGATCGACCGGTCCAGGCCCAGCTGATGCCGGATGGCGGCGACGGTGTCGGGCGTGGCGTCGCCACCGGCCAGGATGTGCGCCGGATCGCCGGGCACCAGCCGCAGCACCAGGAAGATCAGCACCGAGGCCGCGAACAGCACGATCAGCAGAGATGGCAAGCGGCGCAACAGATATCGGATCACGACAGATACACCCCGGTGTAGAGGGTCTCGCGCCGCTTGGTCCAGTCCAGGCCGTGCACCTTCGCCGCGGTGGCCGCCTGCTGGTAGCGGACGCCGATCTCGATCAGGAACAGGCCCTCGAGCAACTGGTCGGACAGCGCCTGATACGCCTGCACCGCTCGGCTGTTCGTGCCGTCGGTGGTCTGCCAGGCCGCGTCGGCGGCGGCCACGTACGCCGGAGAGTCGTAGTGCGAGGCGTTCTTCCGGGCGTTGAACGGATAGGCGCTGACGGTGAGCGTGGACGGGACGAACTGCGCCCAGGAGTGGTCGGTGACCCACAGGCCGGGGAAGTTCGCGCCGATCAGGTTCTTCACGAAGGTGGCGTTCTCCTGCGGGTCCAGGGTGGTCTCGATGCCCACCTCGGCCAGGTTCGCCTGCACGATCTGCGCGGTCGACTGGTAGAACGGCGACAGGGTGTTGTAGGTCAGCGGCAGTTTCGGGATCGGACCGAGTTGTGCCAGTAGCGCTTTCGCCTTCGCGACATCGCGGGTGTACCTGCTGTTGCGGGCCGGGTCGAAGGCCGGCGAGGTCTTCGGCCACGGCAGGTTCAGCGGATATCCACCGCCGCGCAACACCTCCGAGACGATCCGGTCCCGGTCCAGCGCGTAGGCGACGGCCTGGCGCAGCCGCACGTCGGCGAGCGCCGGATTGGTGACGTTGGCGCCCACGTACAGTTGCAGTTCCGCGCCCTCGTAGTTGACGGATTTGAAACCCGTTGTCTTGCCGATGTTCTCGTTGTCGCGATAGCTGACCGCGTCGGCGAGCAGCACCCGGCCGGACTTCAGCGCGTTCAGCTGCGCCTGGGAATCGCCGACGATCTGCGCCTCGACCCGGTCCAGATAGGGCCGGTCCGGCACCCAGTATCTGCTGTTCTTCTCGAACACGATCCGGGTGTTCGGCGTGCGCTCGGTGAGCCGGAACGGGCCGGTGCCGATGTATTTGTCGCCGGTGGCGAAGGCGTCGATGCTCTCCTTGTCGATGATCGGCACGGTGTCGAGCAGATCGAAGATGTTGCCGAGCGCATGGTCGAACCGGAGCACCAGCCGATGCGGATCGCTGGAGTCGTAACTCGTGATCGCGGCGGCGGTGCTCTTCAGCTGACCGGACCATTTCGGATCCGCGTAGGTGCGCAACGAGAATTCGGCGTCGGCGGCGGTGAACGGCCGGCCGCTGTGGAAGGTGACGTCGTCGCGCAGTTGCAGCGTCAGCGATCTGCCGTCGGCGCCGGCGGTCCACGACTCGGCCAGCAGCGGACCCGGTTGCACCTTGTCGTGCGGGTAGCGGATCAGCGATTCGTACACCAGGCCGATGATCAGAACCGCGCCGGAGGTGTTGGTGAAGAAGTTGCCCGGGACCACATCACTGATGGTGGCGATGCTGAGCGTCCCGCCCTTGACCGGCGCGGCATTGTCACCCCCCTGCGATTTCTGCTCGCCGACGGCCGAACTGCAGGCCGCCAGCAGACCGCCGCCCGCGGTCGCGAGCGCGACGATGCTCGCGGTGCGCAGAAAGGAACGGCGGCCGAGCGCGCCGGGGGTCGAATTCATCCTGGATTCCTCGCGATACGGGCCGGTTTCACGTCGTCAACCGGGATGCTCGCGGTTGCGGTGGCCGGCCGTGGATTACGGCACTGACGAGCGAGTGCGCACCCCGACGGTGCGGATCACTCGCATGCGGTGCAACAGCAGCACTCCGGTTCCGGCGCGGAACCGGCGGTGCGCGCGCTGGGTCGACTCGTGTGCATGATCGGGAACGGTAGCGACGCGCGAGGTCGCAGGTCACTGGTTAATCGCAGCGTGCACGAAACCCTTGCGAAAGTGTGTAGTCAATTGTGTACACGGTGAGCGGAACACTGGTTCACCGGTGGCCCGCGATGCTTGGCTGCCCCCATGCCCCTACCTGACCACGCCCGCGGCTACGAACAGTTCACCGGAGCGATCGGCCGGACCACGGCCGACTCCACCCCGGAATGGACCTATCCGCCGGCCGCACCCGCCGGCGCTCCCAACATCATCGTCGTCCTGGTCGACGACCTGGGATACAGCGATATCGGCCCGTTCGGCTCCGAGATCGAGACGCCGACGTTGAATCGCTTGGCGGCGAACGGGATTCGGCTCACGAACTATCACACCACCCCGCTGTGCTCGCCCTCGCGCGCGGCGCTGCTGACCGGGATCAATTCGCATCGAGCGGGTTTCGGCTTCGTCGCCAATGCCGATCCGGGCTATCCGGGGCTGCGGCTGGAGCTGGCCGACGATGTGCTGACCCTGCCGGAGATCTTGCGGCACAACGGATATGCCACCTATGCCGTCGGCAAGTGGCATCTGGTGCGCGACGCCACCTGCATCCGGGGGCGCACCGGGACTCGTGGCCGACGCAGCGCGGATTCGACCGGTACTACGGGTCGTTGGAGGGGTTCAACTCGTATTTCCACCCGAACCAGCTGATCTCCGACAGTTCCGCGGTCGATGTCGACGAGTATCCCGAAGGGTATTACGTCACCGACGATCTCACCGATACGGCGATCTCGTATCTGAAGGATCTGCGCGCGCACGACGCGGACAAGCCGTTCTTCCTGTACTTCGCGCACGTGGCGATCCACGGGCCGTTGCAGGCCAAGGACGTGGACCTGGCCAAGTATCGCGGCCGGTACGCGGCGGGCTGGGACGAGTTGCGGCGCAGCCGATTCGCCGCGCAGCTGGCCGCGGGCCTGTTCCCGCCCGGCACCGAGCAGAAGCCGCGCAACACCGAGCCGGGATACGAAGCGCAGGAATGGGATTCGCTCAGCGCCGAGGAGCAGCAGCGGTTCGCGCGCTACATGGAGGTGTACGCGGCGATCGTCGACAACATCGATCAGAGTCTCGGCCGGTTGCTGGACACCGTCGAACAGCTCGGCGAGCTGGAGAACACGATCGTGGTGTTCACCTCCGACAACGGCGGCACCGCGGAGGGCGGGCCGGTCGGAACCCGTAGCTACCTGGCGGAATTCGCGCACGTCGACGATCCGGACTGGGTCGGTGACGTGCCGCACGACGTGGATCTGATCGGCACCGCGCGCCTCGGTGTGCACTATCCGCGCGGCTGGGGTCAGGCGTCGAACACGCCGTTCCGGTTCTACAAGGGGCAGACCTTCGCCGGGGGTGTCCGGGTGCCGTTCGTGATCTCCTGGCCGAAGGGGTTGCCGGAGAACACGCTTCGCGACCAGTACGTGTACGTCACCGATCTCGCACCGACCCTGCTGGAGCTGGCCGGGCTGGAGCGGCCCGGCGTGCGGAACGGGTTGCCCGCCAAGGAATTCGACGGGGTGCCCGCGACCGGCGTACTGCGCGATGCGGCGGCCCGCTCGCGACATGTCGAGCAGTACTCGGAGATCACCGGGCATCGCGGGTTCTACCGGGACGGGTGGAAGCTGCTGGCACTACAGGATCCGCGGCGCGATGTCGACGATCCGCAGTGGCAGCTGTTCGATGTGCGCAGCGATCCGACCGAACTGCACGACCTCGCGGCGCAATTCCCGGAGCGGGTGACGGAACTGGCCGCCGCGTGGGACGAGGCGGGCTGGCGCAACACCGTATTCCCGCTGATCACCCGGCGGGACCTGGCCCGGCGGCGGCCGGAGGAGGCACGCTGGTCGCGGCCGCTGCGCATCCTGGCGGGCACGCCGACACTGGAGCGCTACCGGTCGCAGCAGTTGATCGCGTACCGGGATTTCACGGTCACGGTGGAGTTGGGTGGGTACGCCGCCGGTGACGAGGGGGTACTCGTGGCCCACGGCGATCCGCAGGGCGGATATCTGCTGTATGTAGCGGACGGGCGAATCGTGTTCGGCTACAACGGCTATGGTCGCTACACCGAGGCTTCCGCGCCGATTCCGGCCGGCGCCGCACGGATCGCGCTCGCGGCGGCCGTGCGGCCGAAGCTGCGCTGGGATTTCACCGTCGCGATCGACAGCGCGGTGGTGGCCGAGCTGCCGGATCGGGTGCAGTTGGTCGGCATGTCGCCGTGGACCGGCATCTCCGTCGGCGTCGACGCACGCGGGCCGGTGGCCTGGGAGCTGCGGGAGCAGCGTGGGCCGTTCCGCTACACCGGTGATCTGCGCGCGGTGGTGTACACGCCGGGGCCGCAGGGGGTTCCGGCCGCGACCGTACGCGCGCTCGAGACCGAGGCCGAACTCGTCGGCGAGTAGGCGCGTCGCTGAGCTACGCCGCGACACCGGCAATCGATCGGCGAACGCTTTCCGCGGGTGCTTCGGGCTCGGCGATCATCGGTCCGATCGAGTCCGTGCGGACCGGCCTCGGTCACTCGCCGAATGTAAACATTTGTTAATCAGCCGAGAAGCGGCGGTTTCCAAAGCTTCACCGATATGCGGTCGGCGGGCTCTCCGGTCCTCGGAATTTCGGGGTCCGGAGAGTATCCGCCCAGGTCGGACCCAGGTCGGTGATATTACGCGGCAATCGCGCAGTGACCGGGAGGTTTCCCCGAACTCACAACGCACTTCTCCGGTTTCGGGGGTGTGAGGCGAATGTTTTGCGGCGCGTGGACGGCTCCCTACAGTCGGGATCAGCAGCCTGTCTCTCGCCCGTTGGGGGTGTCGTGGTTATTTCGGATACGTGGGGTTCGGCACCCGATTCCGCAGCGGATCGGCCCGCCGGAAATGCCGGCGACGCGCTGTTGCGCCTGGGCCGGTACTTCCAGCGCGGCGAGGTGTCGGCGGATCTGCGGACCGTGCACAAGGTGGGCGGGCGCGAGGCCGACGAGTTCTATCGGCACCGGTGGGCGCACGACAAGGTGGTGCGCTCGACCCACGGGGTGAACTGCACCGGGTCGTGTTCCTGGAAGATCTACGTCAAGGACGGCGTGATCACCTGGGAGTCGCAGCAGACCGACTATCCGTCGGTGGGGGCCGACAAGCCGGAGTACGAGCCGCGCGGCTGCCCGCGTGGCGCCTCGTTCTCCTGGTACACGTATTCGCCTGCGCGCGTTCGGTATCCGTATGTGCGCGGGGTGCTGCTGGAGATGTATCGGGAGGCGAAGGCGCGGCACAAGGATCCGGTGGACGCCTGGGCGGCGATCGTCGAGGATCCGGAGCGGGCGCGCAGGTACAAGTCGGCCCGCGGCCGGGGCGGATTCGTGCGGGCGGAGTGGTGGGAGGCCGCCGAGATCGCGGCGGCCGCGCACGTCCACACGATCAAACGGTACGGACCGGACCGGATCGCCGGATTCTCGCCGATCCCGGCGATGTCGATGGTCTCGCACGCCGTCGGCGCGCGGTTCATCTCGCTGCTGGGCGGCTCGATGCTGTCGTTCTACGACTGGTACGCCGACCTGCCGGTGGCCTCCCCGCAGGTGTTCGGCGACCAGACCGACGTACCGGAGTCGGCCGACTGGTTCGACGCCGGATATCTGATCATGTGGGGTTCCAACGTGCCGGTCACCCGGACGCCGGACGCGCACTACATGACCGAGGCGCGCTATCGCGGGCAGAAGGTGGTCGTCGTCTCCCCCGACTACGCCGACAACACCAAGTTCGCCGACGAATGGGTGCCGGCTCGGCCGGGAACCGATGCGGCACTGGCGATGTCGATGGGGCACGTGATCCTGAAGGAGTTCTTCGTCGATCGGGACACCCCGCGGTTCACCGACTACGTCACGCGCTACACCGATCTGCCGTTCCTCGTCGCGCTCGACGAGGCCGAGGGTGGCTGGACCGCCGACGGCGAATATCAGGGCCGCACCTGGCGGCCCGGGAAGTTCGTGACCGCCGCCGATCTCGGCCGCACCGGCGAGGGCGACGAGTTCCGCACCGTGCTGCTCGACGACGACGGAAATCCCTTCGTGCCCAACGGATCCCTCGGCGATCGCTTCACCGGATCGGGCACGGGCCGCTGGAACCTGGATCTGGGCGACGTCTCTCCCCTGCTGACGCTGCACGGCCGCACCGACGACGCTGTGGCCGTGCAGTTCCCCCGCTTCGAGGGGGACGGCGCGCGGATCTGCACCCGCGGCGTGCCGACCACCGTCGTGGCGGGCCGGCGGGTGACGACCGTCTTCGATCTGCTGCTGGCCCAGTACGGGGTGGCGCGGCCGGGGCTGCCGGGGCACTGGCCCACCGGATACGACGACGCGACCGAACCGAACACCCCCGCCTGGCAGGAGGGCATCACCGGGGTACCGGCGATCCAGGCCGCCCGCATCGCGCGCGAATTCGCCGACAACGCCGAACGTTCCGGCGGCCGGTCGATGATCCTGATGGGTGCGGGCACCAACCACTGGTTCCACTCCGACCAGATCTACCGCTCCTTCTTCACACTGACGCTGCTGACCGGCTGTCAGGGCGTGAACGGCGGCGGCTGGGCGCATTACGTCGGCCAGGAGAAGTGCCGTCCGGTGACCGGCTGGGCGACACTGGCTTTCGGGCTGGACTGGCAGCGGCCGCCGCGCCAGATGCAGGGCACGGTGTTCTGGTATCTGGCCAACGATCAGTGGCGCTACGATCCGTTCACCGCCGACGCCTTCGCCTCTCCGCTGGGTTCGGGCCGGTTCGCCGGGCGCACGGCCGCCGACAACATCGCGCTGGCCTCGCGGCTGGGCTGGATGCCGAGTTATCCCACCTTCGACCGCAATCCGCTGGATCTGGTGGACGAGGCGGAGGCGGCCGGCAGTTCGCCGCAGGACCATGTCGTCGCGGGGCTGAAGTCCGGTTCGCTGCGGTTCGCCTGCGAGGATCCCGATGCGCCGGAGAACTTTCCGCGCTGCCTGACGGTCTGGCGGGCCAACCTGCTCGGCTCCTCCGGCAAGGGTAACGAGTACTTCCATCGGCATCTGCTCGGCGCGGATTCCAACCTGCAGACCACCGACGCGGCCGGCGTGCGGCCGCAGGAACTGGTGTGGCGGGAACAGGCGGCCACCGGGAAGCTGGATCTGCTGCTGTCGCTGGACTTCCGGATGACCTCGACCACGCTGTTCTCCGATATCGTGCTCCCGGCGGCCACCTGGTACGAGAAGCACGACCTGTCCTCGACCGATATGCATCCGTTCGTGCACGCCTTCTCCCCCGCCATCTCGCCGCCGTGGGAGGCCAAGACCGATTTCGAGGCGTTCCACCGGATCGCGCGCGGATTCTCCTGGCTGGCCGAGAAACATCTCGGGGTGCGCCGGGATCTGGTCGCGGTGCCGCTGCAACACGACACCCCGGACGCCCTGGCCCAGGCCGGCGGCCGGGTCCGGGACTGGAAAGCCGGTGAGTGCGAACCGATTCCGGGCGTCACCATGCCGAAACTGGTGGTGGTGGAACGGGACTACCCCCGGGTGGCGGAGCGGATGGCCGCGCTCGGGCCGCTGGTGGAGACGCTGGGACTCACCACCAAGGGTGTCACCACCCGGCCGGAGGCCGAGGTCGAATATCTGAAGGGCGTCAACGGCGCGGTGATCTCCGGTGTGGCGCAGGGCCGTCCGTCGCTGGCCAAGGATGTGCACGCGGCGGAGACGATCCTGGCGCTGTCCGGCACCACCAACGGCCGGCTCGCGGTCGAGGGCTTCCACGCGCTGGAACGGCGCACCGGCACCGAACTCGCCGATCTGGCCGAGGAGCACGCCGGTAAGCGGATCACGTTCGCCGACACCCAGGCCCGGCCCGTGCCGGTGATCACCTCACCGGAATGGTCCGGTTCGGAGACCGGCGGCCGGCGGTATTCGCCGTTCACCATCAACACCGAACGGCTCAAGCCGTGGCATACCCTCACCGGACGTCAGCACTTCTATCTCGACCACGACTGGATGATCGAACTCGGTGAGCAACTGCCGATCTTCCGGCCGCCGCTGGACATGACGGCGCTGTTCCGGGAGCCGGGTGTGGGCGCGGTCGGCGCGGACGGGGTCACCGTCCGCTATCTGACACCGCATTCGAAGTGGTCGATCCACTCCGCGTATCAGGACAACCTGCACATGCTCACGCTGTCGCGGGGCGGGCAGGCGATCTGGATGTCGGAACGCGATGCCGCCAAGATCGGTGTGGCGGACAATGATTGGATCGAGGCGCGCAACCGCAACGGCATCGTGGTGGCCCGCGCGATCGTCAGTCACCGGATGCCCGAGGGCACCGTGTTCATGTACCACGCGCAGGACCGGGCGGTGGACGTGCCGCGGATCGAGGACACGGCCGCGGCCGGCGCCGCGCGCGGCAAGCGCGGCGGTATCCACAACGCGCTGACCCGCATCATGATCAAGCCGACCCATCTGGTCGGCGGCTACGCGCAACAGTCCTTCGCGCTGAACTATCACGGCCCCACCGGGAATCAGCGTGACGAGGTCACGACGATCCGCCGGCGCGACCAGGAAGTGGAGTACTGACATGCGTGTGATGGCCCAGCTGTCCATGGTGATGAACCTGGACAAGTGCATCGGCTGCCATACCTGCAGCGTCACCTGCAAGCAGGCGTGGACCAACCGCGGCGGCACCGAGTACGTCTGGTTCAACAACGTGGAAACTCGTCCCGGACAAGGGTATCCGCGGCAGTATCAGGACCAGGACCGGTGGAAGGGCGGCTGGACGCTGGACCGGCGCGGGCGGCTCACGCTGAAATCCGGTTCGCGGCTGAAGCGTTTGCTGAACATCTTCGCCAATCCGGATCTGCCCACGGTGTCGGACTACTACGACCCGTGGAGCTACGACTACGACAATCTGCTCAACGCGCCGGCGATGGACACCACACCGGTCGCGCGGCCGAAATCGCTGATCACGGGCCAGGATACGAAGGTCACGTGGGGCGCCAACTGGGACGACGATCTGGGCTCCGGACCGGAGCAGGTGGGCCGGGATCCGTTGCTCGCCAAGCTGTCCGATCAGGTGCGGCTCGAGTTCGAGCAGACCTTCATGTTCTATCTGCCGCGGATCTGCGAGCACTGCCTGAATCCGGCCTGCGCGGCCGCCTGCCCGTCGGGTGCGATCTACAAGCGCGCCGAGGACGGCATCGTGCTGGTGGACCAGGACCGCTGCCGCGGCTGGCGGCAGTGCGTCACCGGATGTCCGTACAAGAAGGTGTATTTCAACCACAAGACGGGCAAGGCGGAGAAGTGCACCTTCTGCTATCCCCGGGTGGAGGTCGGCATCCCGACCGTGTGCTCGGAGACCTGCGTCGGGCGGCTGCGCTACATCGGGGTCATGCTCTACGACGCGGACGCGGTGCTCGCGGCCGCCTCGGTGACCGATCCGAAGGAACTGTATCCGTCGCAGCTCGGCGTCTTCCTCAACCCGCACGATCCCCGGGTGGTCGCGGCCGCCGAGGCGGCTGGGATCTCCCCGGAATGGATTGCGGCGGCGCAGGATTCGCCGGTGTACAAGCTGATCGTGGACTACCAGATCGCACTGCCGCTGCATCCGGAGTACCGGACCATGCCGATGGTCTGGTACGTCCCGCCGCTGTCGCCGGTCGTGGATGTGCTGTCGCAGACGGGGCACGACGGCGAGCGGGCCGGAAATCTGTTCGGCGCCATCGACGCCCTGCGCATTCCGGTCGAGTATCTGGCGGAGCTGTTCACCGCCGGTGACGTCGGCCCGGTCCGCGCGGCACTGCAACGGCTGGCGGCGATGCGGTCGTTCATGCGCTCGATCAACCTGGGCCAGGAGCCCGACCTGGCGATTCCGGACGCGGTGCGACTGGCGCCGGAGGAGATCGAGGCGATGTACCGGCTGCTGGCGATCGCCAAGTACGAGCATCGCTACGTCATTCCCAGCGGCGCCACTTCCCGTGCGCACGAACTGGATTCGCTGGCCACCGGATGCAGTCTGGACGGCGACGGCGGACCGGGTATGACCGCGTTCGACGTGATGGCGGAGAAGTTCCACCTCACCGACGCCAACGGCGCTGCCCCCGAACAGAAGTCGCAGCGGATCAACCTGCTCGACTGGGACGGGTCGCGGACCGAGGGGCTGCTGCCCACCCGCAACGGCGGTTCCGTCACCGCGAACGGCGCACAGGATTCCGCCCACAACGGCAACGGCAACGGCAACGGCAACGGCAACGGCAACGGTGCGGCCGTACCCGGTCACCACGGCGCCACCAACGGCACACCCGCCGCGCATACCGATGGCACTACCTCCCCGAGCGCGGACGAGAGCGCGCCCGAACCGACCGGGGCGGCCCGATGACGGGCACCACGGCCATCCCCGGCCGACTCGGGACCACCGTCGTCGCCCGACACCACCGCGCCACCGAGATCGCGAGCCCGGCATCCGTCGTCGGCCCCCGAGACCACAGCCTCGGTGCGCATCCCCGGTCCGCGCGAAGGGAGTCACGGCCGTGGCCCTGCTGAACCTGCGCCGCCGCCCCGGCCCGGCGGTTTCCATGTCCGAGCGCGACCGGCACCTGGTGTGGCGGCTCTCGGCGCTGCTGCTGGACTATCCGGCCGCCGAGCTGCTCGCCATGCTGGACCAAGTGGCTTCTGCCGCAACCGAACTCCCGGAGCCGGTACGCGGACATCTGATCACGCTGATCACCCATCTGCGCGAGACCGATCCGATCACGCTGGCACAGCAGTACGTCGAGACCTTCGACCTGCGCCGCCGGGCCAGTCTGCACCTCACCTTCTACGCCTACGGCGATACCCGCAAGCGCGGCCTGGCCCTGCTGCGGTTCAAGCACGCCTACCGCCACGCCGGCGCCGAACTCGACGACAGCGAACTGCCCGACCACCTGCCGGTACTGCTGGAATTCGCGGCCACCGTCGACCCGGTCGGCGGGGAGCGGCTGCTCGGCGAACACCTGCCCGTCGTCGAGCTGTTGCGACTGTCGTTGTCCGACAGCGGTTCTCCGTATGCCGCCGTGCTGTCCGCGGTGGTGGCGACGCTGCCGCCGCTGACCACCGCCGACCGCAGGCGGATCGCCGAACTGGCCGCCGCCGGACCGCCCGAGGAGGAGGTCGGCCTGGAGCCGTTCGCCATGGACCCCTCGATGTTTCCCGCTGGAGAGAGCCGCCGATGACCTCGATCGTCTGGCTGACGTTGCCCTACGTCGCCTTCACCTCGTTCGTGCTGGGCCATCTGTGGCGTTACCGCACCGACCAATTCGGCTGGACGACCCGGTCGTCGCAGATCTACGAGTCGCGGCTGCTGCGGCTGGGCAGCCCGCTGTTCCACTTCGGGATGCTCGGGGTGATCGGCGGACATGTGCTGGGCGTGCTGATTCCGCAGTCGTGGACGGATGCGGTCGGCGTCTCCGAACACCTGTATCACGTGGTGGCGGTCTCGGCCGGGTCGGTCGCGGGGGTGGCGGTGATCGCGGGGATCGCGATCCTGTTGTACCGCCGGATCACCGTGCCCGCGGTGCGGGTGGCGACCACCACCAACGACAAGGTGATGTACGTGCTGCTGGCGGGCGCGCTGATCACCGGCCTGCTCAACACCGTGGGCAGCAACCTGCTCTGGGGCACCTACAACTACCGCGAGACGGTGTCGCCGTGGTTCCGCAGCCTGTTCACGCCGCATCCGCAGCCGGAGTTGATGATCGGCACGCCGTGGACGTTTCAGGTGCACGGCCTGATCGTGCTGGCGCTCATCGGTTTCTGGCCCTACACCCGGCTGGTGCACATGTTCAGCGCGCCGGTCGGCTATCTGGTCCGGCCCTATGTCGTCTACCGCAGCAAGGAGATCGACGCGGCCGATCAGCGTCGCTACGCGCGCGCCTGGCGGGCGCCGGTCGTCCCGCCGGTGCGCCGCTGAGCGGGAATCCGGCGATTCAGGCGGTCCGCAGGAACTGCCCGGTCCGCCGGGACCCGAACTCGGGTGCGGCCGCTCCGTCACCGAAAACGTAGGTGCCGCCGACGAATACCGCATTCACCGTGTCGTCGTTGCGGTTGACCATGCGGGACAGGCCGCCGTAGCACGGCACCGCGCTCTCCGCGTACGCGTCGAGGCTGTCGTCGAGCTTCGCCGGATCGATCACGGCCAGATCGGCGCGGTCGCCCACGCGCAGGTGACCGGCGTCGAGCCCGTACCAGTCGGCCAGTTCACCGGTGAGCCGGTGCACGGCGTGCTCGACCGTCATGAACGGCCGTCCCGCCTGCTCGGCCCGGTACACGCGGCGCAGCAGGCGCAGCCCGAAGTTGTAGAAGGCCATGTTGCGCAGGTGCGCGCCGGCGTCCGAGAAGCCCAGTTGCATACCGGGATCGGCGGCGAAGCGGTTCAGCACCTCCTCGCGGTGGTTGGAGATGGTGGTGCGCCAGCGCACCTTCGCGCCGTGCTCGACCACCAGGTCCAGGAACGCGTCCACCGGATGTACGCCGCGGTCGGCGCCGACCTGCCCGAAGGTGCGGCCGATCACCGATTCGTCGGGGCAGTCCACGATCTCGGCGTCGAAGAAGTCGCGGTGCCACACCCGGGTGCCGAACTTCCGCTCGTAGTCCTTGCGGAACCGCCGCCGGTACGCCTCGTCCCGGAGCAGTTGCCGGCGCTCCTCGATCCGGTTCGACAGGTGCAGAGCCGCTGCGCCGGAACCGAATTCCTCGAAGATGACGAAGTCGATACCGTCGGCGTACACCTGGAACGGTACCGGGAGTTGCTGCCAGCGCAGATTGCCGCCGAACCGGTTCAGCAGCCGGGCGGTGATCGGGAAGACCTTCGCGATCCGCGGATCGGCCTTGAGGTCCGCGGCCGACAACAGGCTCACCTTCAGCGGATCGCGTCCGATGCCGAGGGTGCTCATCGCCATCGAGACCACGCTCTGCGGGTGGGTGACGTCCGGGCCGCCCTGCAGCGCGCGATCCCGTTGCCGCAGAATCGCGTTGAGCCGGTGGCGTTCCCGGGTGGTGGCGTAGGTCGAGGGCAGGGTGCGCGACCGGCACAGCTCGCCGTCGATCTTGTCGAAAAGCAGCTGCTGCGAGGACATCCCGACGAATCCGGCGTCCAGCGCCTCGATCAGGTTGCGCTGCATGGCATCCAGCTCGCCGGCGGTGGGCTTCACCTCCTTGCGGGTGGCCCGGTCCAGCCCCATCGCCGCCGTGCGGATGTCCGAATGTCCCAGGAACGCGGCCACATTGGGGCCGAGCGGTAGTCGTTCCAGTGCCGCCGCGTATTCGCCCGCGCTGTGCCAGGTCTTCCGGTCACCGACCGCGTCGATGACGAACTGCCGCGGAATCGCCTCGACACGGCCGAACAGGTCACCGGCGCCCTCGGCGTCCACGTGCACGGTGGACAGCGAGCAGGAGCCGAGCAGGACGGTGGTCACCCCGTGCCGGACCGATTCGGCCAGTGACGGTTCGAGCAGGACCTCGACGTCGTAGTGGGTGTGGATGTCGAGGATGCCGGGGATCACCCACTTGCCCGCGGCGTCGATGATTGTGCCGCAACCACTTCGGTCGAGCGGATCCGGTGAGACCGCCGCGACCCGGCCGTCCCGGATGCCGAGGTGCCGGACCGCCGCGGCGGCGCCGGTCCCGTCGAACCACCGGCCGTTCTCGATGATGCTGTCGAACATGTCCCGCAACCCTTCGATTGCCCCGATCCGAGGGCCTGGCTGTCGTCAGATCGTTATCTCACGCCGGAGGACCTTGCCGGTCGCATTGCGCGGCAACGGTTCCGCGGTGATCAGCCAGCGCACCGGCACCTTGAAATACGCCAGCCGCGACGCGGCGAATTCCCGCAGGCTCGCCTCCTCGACGGCGGCCGGATCGTCCACCACCGCGACGGCGGCGACGATCTGGCCCAGATCCTCGTCGGGCACGCCGATCACGGCCGATTCCACGACCGCCGGATGTTCGTCGAGCACGCTCTCGATCTCGGCCGGGTAGACGTTCTCCCCGCCGCGCAGGATCAGATCGCTGCGCCGGCCGGACATGAACAGGCATTCGTCCCGGAGGTGGCCGAAATCGCCGCTGCGCAGCCACCGTTCGCCGTCGATCGCCGCGGCGGTGGCGGCCTCGTCCTGCCAGTAGCCCAGCATGACGTAGGGACTGCGGATGCAGATCTCGCCGTCCTCGCCGTCCGGCACCGGGCGGCCCTCGTCGTCGCGGATCTCGACCTCGGCGCCGAACACCGCCCGCCCCACCGTATCCGGATGCAGCGCGAGATCGGCGGTGGTGGCCACGGTGGCCGCCGAACCCGCCTCGGTGAGGCCGTAACTCACCGCCAGCGCCACCTCCGCCACCGGCAGCCGCTCGCGCAGCCGCCGATGGAACGCCGCCGAGGAGGGCGCGGTGTTCAGCGAGAATCCGGCCAGCGAGGACAGGTCGTATCCGGACAGGTCGTGTTGCAACATCCGATGCGCCATCGTCGGCACCGCGCCCCAATGGGTGACCCGCTCGCGTTCCACCAGCCGCAGCACCCGGTCGACATCGAAACCGCCGGAATGGATCACGACCGCCGCGCCGGTCGCCAGCCGCGGCAGGGCGAGGTTGTGCAGGCTCGCGATGTGGAACAACGGTGAGGTGAGCAGATAGCGCTTGTCGCTGGGTTCGGTGAACGGCGCGCCGGTGAAGTGCGCGAGCAGGGCGTCCGTGTAGCGGTGATAGTCCACGATCGCCAACAGGTTGCGCTGGGTGGCCACCACGCCCTTGGGCCGGCCGGTGGTGCCGCTGGTGTAGAGGATCACCGCCGGATCGTCCTCGGCGACCGGGGTGCGCGGTCGCGGGCCCGGATGGTCGGCGATCAGCCGCGGCAGATCCGCCGCCGTCGTGAGCACCGGCACCGCGGTACCGGCCCGCGCCAGCGCCTCCGCCCGTTTCTCGTCGGCGACAACCACTTTCGGCGTGGTGTGGGCCAATCCGTAGGCGATCTCCGGCTGCGCCCACCAGGCGTTGTAGCCGACGGCGATCGCGCCGAGCGCCTGGGCCGCGCCGAAGGTCACGAGCCACTCCGGGCTGTTGGCCGCGAGAATGCCGACGCGGTCGCCCTTGCCGACCCCGTACCGCTGGGCCAGGGCCCGCGCCAGCGCGGCGACCGCGGCCTCGTACCCGGCGAAGGACATGCGGCTGCCGGCGGTCACCAGATAGTCCCGATCGCCCCATTCGACGGCCTGATCGAGCAGCTCCTGCAACGAGCGGCGGCGGCGCACCAGCACCGCCGTGGGCACCCCCAGAACGTCCTCCACGGCGGTCTCGAAGGGCGCGCCGGGCTCGGACAGCCGAGCCCGGATCTGCGCCGCGAACTCTCGCGGATCGACGGCATTCGTCATGCCTCACCCCTCACTCGTGTCGAAGGTCGCCGGTGTCCGCTCGATCATCGCGCTTCGGCAGGGTCCGCAGGACCGCAATTCCGCAGAGTGAGCGCGGTCCGGAAAAATCGGACGTGATCCGGCGCACCCGCTACACTCGCCCGCCCGCGGCGGGCGCCCTCGTCACTTGGGTGGCAGTGTGCGCACGAAGCGCAGGCTGCGCTGTATCCACTGCTCCAGTACCTCGTCGGTGGCGACCAGTTCGGTGGCCACGTGCAGCCAGCCGGACCGCTCCCGCCCGCCCATGACCATGGGCACCACCAGCTCGCCGTCGATGAGCCGGTCGGAATCCTTCGGGTCGACCCGGGACAGCAGGCCGCCGCGCCCGCTGGCGGCCACCGCCAGATGGCCGCCGACCAGGAACGCCAGCCCGCCGAACATCTTCTTCTGAACCACATCCGGCAGTGCGGGACCCAGCAGATCCCGAATCCGTTCGGCCAGCTCCTCGTCGTATGCCATGCCGGTATTGTCGCGGCGGGCACCGACAGATTCGCCGCGTACGACCCGGGAAGTCGCCGTCGTTCCGACTATTCACCAAAAGTTCTCGGTTTCCGATTTGCCTCGCGGTTTCCGGTCGACCAGCATCCAGACACATGCCGTCAGATCGCTTGACCCCCGCCGGTGAGATCCCCGACACCGGGATCCCCGCTCCCCTCGCCGCCCGAATGACCATGGCCGAACAGCACGACTGGCATCAGGCGTACCTGCGCCGCCGGTCGGTGTCGCGCCGCAACTTCCTGCGTGGCTCCGCGGCCGCCGCGGCCGTCACCGCCCTCGGCGTCACCCCGTTCGGCAAGCGCGCCTACGCCGACGACGCGCAGCTGCTCGTCGGCGGCCGGCACGTCGGCTACGGCGCCGACGCCGCCAGCCAGCTGCGGTTCGCCGGTCAGCTGTCGCGTAATCCCGGTGGTACCAAGGTGTTCCTCGAGCACGGGCCGACCCCGGCGCTCGGTGGTTCGGTCGAGGCCGAGGTGCGCAACCTGGTGACCCAGATCCCGACCAGCGACGGCGGCGTACTCGGCGCCGAGCAGTTCTACGTGCACGCGCCGGTGGACGGCCTGCCCGGTCGCGCGCCGCACTTCTACCGGTGGCGGACCGCCGACGGCTTCGTCGGCGACATCCGTTCGGCCGCACCGGCGATGGCGACCGCGCGGGATGCGGTGCTGCCCTTCCGGTTCACCATGCTCGGCGATCAGGGCACCGACGACACTCCGACCCAGCCCGGCGGTCTGACCCGCGGCGACTACGACGACGTCTACTACAAGGACGACAACGATCCGGCGGTGCCGCACACGCTCAACGTGCTGCGCCAGATCGCCGCCAGCAAGGGCGATTTCCACATCCTCGCCGGTGACATCGCCTACGCCGACCCGTCGGGTGCGGGGAAGAAGCCGCAGTTCGTGGCGCACGGCAACCCGGCCGACGGCTTCGACAAGTACAACCCGTTCGTCTGGGACGTGTACCTGAACTCGATCGAGCTCAGCAGCTCGGTCACGCCGTGGATGTTCGCCACCGGCAACCACGACATGGAGGCCGCCTACGGCGATCACGGCTACGGCGGACACGCTGCGCGCCTTGATCTTCCGAACTCGGGCCCGGCGGGCTGCCCCTCGGTGTACTCGTTCACCTACGGCAACGTGGCGGTGCTGTCGCTGGACGCCAACGACGTGTCCTATGAGATCAAGGCCAACACCGGATACTCCGGTGGCGCCCAGACCGGTTGGGTGGAGCGGACTCTCGCCGCGTACCGGTCGAATCCGAACATCGACTTCATCGTCTGCTTCTTCCACCACTGCGCCTACTCCACCACCGACTCGCACGCCAGCGACGGCGGCGTGCGCGCGGCCTGGACCGGGCTGTTCGACAAGTACCAGGTGGATCTGGTTCTCCAGGGCCACAACCACATCTACGAGCGGACCGATCCCATCCGGGCCGGGCAGCCGACCCGGGCCGCGGGCGACAACTCGGTCGTCTACGGCGCCACCGACGGCACGGTGTACTACACCGTCGGCGCCGGCGGCCGGCCGCGCTACGGCTTCCAGCCGGGCTCGCAGGAGACCTACCGCGGGCACGAGGTCGCCGACACCAGCGTGCCGAACAGCTACGTCTGGGGTTCGGACGGCAAGAAGCAGGACGAGGCGATCGCCTGGTCGCGGGTGCGGTTCCGCAACTACTCGTTCATCCGGGTGGACGTCCGCCCCGGATTCTTCTCCAGCGAGATGGACGTCGTCGCGGTCGACGAGTACGGCCACGAATTCGACAAGGTCACCTACCGCCGCCAGGTCCAGAGCTGAGCCCGGTCCCCGGACACGGCGAGGCCGGTCCGCGTTCGTCGCGGACCGGCCTTGCCGGACAGGCGTTCCCGGCTGTCGCTCAGACCCCGAGGGCCGGGGCGAAGACGTTCCAGGAGTTGTGCAGATCGTCCTGCCAGTACGGCCAGGCGTGAGTTCCGTTGCGGTGCACCACCGTAGCCGGAATTCCCAGCTGCCCGAGCCGGCCCAGCAGGGTGGCGTTGCAGTTGTCGACGAAGGTCTCCATCCCGCCGCCGACCGCGATCCGGTCGGCCAGCGCACCGACGTTGCCGTTCAGCGACGGATCCTCCAGCCGCTCGTGCGCACCGAGCATCCCGTTGCCGGTGGAGATGTAGAGGGCGGTGCCGCGCAACCGCTCCGCGTTCACCGCGGGATCGTGTGCGGCCCAGTTCTGATCGGTCCACCCGCCCCACATGTTGTCCGCGTTGGCGCCGTAGGGAGCCAGCTGCGCGTGAACGTACATGCGCGCCAACGGATCACCGGCGCGCGGACAGCCGCTGTAGGAGCCGACCGCCTGATACAGCCCCGGCGAGTCGATCGCCAGATCCAGTGCCGAGGTCGCCGACATCGACACTCCCGCAACGGCATTGCGGCCGGTCATCTGGAACCGCTCGTTCAGCAGCGGCGGCAGCTCACGGCTGAGGAAGGTCGCCCACTTGTTGCGGCCGAGCACCGGATCGTCGGCCACCCAGTCGGTGTAGTAGCTGGCCCGGCCGCCCATCGGCACGATGACGTTGACCGGCTTGTCGGCGAAGAACTGCGCCACATCGGTGCGCTTGGTCCACGGGCCGCCGTCCTCGCCGCCGTCGACCGCGTTCAGCAGATACAACGCCGGCGCGGGGCCGTCCGGATGCGACATCCACAGCGAGATGTCGCGATTCATGGCCGCCGAATGCACGACCACGTCGAACTGGCGGCCGGTGATCGGCCGGACCGAGACGATGGCCGACCCGCCCGGATCGGCGGCGATCCGCCCCTTCGGCGCGTCCGGTGCGTCGGAAGCGACATGCGACTCCGACGCCTCCGGGGCATCGGGCTCGGCGTGAGCGACCGCGGGCAAAATACAAGCAAATGCCGCGGACGCTGCGACCAGATAGCGTAGTAGCGGTTGCATGCCGGAAGTATTTCACCTGCTAGACGGAATATTCGGACACGCGCCGGGCGTGTTCCCCCGTCGTCCCGGTCAGCGTGCGCCGTCGGCCTCCAGATGTGCTGCCAGTAGCGGGCCGATAACGGTGACCACATCGGAGTTGGTGAGCTGGGCGTGGGTCGCGTCGACGGGATGTTCGATCAGCCGGCCCGTGACGTACGGCCGCCACAGTCCGGAGTCGAACAGTTCGGTCTGGCCGCGGGTGGCCGAGAAGTACAGCAGATCGCCGTCGAACATCCCGGGCCGGTAGCCGTGCGAGAGCCGGATGCCGTCCACGTATCCGCGATGCAGGCGGGTCAGCTGGTCGGCGGTGAGCCCGGAACCGAGGGACGCACCGGTGGCCAGCACCTCGGCCGCCTCCTCGGCGGTGAGATCCGCGAGTTCGTCGGCGTCCTCCGGTTCGTCGCCGAGCAGGTGGGTGAGCAGATCACGCATCCGCGGCACGGGCGGCGGCGGCATGTCGTCGGGGAATACGACGCTGTCCAGCATCGCCAGTACCCGCACCGGCAGGCCGCGCTGCCGCAGCCGGACCGCGACGGCGTGCGCGATCTGACCGCCGAGCGACCAGCCCAGCAGGTTGTACGGTCCGTGCGGCTGCACCCGGAGGATCTCCGTCACGTAACCCTCGGCGAGATCGTCGATGGAGGCGTCGCTGCGCGGCTCACCCGACAGGGTGAGCGCCTGCAGACCGTAGACCGGGCGATCGCTGATGTAGCGCGCCAGACCGGTGTAGCACCAGGCCAGCGGCACCGCGGAATGTACACAGAACAGCGGTGGCTTGGCGCCGCCGGGACGCAGGGTCAGCACGACGCCCAGGGCGTCGTCGTCGACCGTGCCGTCGTCGGTCGCGATCCGCTCCGCCAGCGCCGCCACAGTCGGCGCGGTGTAGAGCCAGCGGACCGTGACCGCCTTACCGGTGGCGGCCACCAGTTCGGCCGAAAGTTCCACGCCCAGAAGCGAATCGCCGCCCAGATCGAAGAAGTCGTCGTCCAGCCCGACCCGCGCCGCCCCGGTGGTCGCGGCGAACTGCTCGGCCACCAGGATCTGCAACTCGGTCTCCGGCGCGCGGTAGGGCCGCCGCACCATGGCGGGTGCGGGCAGGGCGGCGCGATCGACCTTGCCGTGCGCGGTGACCGGCAGCCGGTCCAGCTGGACCAGCTGGGTCGGCACCAGTGCGGCCGGCAGCAGATCGCGCAGCCGCTGGATGAGATCCGCTGTGTCCAAGGCGGTTCCGGGCACCGCCGGGATCACGTAACCGATCAGCCGGGCGTTGCCGTGGGTGGTGTCGACGGTCACCACCGCGCGGTCGACCTCCGGCAGCCCGTTCAGCGCGGTCTCGACCTCACCGGGCTCCACCCGGCGGCCGCGCAGGGTCAGCTGGTCGTCGGCGCGGCCGAGGAAGGTGAATCCGGTGGCCGCGGGTGCGAGCACGAGATCGCCGGTGCGGTAGAGCCGTTCACCGCTGCCGAACGGGTCGGCCACGAAACGCTCGGCGGTGGTACCCGGACGGCCGAGGTAGCCGTGCGCGACACCCGGACCGCCCAGATACAGTTCGCCGCGACCGCCGGGCGGCGCCTGCCGCAGCCGCGAATTCAGCACCACCGCACGCACTCCCGGCAGGGCCGCACCGATCGGGGCCGGCTCGTCGGCCACCAGCGGGTCGGATTGGGTCACCATGACCGTGGTCTCGGTGGGCCCGTAGCCGTTGAACATCCGCAGCGCGGGCGCCCATTTCCGGATCACATCGGCCGGGCAGCTCTCGCCGCCCACCACCACGACCTCCAGGCCGGGCACATCCTCCGGCGACAGCGTCGCCAATACCGCGGGGGTGGTGAGGAAGTGGGTGATCCGCTCGGACTCGATCAGCCGCCGCAGCTCCGCGCCGGCCACCACCGCCGGTGGCACCACCACCAGCCTGGCCCCGGATGCGAAGGCGGACAACAACTCCAGCAGATGCGCGTCGAAGGAGGTCGCATTCGCGTGCAGCACCCGGGAATTCGCGTCGACCCGGTAGCGGTCGACGATGAAATCGGTCAGCAAGCCGAGACCGCGATGCCCGGTGAGCACGCCCTTCGGCCGGCCGGTGGTACCGGAGGTGTAGATCACGTACGCGGTGTGATCGGGGTGCAGGTCCGCGATCCGGTCGCGGTCGGTGATCGCGGCGCCGGACCGCCGCGCCACCCGCGCCGCGAGCTCCGGATCGTCCACGGCCAGCCAGGTCACCTCCGGCGGCAGCGCGGTCAGCGCCGCGCGGGTCGTGAGGCCCAGGCGCGCACCGGAATCCGTCACGAGGGCGGCGAGGAACCGGGCCGGGTCGGCGGGATCCACCGGGGCGAAGGCCGCGCCGGTGCGCGCCACCGCCAGCAACGCCAGCACCGACTCCGCCGAGCGCGGAATCGCCAGCGTCACCACGGTTCCCGGGCCCGCGCCGCGCTCGATCAGCTCCCGCGCCCATTGCGCGGACAGTTCGTCCAGCTCCCGGTAGGTCCAGCTGCGGGTGCCGTCGGACAGCGCGACCCCGGCCGAATTCGCGCCGGCGCACAACAGATCCGGCAGCAGCCGCCGTTGCGTCGCGCGCGGCCGGGCCACCGGCAACGGCGCCGGTGCGGGATCGAGGGTGCGCACCACCTGATCGGGGCCGGCACCCAGGAAGCGATGGAAGTAGGCCAGGAAGGCGCGATGGTGCCACGCCACCGTATCCGCCGCGTACAACGCCGGATTGGCCTGCATATCGATGCTGGCGGCGCGCGCGTCGGGGCCCAGCTGGAATCCGTTGACCAGCAGATCCTCCACCATGCCCAGCGACATCAGCCGGGCCTGCGCGGTCATCGCGCCCAGTTGCAGCGGCTCGATCATGCCGAGCGCGTTGAGCACCGGCCCGAATCCGCCACGCACGACCTGATAGTCGCCGCGGTCGTGCATCATGTCCTCGTAGCGGTAGCGCTGGTGCCGCAGCGCGCCGATCACCCGGGTCCGCACCTGCTCGACCGCCTCGGCGACGGTGCCACTGCGAATCGCTCTCAGCCGCAACGGAACCACATTGGACACCGAACCGGCCGACCGGCGCAGCGCCGCGGTCGCGCGGGCCGCCACCGGCAGCGACAGCACCACGTCCTCGTTACCGCTCATGGCACTCAGATAGCAGGCGAAGGCGGCGACGGTCAGTTCCGGGAAGCTGGCGCCGCTGTGCTGCTGGGCCGCCTCGAGCAGCAGCGCCGTGGCCTCCGGCAGGGTCGCCTCGACCCGGTGCGGGCTCGGCATCGGCGCGGCGCGGCGGCCCGCGAGCCCGACCACCTCACCGCCGCCGGACAACTGCTGATGCCAATATTCGCTGTCGGCCTTGGCGCGTGGCGATTCCCGGTAGGCGCGTTCGTCCTCGAGGATCTCGAGCATCGACATCGGACGCTGCGTCGCCGTGATTCCGGTGTGCCACTTGGGCCGTTGCGTACTGGCGCGCATCCGCCGCAGCGCATCCGCCGCCTCGTCGTCGCCGAACGACTCCGGATCGACTGTCAGGGCGTACAACTCGGTGGTGCGGCGCAGCACCGCGACGGTCCCGACGCCGTCGAGCACGATGTGATGGCTGCGCAGGTACAGCAGATGCCGGTCCGGGCCGACCCGGAACAGGGTGGCCAGCGACAGCCGGTCGCGCAGCAGATCCATCGGCAGCCGGTAGTCGCGCTCCATGATCTCGGTGGCGGCCGCGATCGGATCCGCGCGGCGGCTGACGTCCTCGATGCGCGGCACGTCGAACGCGTTCGGATCCAGGTACTGCCGCGGTTGCCCGTCGACCAGCCGGAACCGCAGATGCGGCGACTGCAACTCCCACGCCGACTGCGCGGCGCAGTGCCGCAGCAGATCCACATCGATGCGACCGGCCATATCGAGGTGCAGGGCAACCGTATTCGGCACGTCCGGATACAGCTGCTGCGCCACCCACCAGCGCAATTGCGCTATCGACAGGGGATATTCGGTACCGGCCTCCGGCATCTCCACGGGCGGCTGCGGCAAACTACCCAGATGCACCGCGCGATCGGTGCACAGGGCGTTCACCCCTTTCCCGCCGTTCCGCATCCCAGCGCCGATATCGAGTCCCGTGGCGACAGCCGTTGCACCCGGTGCGCCCTGCGGCCCGTCGACAGCTCCCGTCACCATGCCTCCTCGCATGCGGCGAACACCTACATGTACGTACCTAGCAAATGAACGGCATACACGATGTAGCGGCGGGCTTTCGGTGACGCGCCGACGAAACCGGCACCGAGACCCCGCTTTCCCGCCGAACACCGGTGTGCGTCGGCGAGCAAGCGCGGATGATTCTATAGCTGCAACATTGCCAAAGTCCGGATCCGCGTCACAAATCGCCCGTCGCGGAGGTCACCGTATGTCCGGCGATGCCGTGCCGGGCACTGCTGCCGGTACCCGGCCGCGCCACGGATGCACCACCCGGAGATATCCGGAAACCGCAGGGCGCCAACGATTTCCGCGCGACGCCAGTTCCCGCGCGCAAAACGGTCGTCGCCGTACCACCCGCCACCCGCACAGCGCCGGCGATCCGGCCGGACCTCCGCACCGCCGGGCGTGCCGGGTCGTCGCCGTACCCGATCGCGGGGCCGGACCGGTGCGGTCACCCGGACCGCCGGTTCAGGGCTGATCGTGCGCGTCGCGCAACACCTGGATATCGATCTTGGACATGGCGCGCAACGCATCACCGACCGCCGCGGCCCGCTCCCCGCTCATCAGTTCCGGCAGCTCGGTCGGGACGATCTGCCAGGACAGTCCGTACCGGTCCACGAGCCAGCCGCAGGGACCGGGCTTGCCGCCGTCGGCGGTCAGGGCATCCCACAGCCGGTCCACCTCGGCCTGGGTGTCGACGAGTACCTGCAACGAGGCCGCCTCGGAGAGCGGGTGATCGGGCCCGCCGTTGAGCAGGCTGATCGTGTGCCCGGCCAGCACCAGCGAGACGACGAACGCCGACCCGTCCGGGTTGCGGGCGATCTCGGTGATCTCCGAACCGGGAATGAGCCCGGTGTAGAACTCGGCGGCCTCCTCGGCGCCGTGGTCGAACCAGAGGAAGGTGGTGACGATGGTCATACGGATACTCCTCGAGGTGATGGAAGTCGGTCGTCACTACCGACGGCACCGGCCGTCCTGATTCATCGGCCCGCGCCGCCGCACAGCTGATGCAGGGCCGCCCGGCTCACGGGGTCGGCGGCCCGATAGATGACAACGTAGTGGTCCGGATGCTGTACCGGCACGAGCGCCTCGAAATCGACGGTGAACCGCCCGACCTCGGGATGCAGGATGGTCTTCGCCCCACTGCCGTGCACCCGCACGTCACGATCGGCCCACATCGCCGCGAATTCCGCACTGCCGGAGACGAATTCGTCGATCCGCTCGGCCAGCTCCTCGTCGTCCGGATGTGCGGCCCAGGTGGCGCGGAGATCGGCGATGCACTCCCGCAACCGCTCGTCGCGATCCGCATAGCGCTCACGCACCTCCGGATGGAACAGGAACAACCAGATCCCGTTGCGCTGCCGCACCGGCACCTCGCCGTAGTCCACGATCACCCGGGCCATCTCCGGATTCCAGGCCAGAATGTCGTTGCGGTGGTTGCGAACCATCGCCGGCAACGGCGACAGATCGGCGAGCAACCGAACCAGCTCCGGCGGCGCCACGGCAACCGGCCGGCTGCCATGAGCCGGCCGCTGCTGAGCGAGATCGAACAGATAAGCCCGCTCGTCCGGAGCCAGCCGCAACGCCCGCGACAACGCCTCCAGCACCTCGACCGAGGGCCGCAACCCCCGCGCCTGCTCCAGCCGCACCACGTATTCGGTGCTCACCCCGGCAAGCTCGGCAACCTCTTCCCGCCGCAACCCCGGCGTCCGCCGCGCCCGCCGCCGCGCAGGCAGCCCGAAATCGTCCGGATCCAGACGCTCACGCCGGGCCCGCAGAAACGCCGCCAGCTCCCGGGTCGTATCCACCGCACCGGTCGTCATCCCTCGATCCTACGGCGCACGGGTGGTACCGGCCTTACCAGGAAAAGCTCTCCCTTATCGAATATCCCGGCGGTTCGCAGACTGGATCTCGAATCACGTAATCGAACAAGGAGACTCGATGTCCCTCACGCTCGACACCTACCGGCTGCTCGGCCGTTCCGGCCTGCGGGTCTCACCGTTGGCGCTGGGCGCCATGACCTTCGGGGCGGACTGGGGCTGGGGCGCCGATACCGATGACGCGCGCAAACTCTTCGACACCTATGTCGGGCGCGGTGGCAATTTCATCGATACCGCCAGCATGTACACCGACGGCACCTCGGAGCGGCTGCTCGGGGAGTTCACTCGGGACAATCGCGAAAGTCTGGTGCTGGCAACGAAATACACGATGTTGCGGCGGCCCGGTGATCCGAATTCGGGTGGGAATCAGCGCAAGAGCATGTTCGCCTCGGTGGAGAACAGTCTGCGGCAACTGAACACCGATTACCTCGATCTGTTGTACCTGCATGCCTGGGACGCACTGACCCCGGTCGAGGAGATCCTGCGGGGGATGGATGATCTGGTGCGGCAGGGCAAGGTGTTGTACGTGGCGATCTCGGACGCGCCGGCCTGGCAGGTGGCGCGGATGCAGACGATCGCGGATCTGCGCGGCTGGTCGCCGCTGGTGGGGTTGCAGATCGAGTACAGCCTGCTCGAGCGGACCGTGGAGCGCGAGCTCATTCCGATGGCCCGCGAATTGGGGCTGGGTGTGATCCCCTGGTCGCCGTTGGCCAGTGGCGTGCTGACCGGGAAGTACGGTCGTGACGATCTCGGTGGCGAAGCGGTTGCCGCGCCGGAGGGCACTCGGAAGAATCTCGCGAAAGCCCAAGGGTCACTGACGGAACGGGGACTCGCCATCGCGGATGTGGTGCGGGAGGTGGCCGCCGAGCTGGGCCACAGCCCGGCTCAGGTGGCGCTGGCCTGGACGCTGCGCAATCCGGCGGTGACGGCGCCGATCATCGGGGCTCGCACGGCTGCGCAGCTCGAGGACAACCTCGGTGCGCTGGAGGTCGAATTCGAGGCCGATCATCTGGCCCGATTGGACGCCGCCAGTGCGATCGAACTCGGCTTCCCGCACGAATTCCTGGACCGCGCGATGACCCGGGCGGTCACCTTCGGCGATCTGAAGATCGAGGCGCGGCGCTGAGGATCGCGCCGAGTCCGTGGCAACTCGCCGATGGGCCGCCCCGGCCGCAGCGTCAGGCGACCGCGTCGAGGAGGGTGTCCGCGGCGGTGCGGTAGCGGTCCGCGAGCAGGCGGACGACCGACGGGTGTACGCCGATGGGTTCGGCCACACCGTCGGCGCCGACGGTGTGCAGGCGCTGCTGGAAGAGTCCCTCGGCGAGCAGATACGAGCTGACGAAGACTCGTTTCGCACCCGATGCACGCAGTGCGGCAACCACTTCGGGGACACGCGGGGCACCGGTCGCGATGGTTGCGACCCGCACCGTGGCGTGCAGGAGGTCGCCCAGCAGGGCTCCCGCGCGCCGGACGTCGTGGCGCGCACGGGCATCCGAGGAGCCGGCGGCGGCGAGGACCACCGCGTCACCGGGTTGCCAACCGGCCGTGCGCAATCGGGCCCGGAGTACCCGGGCCAGGGCAGGGTCGGGGCCCATGGCCGGGGTGACCGTCACGGCCGGGTGGCCGCTCTCGGTCACCTCGCGGGGTACGTCCCGGTACACGTGGTAGCCGGAGGCGAGGAAGGCCGGGACCACCACGGCCGGAATCGGATTCAGGTCGCGCAGGACCTCCGCCGGGGTCGGGCCGAGGACGTCGACGAATGCGGTTCGCACCATGGGTGCATCGGAATGTGATGCGCCGCAGCTCAATTCGTGGCCGACTGCGGCTGCCAGGTCGCTCACCATCTGTACGCCCCGGGCGCTGCGGGTGCCGTGGGCGACCAGCAGCAGGGCGGGTGTGTTCACCAATCTCCCGTCACGGGGGCGAGCCGGCGCGGGCGCAGCGACGGAGCGTAGCCCACCGGCGGGCGTGGGTTGTTGTCGATGCACTCGGCCGGATCCAGGGCCAGCCGGTAGCCCCGTTTCACCACGGTCTGAATGGCTTTCGGGGAGCCGAGACCGGCGCGCAGGCGGGCGATGCCGGTCTCCACCGCATGCGTGTCGTCACCGCCGCCGGGCAGGGCGGCGAGCAGATCCTCGCGGGACACCACTCGGCCGGGTTGCCGGGCCAGTGCGCGCATCAGGGCCATCGGGGCGGGGGCGAGCTGCCGGACGGTGCCGTCCACCACGACGCAGCCGCCGCGCACGCTCAGGATGTGGCCGCCGGCGTGGATCTTGTTGGCGCGCCGGGGAAGTTCCTCGGCGACGTGGCGGGCCAGCGCGCCCAGGCGGGCACGGCCGGGCGAGGTGGTGGCCACGCCGAGTTCCTCCAGCGGGGCCGCGGTGATCGGGCCGACGCAGGCGGGCAGGACGCGGGTGCGGAAGGCGTGCACGACGGCGTCGAGCAGGCCGGTTTCCTTGGCGCGCATCAGCAGTGAGGCCACCGCGGGGGCGCTGGTGAAGGTCACGCAGTCCAGGCCGAAGGTGACGATCGCCTCGATCAGGCGGTCCATCGGCTGCCGATCCTCCGGCGGTATCCAGCGATACACCGGCACCGGTACGACATCCGCTCCGGCGCAACGCAATACCTCGCAGAAGTCCGGTACCGGCTCCCATTCGGTGGTGGCGCCGTGCAATTGGACCGCGATGCGGACGCCTTCGACGCCCTCGCCGAGCAGGTGGTCGAGCACCTCGGCCGAGGATTCCGAGGCCGGGGACCATTCCTCGCGCAGCTCCGCGGCGCGGATGGCGCCCTTGGCCTTCGGGCCGCGGGCGAGCAAGCGGGTGCCGGCCAGTGTGGTGCGCAGATCCTCGGCCAAGCCCCAGCCCTCCGCGGCCTCCATCCAGCCGCGGAAGCCGATCCCGGTGGTGGCGACCGCCACCTGCGGCGGGTCGGTGACCAACTGCCGGGTGACCCGCTCCAGTTCGGTGTCGTCGGCCAGGGGGATGATCCGGATCGCCGGGGCGGCGACCACGATCGCGCCCCGGCGGGACAGCAGCGTGCCGAGTTCGTCGGCGCGCCGCGCGGCGGTCACACCGACGGTGAAACCGTCCAGCTCTCCCGTCACGGTAGCTCCGCCGGTTCGCCCGGCGCGACCGGCTCGTTCGAGACGGAGACGACCCCGTCCGACAATCGGACGGCGTACACCGGAAGCGTGACGGCCCCGTCGTCCAGGCAGCGGCCGTCCAGCAGCGAGAAGGCCTGCTTCAGCAGCGGCGACGCCACGATCGGCACGCCGCCGCGGTCGCCGACGATACCGCGCGACATCACCGCGGCCCGGCCGAACGGATCGATATTGCCGACGGCGTACAGCGAACCGTCCGGCAACAGGAACAGCGCGGCCTGCCGGCCACCTTTCAGCAACACCGCCACGCCGCGGCCGGAGATCAGATAGTCGAGCCGGCAGGCCTGGGTCCAGCCGGTGGTGGTGACCTGCGTGGGCACGGTCGTATCGATAACGGTCATCGGTAGCTCTCCTCCGAACGCCTTACCTAGTTGGTACCGGCACGCTGTTTCCGGGCGATTACGCGCCCATTTCTCCCGCATGGCACCGGCCGGGCCGGTTGTGACCCGAATCTCACCGGGCCGCGGGGCCTTCCGCGAAACCGGGCATACCGAGCAGAACGGGCGTCTTGCGCTCGCCGCTGTCGTCGAACGTGATCGTCGGATCGGGCTCGTCGGGCGCGTTCACGAAGGAGACGAAGCGCGACAGTTTCGCCGGATCGTCGAGCACCGCGGCCCACTCGTCGCGGTAGCCGGCAACATGCTGCGCCATCGCCGCCTCCAACTCGGCCGCGATACCCAGCGCATCGTCGCATACGACCGACTTCAGATAGTCGAGGCCGCCCTCGAGCGCCTCCTGCCACGGCGCGGTGCGCTGCAGCCGGTCCGCGGTGCGGATGTAGAACATCAGGTAGCGGTCGATGTACCTGATCAGCGTCTCGTCGTCGAGATCGCCGGCCAGCAGCACCGCGTGCTTCGGGCTGAGACCGCCGTTGCCGCCGACGTACAGGTTCCAGCCGTGCTCGGTGGCGATGACGCCGACATCCTTGCCGCGCGCCTCCGCGCATTCGCGGGCACAGCCGGACACCGCCAGCTTCAGCTTGTGCGGCGAGCGCAGGCCGCGGTACCGCTTCTCCAGCAGTACGGCCATGCCGACCGAATCCTGCTGGCCGTAGCGGCACCAGGTCGAGCCGACGCAGCTCTTCACCGTGCGCAGCGACTTGCCGTAGGCGTGCCCGGACTCCATGCCGGCGTCGACCAGCCGCTGCCAGATCTTCGGCAGCTGCTCCACCCGCGCGCCGAACAGGTCGATGCGCTGGCCGCCGGTCACCTTCACGTAGAGGCCGAAATCCTTTGCGATGCTGCCGATCTCGATGAGCTGATCGGCGGTCACCTCGCCGCCGGGCATCCGCGGCACCACCGAATAGGTGCCGTTCTTCTGCATGTTCGCCAGGAAGTGGTCGTTGGTGTCCTGCAGCGCCGCCTGCTCGCCGTCGAGGATGTGATCGCTCGAGGTGGAGGCCAGGATCGACGCCACCGTGGGCTTGCAGATGTCGCAGCCCATACCGCGGCCGTGCCGGCCGATCAGCTGGGAGAACGTCCGGATGCCGGTGGTCTGCACGATGTGGAACAGCTCCTGCCGGGACTGGTCGAAGTGCTCGCACAGCGCCTTCGACATCGCCACACCGGACTGCTCCAGCAGCTTCTTCAGCATGGGAACGCAACCGCCGCACGAGGTTCCGGCCTTGGTGCAGCTCTTGATCGCCGGTACGTCGCAGGCGCCCTCGTGGATCGCGCCGACGATGGCGCCCTTGCTCACGTTGTTGCAGGAGCAGATCTGGGCCTCGTCGGGCAGCGCGTCGGCGCCGAGTTCGGCGCCGGCCGGGGAGATCAGCGCCGCCGGTTCGGCGGGCAGTTCGCTGCCCACCAGCGGCCGCAGCGCCGCGTACGCCGAGGCGTCGCCGACCAGGATGCCGCCGAGCAGGGTCTTCGCGTCGTCGGAGACCACCAGCTTGGCGTAGGTGCCGCGCGCCGCGTCGTGCAGCACCACCGACAGCGCACCCTCGGTGACGCCGTGCGCGTCGCCGAAGCTGGCCACGTCGACGCCGAGCAGTTTCAGCTTGGTGGACATGTCGGCGCCCGGGAATTCGCCACTGCCGCCGAGCAATCGGTCGACGGCGACCTCCGCGGTCGTGTAGCCCGGGGCCACCAGGCCGTAGCAGCTACCCTCGACCGCCGCGACCTCGCCGACGGCCAGGATGTGCGGATCGGAGGTCCGCATCCCGAGGTCGGTGATCACGCCGCCGCGCGGGCCGACCTCGAGGCCGGCGTCGCGGGCGAGCTGGTCGCGCGGCCGGACACCGGCGGAGAAGACCACCAGCGCGGCGTCGATCACCGATTCGTCCGACAGCGTGATCCGAAGTCCCGCACCGTCTTCCGCGGGTTCGATGGCCGAGGTGCCGACGCCGGTGTGCACCTGCAGGCCCAGATCGGTGACCAGGCGCTCGAGGATCGCGCCGCCGCCCTCGTCGACCTGGGCCGGCATCAGCCGGGTGTTGTACTCGACGACGTGCGGGGTCATGCCCAGCAGCCGCAGCGCGTTGGCGGCCTCCAGGCCCAGCAGACCGCCACCGACGACCACACCGACCGCGCCGGGACCGGCCGCCTGCGCGGTGGCCCGGATGCCGTCGAGATCCTCGAGCGTCCGGTAGACGAAGCAGGCCGGCAGGTCGTGCCCGGGGACCGGGGGCACGAACGGGTACGAGCCGGTGGCCAGCACCAGCGCGTCGTAGCCGACGACGTCACCGGTCGAGGTGGTGACCTTGCGGGCGGCGCGGTCGATCGTGTCGGCGCGCGCGCCGAGCCGCAGGTCCACCAGATCGTCGCCGGCGTACTCGTTACCGGGCAGCGCCAGCTGCGCGGCATCCCAGCTGCCGACATAGGACGACAATCCGACCCGATCGTAGGCGGGCAGCGACTCCTCACCGAGGATCACGACCTGCCAGCGGCCGTCGAGGTCCCGGGCCCGCAGCGCCTCCACGAAGCGGTGGCCGACCATCCCGTGTCCGGCCACGACCACGGTCTTGCGGTCACCGGGTTCCAGTGCGGCGTTCATGCTCTGTCCTTTGCGGTATCGGGTCGGATGTCGGTTCAGCGGGCGGTGTCGCGCACGACGGCGCCACCGTCGTGCGATTCGGCTTCCAGGACCAGCGCCTCGGCCTCGGTCACCACCGCGGCCGCGGTGGGCGCCTCCTCCGGGCGGGTCACGCCGCGGCCGCTCGGGCGCCGCAGGAACACCGCCCAGCAGACCAGCGCGCAGACCAGGTAGAAGACCGTGAACACCCAGAACGCCGTGGTGGCCGACTTGGTGGCGGAGTACGAGGAGCGCAGCACCAGGTTGATACCCACGCCGCCGAGGGCGCCGATCGCGCCGACGACACCGATCAGAGCGCCGGAGGTGTTCTGCGACCACGCCGCACGAGCGGCCGGATCCAGTTGCAGGCTACGGGATTTCGCGTCGAACACGGACGGGATGATCTTGGTGACCGCGCCGTTGCCGATGCCCGACACCAGGAACAGGATGATGAATCCGATCACCAGCGCGACCATCACGCCGCCCTTGGGGGCGTGCTTGTGCCCGTCGGCGACGTGGCTGGCCAAGGCCACCACGATCGCGCCGGCCGTCATCGCGAGGAAGGTGTACAGCGTCACCTTGCTGCCGCCGATCTTGTCGGCCCACTTGCCACCGTACGGCCGCGACAGCGAGCCCAGCAGCGGTCCGATGAAGGCGATCTGCGCGGCGTGCAGGGCGGCCGCGGCGACCTTCGCGCCACCGGCGATGAAACCGATCTGCAGCACCTGGCCGAAGGCGAAGCCGTAACCGATGAACGAACCGAAGGTGCCGATGTACAGGAACGCGATGGCCCAGGACTGCGGCACCTTCAGCGCGGTCAGCATGTAGCCGTAATCCGCCTTCTGATTGCGGACGTTGTTCATGTTCAGCGCCGCGCCGACCGCCGCGAGCACGATCAGCACCAGGTACACCAGGCAGACCACCGAGGCGTGCCCGTAGGCGCTGCCCAGCGTCGCGATGACGGCCAGGCCGATCAGCTGGATCGCCGGTACGCCGATATTGCCGCCACCGGCGTTCATGCCCAGCGCCCAGCCCTTGCGCCGCTGCGGGTAGAACACGTTGATATTCGCCATCGACGACGCGAAATTGCCGCCGCCCAGACCGGCGAATGCCGCGATGATCAGAAATGTCGTGTACGAGGTGCCCGGGTGATTGATGAAATACAGCGTCAGCAACGTCGGGACCAACAGTGCGAGTGCGCTGAAGATGGTCCAGTTGCGACCGCCGAACTTCGCGGTGGCCACGGTGTAGGGAACGCGCAGTATGCCGCCGACCAGCGTCGGGATCGCGCCGAGGAAGAATTTTCCGGCCGGGTCGATGTGGAACACATCGGTCGGCATGAACAGCACCATCACCGACCAGATCGACCACACCGAGAAGCCGACGTGCTCGGCGAACACCGACCAGATCAGGTTGCGGCGCGCGATACCCTCACCGCCGGCCTCCCAGGCCTCGACGTCCTCGGCATCCCAATGGTCGATGTCGTGATTGCGTGGCAACGTGGTCAACTCGGGCCTCCTGAAATCTGGGTGGCCCAACCGTAGGAAACGGGTATTGCGGCGATGCTGCGCGAAATCACCGGTGCATCAACGGTTGCTCACGTGGTTTCGGGGGCTCCGGTGAGAAGGAAGCCATTGTTTCGTGCGTGTGACACCAGCGTTGCCGTGGGTCAAGAAGCGCCGACAATCGCACGTCGGAGCATTGAGAGCGTGTGTTCTCGCCCACAAACGATTGCCCCCGAGGGACATGATGCTCCGGCCCTCACCGCCCGGCAAGCCGGGCGATGAGGGTGTCCTCCAGCAACCGCGGCTTGCACGCCTGCCACCCGGCGATCAGCAGGACGACCTGGACGGCCGCCAGCAGCGCGAACGGCACGGCCCAGCCGCCCGAAACACCGTGCAGCACACCGAACAACAGCGGCCCGACGCACGCGACGGTGTACCCCACGCCCTGGGTGAACCCGGACAGCGCCGCCGAACCGGCCTGGGTGCGGCTGCGCAGGTTGATCAGGGTCAGCGCCATCGGGAACGTGCTCGGGCCCAGGCCCAGCAGCAGCACCCACAGCAACGGCGCGGCCATCGGCGCCAGCAGGAGACCCGCGAATGCGGCGAGATAGCAAGCGACACAACCGATCACGACCACGAACGGATTGCGCATGCGCGCGGCCAGCGGCGGCGCGGTCAGCGCGGACACCAGTCCGATCAGCGCGAAGACGCCGACCATACTGCCGCCGAACGCCGCACTCGCGCCGGCATCGGTGAAGATCTTCGGCAACCAGGTGAACATGGCGTAGGTGGTCAGCGAGGTCATGCCGAACATGCCCGCCATGCCCCACGCCACCGGCGAGCGCCACACCGGGCCGACGCCGCCGGCCCGCGCCGCGGCGGAACCGTCCACCGGCCGGACCGCCGCCGGGCCGGTCACGAGACGTTCAGCCGATTCGTGGCCCGGCACCGCGTCCAGCGCCGTGTGGTCGGCGAGATCCCGGCCGCGGCGACTCCGGAGCACACCGGCCCACGGCAGCACCGCCACGAATGCGAGCAGCGCCCACATCCCGAGCGAGATCCGCCAGCCGTGCGCCTGCGCCACCGGCACGGCGACCAGCGCCGGCACCACCGTGCCGAGCTGAACCATGGTGATGTAGACCGAGCTCAGCACGGCCAGCCGATCGGCGAAGTAGCGCTTGACCAGCGGCGGGATCACCACATTGCCGATGCCCATCCCGCTCAGCGCCAGCGCCGAGCACACCAGCAGCTCCCAGGTCTGCGGGACGACGGCCCGCACGACCTGCCCGACCCCGGCGGCCAGCATCGCGACCAGCACGGTGCGCTCCAGCCCCAGCCGCCGCACCAGCACCGGGGTGAGCAGCCCGGCCAGCGCGAACATCGCGGTCGGGATCATGCCGAACACGCCCACGACGGCCGTCGAATAGCCGACGTCGTGCCCGATCCGCTCGGCCAGCGGGGTGAATGCGGTGACCGCGGTCCGCAGGTTGAGCGCCGACAATACGATCGCCGCCAGCACGAGCAACCGCCCCTCGCGAAGGGAGGGGCGGGACGGGGCGGCGATGGTCCGGCGATCGGCGGTTACAGTCACGTAAAAATCATAGGATGATTGGACGATACGAGGCAACGGAATACCCGCGCGGTAGGCTGTGACGCGTGCAACCCGTCCGCCGCACCAGCCTCATCGCGCAGGTCACCGAACAGCTGCGTGCCGAGATCCGTTCCGGCAGCTGGCCGGTCGGCTCCCGTATCCCGACCGAACCGGAGCTGACCGAGCTCACCGGCACCGGCCGCAACACCGTCCGCGAGGCCGTACAGGCCCTCGTGCACGCCGGCATGCTGGAGCGCCGGCAGGGCTCGGGCACCTACGTCATCGCGACCTCCGACCTGGGCGGCACGCTGACCAAATACTTCGCCGACGCGCAGGCCCGGGATGTGCTGGAGCTACGGCAGGCCCTCGACACCACCGCCGCGCGACTGGCCGCGCAGCGCCGCGACGACGCCGACATCGCCTCGTTGCAGCGGTTGCTGGAGGAACGCAAGCGGGCCTGGGACGAGACCGGCGCCGAGGCCCTCGAAACCGACGTGCAGTTGCACCGCGCGATCGTGGTGGCCAGCCACAACGCGGTGTACCTGGAGTTCTACGATTCGCTGCTGCCGGTGATCGAACAGGGCATCCGGGTCAACATCGCGCGGGCCCTCGGCCCCTACCACCAGGAGCACACCGAACTGGTGCAGGCCGTCGTCGACGGCGACCCTGATCGCGCGGCCCGCGTCGCCAACTGCTTCCTCGGCCTGCTCATCTCCGAATATTCGGATCGCTGAACGACTTTCACACCATCAGGCGGACCATATCGGCGGTGCGGGCCAGTCCCGCGAAGGCCTCCGGGGTGGACCTCGGATGCAGCGCGTGCACCGCGAGCCGGAACATGACCGCGCGCAACAACATCTGCGGCCATTCCGGCAGATCGGTCCAGCGCCGCAGCAATCCGTCGTCGGCGCCGCCCCAGGACAGCGCGTCGACGACGATCACACCCGCGGCCCAGGCGGCGGGCCGCCAGTACGGGGTGATGTCGGTGAGGCCCGGTCCGCCCTCGGCGGCGAACAGCACGGTCCCGAACAGGTCGCCGTGCACCAGTTGCGGTGCGGTGCGGACCTGTTTGCGCAGCGTGGACAGCTGGGTGAGCATCTGCAGGCTGCGCTGGCCGTCCGGGGAGGTGGCCGGCTGCATTCCGCCGAGTTTCAGGGCGCGCAGCGGTACCGGCTCCCATGCCGCCCGGTCGGCGGCGGCGAACACGTCCACATCCCCGTAGGGTGCGACCGGCTGCTGCGACAGGAACCGGGGACGCTCCAGCGCGCCGGTGGACCGGTGCAGCCGCAGCGAGACCGAGACGACCTCGTCGTGCCGGGCGTCGGGGGTGCCTTCGAGGTACGTGTCGGCCCGCCAGCCCGACACCACGTAGCGGCCGTCGGTCGCTCGCACCGGGCGGGCCAGTCGCAGCCCGTCGACCTTGAGGTTCTCGCGAACCTTTGCCGACCACGCCGCGCGGGCGTGATCGGCCACCGGGCTGAGCACCACGTCACCGCAGCGCCATCCGCCCTCCCAGTCGCCGAGCGCGACCGGCGTCACCTCGCGAAGCCCGAACGTGCCGCGCACGTGCTCGGGAGGTTCCACAGAAGTCACGGACCGTACCGTATCCCGGACCGGTCGGCATCGACAGGCGCCGCGCCGGAACCCTCAGTACACCGGCAGGGACGGGTCGATCTGGTTGGCCCAGGCGAGGATTCCGCCCTGCAGGTGGGTGGCGTCGGAGAAGCCTGCCTGTTTGAGGGCGGCCAGGGCCTCGGCCGAGCGGACACCGGACTTGCAGTGCAGCACGATCGGGCGGTTCTGCGGCAGTTCGGCCAGCGCCTCACCGGACAGGATGCGGTCCTTGGGGATCAGCGTGGCGCCCTCGATGCGGACGATGTCCCATTCGACGGGCTCGCGCACGTCGATGATCGCCACATCCTTGCCCGCGTCGAGCATGTCCTTCAGCTCGCGCGCGGTGATCGTGGAACCGATCGCGGCGGCCTGACCCTCCTCGGACACCACACCGCAGAAGGCGTCGTAGTCGATCAGTTCGGTGATCGGCTCGCGGGCCGGGTCGCGGCGCAGCTTGATGGTCCGGTAGTTCATGTCCAGTGCGTCGTAGACCATCAACCGGCCGAGCAGCGAATCGCCGATACCGGTGATCAGCTTGATCGCCTCGGTGACCATGACCGAGCCGATCGACGCGCACAGCACGCCGAGCACGCCGCCCTCGGCGCAGGACGGGACCATGCCCGGCGGCGGCGCCTCCGGGTACAGATCGCGGTAGTTGATGCCGCGGCCGTCCGGGGCGTCCTCCCAGAACACCGAGACCTGGCCCTCGAACCGGTAGATCGAACCCCACACGTACGGTTTGCCGGCCAGCACCGCGGCGTCGTTCACCAGATAGCGGGTCGCGAAATTGTCGGTGCCGTCGACGATCAGGTCGTACTGCCGGAACAGGTCGACCGCATTGTCCGGTTCCAGCCGGATCTTGTGCAGCTGCACGGTCACATGGGAATTGATCTCCACGATGGAATCGCGCGCGCTGTCGGCCTTGCTGCGGCCGATATCGGATTCACCGTGAATGATCTGCCGTTGCAGATTCGACGAGTCGACCTCGTCGAATTCCACGATGCCGAGGGTACCGACGCCGGCCGCGGCCAGATACAACAGGGCCGGCGAGCCGAGCCCACCCGCGCCGATCACCAGAACCTTGGCGTTCTTCAGGCGCTTCTGCCCGTCGACGCCGACGTCGGGAATGATCAGATGCCGGCTGTAGCGGGCGACCTCGTCCTTGGTCAGCTCCGCGGCAGGCTCCACCAGAGGCGGCAGGGTGGCTGGTGACACGTTTCTCGGACTCCTCGAATCGACTTCGCTCGGCGCACGTGGCTGTGAACGCCACACGTGCAACGCCACGAATCGGATCGTTCTTCCCCACCATGGTGCCGCACCCCCGGCCCGGCGCGGCGGCCGACCCGGCTCACCCGAGGCGCACCGGCCCCGCGTTTCAGAGGCGCGGATACGGCCAGGGGTTGAACCGGCACTTCTTCCCGTCCATCGGCACCACACCCTGCGGATCGAGGGCCGCGATGTCGTCGTTGGCGGTACCGAAGGTCTGCTGCATCATCACCGGGGCCAGCCCGCCGTCGGTGCCGCAGGGCTGGTGCTCGCGGTAGCCGATCGCGTGTCCGACCTCGTGGTTGATCTGGTACTGGCGATACGAGCCGATATCGCCGTCGAACGCGACCGCGCCGCGCACCCAGCGCACCTCGGACAGCACCACGCGGCCCTCGTCGGAGTCGTAACAGGACGAGTCGATCGGAATCTCGAAGCCGCAGAGCGTCCGGGTGGTCTGGCGCGAGGCGAGCGCGATCCGGAAGTCCGGGGTGCCGGTCGCGATGCGCTGGAAGCCGAAGCGGGTGTCGTGGATCCAGCTCTTCGGATTGGCCAGCGTGGCCTCGACCATGGCCGCGATCGCCTCGTCACCGCCGAGTTCGGCGGTGTTCACGCCGTTCTCCACCTCGACGGTGTAGGTGAACAGGTGCTGCTCGGCGGTACCCACCCGCGGCGAGCCGCCGGGCACCTGGTGCCAGGCTCCGGCGCCGACCTCGGCGTACTGGCCGCCGTCGGGCAGCGAACCGGCCAACCGGCCGACGAAACTGCCGTCCCCCTTCGGCGGGGCGCCGATCACACCGGCCTTGTCGGAGTGCCGGCTCAGATTGCCCACCACCGGCGCGGGGCTCAGCACGGGCGCACCGACCCCGCGGACCGCGTCGACGGCGACCAGCACCGTGATGACGGTGAGGATCGGCAGCGCGTAGGCCCGCCAGCCGTAGGTGGTGACGAAGCGGCGTAGCCGGCCCGGCTTCGCGATCACGGGTTCCGGCGCGTCCTCCGGCACCGGGTCCCATTGCGCCCGCAGCGGCTCTCCGGGCGGGGAGTACCCGGCCGGTCTGGCCCGTTGGTCGGTCACCACCACAGAGTCTCACAACCAGCGGCGTCGCATTCCGGCACCCGGTACTCGATGCGTTACGGTTGCGGGTTTCCTCGCGGAAATGCGACATTTCCCACTGCATCCAATTACTGACCGATTGCCAACAGCAATTACGGGTGCCGCCACAACCGCCAGCGGTGGTTGCCTGGATGCCGTAAGCTCCGGGCGCGGTGGCCTCGAGCACCGGCGCTTCGCCACCCGATGCGGGTATCGTTCGTGGGATACCCCCTGGAGAGCTCTGCCGGACCGGCAATCGTCAACGGGAAAGATTTGGGAGAAGCGAAATGACCGACCTCGTGGACCGGGCGACATCGCATCGAGCGTCGTCCGAGGCCATGGCTCCGAGCAAGCGCGGTACCCGCCTGCCCCGCGACGCGCGGCGGGCGCAGCTGCTAGCGGCGGCCAGCGAGGTCTTCGTGCTACGCGGGTACCACGCGGCCGGCATGGACGAGATCTCGCAGTGCGCGGGAGTCTCCAAACCCGTTCTCTACCAACACTTCTCCAGCAAGCTGGAACTCTATCTGGCGGTCCTGCAGAACTACATCGACGTGCTGGTCTCCAGCGTGCGGCAGGCCCTGCGCTCCACCACCGACAACCGGCAGCGGGTGCGCGCGGCGGTGCAGGCGTACTTCGATTTCGTGGATCACGAGACGCAGGGCTTCCGGCTGGTCTTCGAATCCGATCTGACCAGCGAGCCGCAGGTGCAGCGCCGGGTCGAGCAGGCCACCGAGGCCTGCGTGGACGCGGTGTACGACCTGGTCTCGCACGATTCCGGACTGGACCCGTACCGGGCCCGCATCCTGGCCGTGGGGCTGGTGGGCGCGAGCCAGATCACCGCCCGCTACTGGCTGGAGGCCGACCGCCCCATCCCGAAGGAGGAGGCGGTCGACACCACTGTCGCCCTGTGCTGGGGTGGACTCTCGCACGTGCCCACCCGCGGACCGGGCCAGCGCGACTAGACCGCGGCGAACCCGACCCGGCCGCTGGTGGTGCTGCCGATCTCCACGTAGGCGACCTTGGCGGCCTGGATCAGGTACTTGCGGCCCTTCTCGTCGACGAGGGTGAGCACGCTATCGCCGCCACCCAGTGCACCGGATACCAGCGTCTCGACCTCTTCCTGGGTCTGCGAGCTCGCGATGACGAGTTCGCGCGGGCTGTCCGCAATACCGATCTTGACCTCCACGGCCGAACCTCCTACTTGTCCAGTGACTGGTTGGTCCAAGGCTAGTGCAGCGGCGGGCCACGCCGTTATCGGTGCAGGTGCGCTGTCAGCGAACGGATCCCGCGCCGGGCGGACGGCGTGATCAGGCCAGTCCCAGGATCCGCATGCGCTCGGTGTGCCGGGTCTGCATGTGGTCGAACAGCGCGCCGATGCCGTTCAGGTCGCCGGTGGCGCCGAGGACCAGTTCGGTCAGCTCGTCGCGCTGGGCCATCACGAACTGGGCCTGGGTGATCGCCTCGCCGAGCAGCCGGCGGCCCCACAGGGTGAGGCGGTCGCGCTCGGAACGGCTCACCGCGACCGCGCTGCGCACCTCCTCGACCACGAATTCGGAGTGCCCGGTCTCGGCCAGCACGTCGCGCACGACACTCGAGACCTCGGGGGCCAGCGAGACGGCGAGCACGGTGTAGAAGTCGGCGGCGATGCCGTCGCCGACGTAGAACTTGACCATCGACTCCAGCCAGGTCGACGGGTCGGTGGACACGTGATAGTCGTCGAGGGCGGCCACGAAGGGCGCCATCGCGTCGAACGCGTCGACGCCGCGCTCGGCCAGCGCCTGCTCGAGCGTGCGGAAGTGGCCCATCTCGGCGGCGGCCATCTTCGCCGCCGCCACCTTCCCGCGCAGGGTGGGCGACAGCTCGGCCTCCTCGGCCAGCCGGTAGAACGCCGAGATCTCGCCGTAGGCGAGGACGGCGAACAGGTCGGTGACGCCGGGATGGTCGGCGGGGATACGGACCTCGAGATCGTCGGACTGGGGCGGCGCGGCCGGCGGGTTCACTCCCATACCGTCCACCCTAGCCGCCGGTCCGGCGCCCCGGCACCTCGACGGGGCCGCCGGAAATGCCGAAATGCAGCGAATTCCCGTGCGCCACAGCACGAATACCGATCGCATCCCGGACCCGCGCCGCGGCGGTTCGGAAATCCGGCCCACATTTTCGGGTGGCGGAAATCGGGCGCAGAAAGCTATCACGCTACAATCTCCTTGGGCAACGAAAATTTCGGCTCACAGACGCCGGCTCACAATCGAGCCGGAGCAGCCGAGCAGGGGTTGATCGTCGCCCGTGAAAATGTGCGCGCACCAGATCCGCGACACCGCCGCGCCGGGTAGCTGCCCGTCCCCTCGGGCCCGTTGCGCCGGATGCGGCGCCCGCCGGCCCGCCGCGGTTGCTTCAGCCGACGCATCGGTCGCAGCGAGCGCCGGCAGCGGTCGCAGCGCCGGAAACGGCACGGGCGGGAGGAAACCGCCGGATCCGTGGTCCGCCCTGGTGGCAAGCCGTCCGCATCGGACCGGCCGCCGTCGGTGCTTCCCACACCTCGTGCGCGCGAGATGCGATAACACGAGGAAGGCACGAACCTGAGCAAGATCACCATCGAACCGGAGCCCGGTTTGACCGACACGCTACTCACAGCGGAGCTCGACCCGGCTCATACCGCACCCACCTTCGCCGAACTGGGCGTACGCCCGGAGATCGTCCGCGCACTGGGCGAGATCGGCATCGAACGCACCTTCGCGATCCAGGAACTCACCCTGCCGCTGGCGCTGGCCGGCGAGGATCTCATCGGCCAGGCCCGCACCGGCATGGGCAAGACCTACGGCTTCGGCGTGCCGCTGCTGCACCGGGTGGCCACGGCCGGCTCCGGCACCACGCCGCTGGACGGCACGCCGCGCGCGCTGGTCATCGTCCCCACCCGCGAGCTGTGCGTCCAGGTCACCGACGATCTGGAGAAGGCCGCCAAACACCTCACCGGCGGTCACGGCCCGCTGCGGGTGACCTCCATCTACGGCGGCCGGCCCTACGAGTCGCAGATCTCGGCGCTGCGCTCCGGTGTCGACGTGGTCGTCGGCACCCCCGGCCGCCTGCTCGACCTGGCCGAACAGCAGCACCTGATCCTCGGCAAGGTCGGCGTCCTGGTGCTCGACGAGGCCGACGAGATGCTCGACCTGGGCTTCCTGCCCGATATCGAGCGCATCCTGACCATGGTGCCGGACCGCCGGCAGACCATGCTGTTCTCGGCCACCATGCCCGGCCCGATCATCACGCTGGCCCGCACCTTCCTGCACAAGCCGACGCACATCCGGGCCGAGGAGGCCAGCGATTCGGCCGTGCACGACCGCACCGCGCAGTTCGTCTACCGGGCGCACGCCCTGGACAAGAGCGAACTGGTCGCGCGCATCCTGCAGGCGGAGACCCGCGGCGCCACGATGATCTTCACCCGCACCAAGCGCACGGCCCAGAAGGTGGCCGACGACCTCGCCGACCGCGGCTTCGCCGTCGGCGCGGTACACGGCGACCTGGGCCAGGTCCAGCGGGAGAAGGCGCTGGACAAGTTCCGCAAAGGCAAGATCGACGTGCTGGTCGCCACCGACGTCGCCGCGCGCGGCATCGATATCGACGATGTCACGCACGTCCTGAACTACCAGTGCCCCGAGGACGAGAAGACCTATGTGCACCGCATCGGCCGCACCGGCCGGGCCGGGCGCACTGGTGTCGCGGTCACCCTGGTCGACTGGGACGAGCTGAACCGCTGGGCGGCGATCGACGCCGCGCTGAGCCTCGGCATCCCCGAACCGGTGGAGACCTACTCGCGCTCACCGCACCTGTTCGCCGAACTCGGCATCCCCGAGGGCGTGACCGGTGTGCTGCGGCACAAGCCGGAGCGCGACGAGGACGCCGTGGTGGTGGAGCGTGAGCCTCGCGCCACCCGGACCCGCTCGCGCCGGCGCACCCGCGGTGGCCAGCCGATCGACCAGGCCGAGGGCGCCCTGGAGACCACCGACGAGGTCACCGCGGCCGAGCCGGACTCCGCCGCCGACGCGGAGGGGGCCGACAAGCCCCGTCGCCGCCGCCGGGCGGGTGCGGACGGGGCCGACGACACCACGGCCGTGACGACCGCGGAGGACACCGAGGAGGGCGAGAGCGCCGCGGTCGCCGAGGAGTCCGCCGACGGTGAGGGCGGAGACCGGCCCGCACGTCGCCGGCGCCGCCGCCGCAAGCCGGCCGGTGCGCACGACGCCGCGGCCGACACCGAGGCCGAGGTGGCCGCGTCCGCCTGATCCACGCGCATACTGCCCCGGACCTTCACGTCCGGGGCAGTGTCGTCCGATCGCTCGGTTCGGTCCCGATACGCCGGAAGCGGGCATCGCGGCTCGGGTCGGTGCCGCGGTCGCGGGGGTGGGGGTGGAAATGTCGCCGTTCGAAGACCGGACCGGGATCGGATAGGCTCGCCGACGTGCTCGTACCCGAACGGCGGACGCGCGCCGACCTCGTTGCCGCAGCCGTGATCGCCGTCGTGGTGGTGATCCTGGTGGTCGTCGTGTGGGCGAAGAGCGATGCGCGCGGGACGATCTCCGAGCCGGCGGGACATGCCGCCGCGCCGGCCGCACCGATCGAGCGGTTGCCGCAGTCGTTGCACGAGCTGTGGCACGCTCCCGACGGCGCGACCGACCGGGCACTGGCGGTCAGTGGGGTCGCGATCACGGCCGACGACGGCACGGTCACCGGCCACGATCCGGTGACCGGAAAGCAGCTGTGGAAGTACCAGCGGAACATGCCGTTGTGCGGCGCGGAGAGTCAGTACGGCGCGGTCATCGCCACCTACCGGGACCGCCGCGGCTGCAGCCAGACCACGCTGCTGGGCGCCGATACGGGAGCCCGGCGCACCGCGCGCAGCAGCTACATGGACCAGCAGGTGACCTTCGGGATGGACGGCACCTACACCGTCGCGCAGGGGCCCGACCGGCTGGAGGTGTGGCGCTCGGATCTGGTGCGCACCCTGGAGTACGGGAAGGTCGACGCGCCGGTGAACCCGCGGACCCAGCCGCGCAAGGGTTGCCGGTTGCTCTCCGCCGCTTCGAGTTCCACCCGGCTGGCGGTGCTCGAGCGGTGTCCCGACGATCCGACCGACCGGCTGACCGTGCAGAATCCGGCCCCCAAGGACAGCACGGTCCCCGAGGAGTACGGCTCGCACGTGCTGACCGAGGCGGGGGCCGCCGCGGAGGGCGCGCGGGTGATCGCGGTGTCCGACAACCGGGTCGCGCTCTACCTGCCCGGAATCGGCAGTACCGCACCGGAATTCGCGGTCTACGACGCATCCGCCAATCTGGTCGTCACCCATCGGCTGACCGCCCCGCTGTCGGATCGCACCACCGTGGCCCGGGTCGGCTCCGCCTTCGCAGTATTCACCGGCAACAGTGTGATCGCCTTGAACACCACGACTTTCGATCCGATGTGGACGGCGGCCGACGCGCTCGGCACCCCCGCCCAGCTGGCGGGGCAACTGTTGCTGCCGGTGCCCGACGGCATCGCGGTGCTCGATCCGGCCACCGGCGCCGCTACCTCACGAATCCCGTTGCAGCGCACGGACTATCACGGCGAGCTGATCACGCTGGCGGGTACCGGGTCGACCGTTCTGGAGCGCCGGGGCACCGAGCTGTACGGCGTCGGGCAGTCCTGATCCGGTCAGCGGCGGGTCAGCGGCGGGCGCAGGCCCAGATGTTCGCGCAGGGTGGTCCCGGCGTAGGCGGTGCGGTACGAACCCCGTTCCTGTAGTTCGGGAATCAGCCAGTCGACGATCTCGTCGAGCCCGGTGGGCACCAGATACGGGGAGATGTTGAAACCGTCGGTGGCGCCGTGGCGGACCCAGCGGGTCAGTTCGTCGGCGACCTGACCGGGCGTGCCCTGGAAACCCGAGCGGAAGGAGGTGGCGACGGCCACCTGCCGGAGGCTGAGCTTCTGCTCCGCGGCGAGCGCGCGCCACCGTTGCGCGATCTCGAGCCGGTTCTGCCCGTCGCGTTGCGCGCCGCGGGTCACGCCGATCGCGGAATCGTCCGGATCCTCCTGCGGCAGTGGGCCGTCGGGGTCGTAGCCGGACAGATCGCGGCCCCAGACCTGACCGACCAGCGACAGCGCGGTGGCGCCGGTGATCTGGTTCTCCCGCACCCAGCGGGCCTTCTCCTCCACCTCGGACTGCTTCTCCGCCAGCACGATCTGGGTGCCGGGCAGGATCCGGATGTCGTCGGCGGGCCGGCCGGCGGCGACCAGGCGGCGGCGGATGTCGCGGGCGAAGGCGAGGGCGTCGTCGAAATGCGTACCGTGCGGCGAGAAGATGACCTCGGCGTGCGCGGCGGCGAAATCGCGGCCCGCCGGGGAGACCCCGGCCTGGAAGATCACCGGATGCCCCTGCGGGCTGCGCGGCAGCGTCGGGGTGATCGATACCCGGAAGTGCTCGTTGTCGCGCTCGACCCGGCGCACGTCGCCGCGCAGCCAGGTGGCGCTGTGCCGGGAGGGCGCGATCGCGTCGTCCGGCCAGGAATCCCAGATCTCGCGGGCCACCCGCAGGAATTCGGCGGCGCGCTCGTAGCGCTGGGCATGATCGAGATAGCCGCCGCGGCGGAAATTGGCGCCGGTCCAGGCGTTGTCGGTGGTGACGGCGTTCCAGCCGGCGCGACCGCCGGAGAGCACGTCGAGCCCGGCCAGGCGGCGGGCCAGATCCGCGGGCTCGTTGTAGGTGGTGTTCTGGGTGGCGACCAGGCCGATCCGCTCGGTGATCCCGGCCAGCGCCGCCAGTTCGGTGACGGCGTCGGGGCGACCGGCGATATCGGTGTCGAGCAGTTTGCCGTCCTGCTCGCGCAGCCGCAGGCCCTCACCGAGGAAGAACGCGTCGAACAGTCCGCGCTCGGCGGTGGTGGCGACGCGGCGGAAGGTCTCGAAGTCGATCTGCGAGCCGCTGGTGAGGTCCGACCAGATCGTGGTGTGGTTGACGCCCTGGAAGAAGACCCCGAAATGCACGTGGGCATCCGGGAACGGCACCTCGCCGGCCGCGGCGCGGTCGTCGGTCATCGGCTGAGCTCCTTCGCGTAACGGTTGGCGGGCCGGGACAGGCCGAGATTCGCGCGCAGCGTCGACCCCGGGACGGGCCGCCGGATCAGCCCCGAGCGCAGCAGAGGGGGCAGGACCAGCCGGAACAGCTCGGGCAGATCCTCGTCGACGACCGCCGGATGCAGCCGCACCCCGTCGACCCGGCCGGACAGCTCGGTGAGCAACGTGACCAGTTCCGCGCCGGTGCCGGCGAACGCCGAACGTCCGGTCGCCGTGGTGTTCTCGTGCCGATCGAGGTCCGCGAGCCGATCCGCGGCGGTGGCCGACGGCGTGTCGAGTGCCACCTCGAGATCGGCGAAAATCAGTGTGGCGCCGGCATTCCGGGCCTCGTCGGCGGCCGCGACGGTGGCCGCGGTGGTCGCGCCGCGCACGACCACGACGTCCACGCCGCCGGGCTCGTATCCGAACACCACGACCTGTCCCTGCGGCGGCCGCGGCACGATGGCGGGCCCCTTCACCGCGAAGGATTCGCCCTCGAAGTCGATGTAGTGCAACCGATCCCGGTCCAGGAACCGGCTGGTGGCGTAGTCGCGGACCACCGCGTCGTCGTCCCACGAATCCCACAGCCGCCGGGCGACCTCGACGGAATCCGTTCGCTCGCGGCGGATCTCGGCCTCGGCCGGCCGCGGTGCGGCACCCCAGGCGACCGCCGCCGCGACGGGCTCGTCGGCGACCAGCCAGCCCGCCCGGCCGCGCGACGCGTAGTCCAGCGTGGCCAGTTGCGAGGACAGGTGGAACGGTTCGGCGTAGGTGGCCGCGGCCACCGGCACCAGGCCGAGGGTGCTGGTGGTGGCCGCGACGAAGGTCGCCCGGGTGAGCGCGTCGATCCGCCCGGCCGGTCCGGTGCTCGGCGGCAGGATCGAATCCTCGAAGGTCGCGAACGTGAATCCGGCGTTCTCGGCGGCCGTCACCCGATCCCGCAACGTCCGCCCGGTGAGCAGTCCGTCCGGCTCGTGCGCGGCCCGCCGCCACGCGGCAGGGTGATACCCCTCCCCGTCAAGCTCGATACCGACCACGAACGGATATGTCCGCGCACCGCTGTCGCTCGCCATGGGTTCGATTGTCATCGAACCACTCCCCCGGCACCACGCTTTCCCTCACCGTGATCCGAAACCCTTACCCCACCCGGACCATTTCCCGCCCCGGGTGCGCGGGGTGGGGCCGATCCAGTCGGCGATATCGGTGATCACGGATTCGTCCACGTGCTGGGGACGCTGATAGTCGGCAGGGGTGGAGGGACCGGTTCCGGGGAAGAGCATGTGGTCGATCGATGCGTGGAGGCGGAACGTGGTGTGCGGGTGGTGTTCCAGTCCGGCCTGCCATCGCGGCAGGTCCTCGGCGGCCGTCACCTGGTAGTCGCGACCGCCCTGGACGATCAGGATCGGCCGGTCCAGCGCGGCGGCGGTGGCCACCTGGTCGTAGCCGCGCAGGTCCAGCCAGTAGGAGGCGGGCCAGCCGAACAGCAGGCCGGTGGCGGGGGTATCCGGTGCGAGGTCCGGACTTTCGGTCGCGGCGGCCTGCGCCGACAGCGATTCGACTGTGGCCGTGGCATTTTCGCCGGGATCGAGGTCCGCCAGGTAGCGGGCCACCCGGATCACCGCGCGGGGCAACGGGATCGTATCGCCGGACAGGATCGCCACGCCGGCGATCGAGGGTTCCGCCGCCGCGACGCGCGGGGCCGCCTTGCCGCCGCCGCTGTGCCCGGCGACGAATACCCGCGCCGGGTCGACGCGGGGGTGCCGCTGCAGCTGCCGAACCGCCGAAATGGCGTGTGGCAGATACTCTTCGGCCATCGTGAAGCCGGAATCGGCGGCCGCCTCGCCGTGCACCAGGGTGAGCTTGTCGAAGCGCAGGACGGCGATGCCGCGGGTGGCCAGGCCGTGGGCGAGATCCTTGAACGGTTTGTTGGGGCCGGTGGTCGCGTCGCGGTCGGTGGGGCCGGAGGCGAGCAGCACCACGGCCGGGTGCGGGCCGCGACCGCCGGGCAGGGTGAGGGTGCCGGGGACCGCGCGCGGGGCCTCACCCACGGTCACCTCGTGCTCGGTGTGCCGGCCCCGGGCGTACGGCGGGGGTGTCCAGTCGCCGCCGGCGGCGGCCAGGCGGAAGCCGTGGAGCGCGCCCGCGGCATCGACGGCGAATACGACCGTCAGGCCGCCGCGGGCACAGATCACCGGGATCCGCACGCGCACAAGACCTTCCGGTCCCGGCTCGCCGAGGCCGGCCCCCGTCTCGCCGACCGCGCCGACCCTGGCGAGCTCGGTGGTCCAGGCGACGGCGACGGTCTGCGCGGAGACCGCCGCTCGCAGGCGGGGTGCGAACATCGCCTCGAGCTCGTCGAATCGCTGCGCTCGCAGCAACGCCATCGCGGATTCGGCCGCCGCCACCGGATCTGTCGCCATCACGCTACCTTTCTCATTTTTGAGAAAGGTAGCACGATATGAGAACGTTCAACAGTGGACGTCTTCGAACTGCTGGCGCATCCGGCGCGGCTGCGCATCGTGCACGCACTCGGCGGTGACCGGACGCTGACCACGTCCGAGCTGTGCGCCCGGCTGCCGGACATCTCGAAGGCGACGGTGTACCGGCACGTCGATCTGCTCGCCGGCGCCGGCGTACTCGAGGTCGCCGAGGAGCGCCGGGTGCGCGGGGCGGTGGAACGCCACTATCGGCTGCGGCGCGAGCGGGCCGCCGTCGACGCCGAAACCGCCGCGGCCCTTTCCCGCGACGACCATCGCCAGGTTTTCGCCACCGCGCTGGGTGTGCTGCTCGCGGAGTTCAACGCCTATCTGGACCACGAGAATGCCGATCCCGCAACCGATCTCGTCGGCTATCGGCAGCACGCGATCTGGCTCGACCGGGCCGAGCTGGCACAGCTGATCACCGGAATGCGAGCGGCGATCGTCCCCCATCTGTCGCATCCGCCGGCCGGGCGGGGCCGATATCTGCTCAGCCCCATCCTGTTCCCCGTCGAGCTACCGGAGGCGTGATCGGCCGCGGCGGCCCGCCCGTGCGGCATGATCGGAGTCATGGCCGAGACCGAGTACCGACTGGTGTTGCTGCGGCACGGGGAAACGGCGTGGTCGGCAGCGCACAAACACACCGGCCGCACGGATGTGCCGCTCACCGAACTCGGGGAGCGGCAGGCGCGCGCGGCCCGGCCGCTGCTGGACGGGCTGCGCCTGCGCGACCCGCTCACCCTGACCAGCCCGCGGCACCGGGCGCTCCGGACCGCCGAACTGGCCGGCCTGGCCGGGGCGCGGCCGGACGACGACCTGGTCGAATGGGATTACGGCGAGTACGAGGGCCTGACCACGCCGGAGATCCAGCGCACGGCGCCCGGGTGGACCGTCTTCACCGGCGAGGTACCCGGCGGCGAGACGCTCGCCGAGGTGTCGGCCCGCGCCGATCGGGTACTGGATTCGGTGATACCCGCGCTGGCCGAGCGCGATGTGATCCTGGTGGGGCACGGGCACTTCTCCCGGGTGCTGATCGCCCGCTGGAACGAGTTCGACGCACGGGAGGGTCGCCGGTTCTTCCTGTCCACCGCGGGCGTTTCGGTGCTGGGGCACGATCACCATGCCCGGAGCACGCTGGCGCACAACCTCGTTCCGACCCTGGAGGAAGTTCGATGATCCGCCCGGCCACCGCCGCCGACGTCCCCGCGATGGTGCGACTGGTGTACGACCTCGCCGACTACGAGAAGGCCCGCGACCAGTGCACGCTGACCGAGGAGCGGTTGCACACCGCGCTGTTCGGTCCCGCCCCGGCGCTGTTCGCCCATGTGGCCGTGGATGATTCGAGCGGTACGGTGCTCGGCTGCGCCATCTGGTTCCTGAACTTCTCCACCTGGGACGGGGTGCACGGCATCTATCTGGAGGACCTGTACGTCATGCCGGAGGCGCGCGGGCGCGGGCTGGGCAAGGCGCTGCTGGCCGAACTGGCCCGGGTGGCGGTCGAGCGCGGCTACAGCCGGGTCGCCTGGTCGGTGCTGGACTGGAACGCCCCCTCGATCGACTTCTACCGGGCGATCGGGGCGCAGCCGCAGGAGGAATGGCTCGGCTACCGGTTGTCCGGCACTGCGCTGAGCCGGCTCGCCGGGGCCTGATCAGGCGCGCACGCGCGGGTGTGCCGCCGCATGGCAAGCCCGAGGAAGGCTGGGCAAACTCCGGGGCCATCGCGGCGGTATCGTACTTCTCGAGCGACGCCCGGTCCCGCCGACATTCGGCGGTGGGCCGGGCGTTTCGGTGATTTCGGGGAGGAAATCGATGTCGATCGCCCATACCTTGTCCCGGCTCGGCCCGGTCGAGCCGCGCACGGATCCGCCGCCGTTCGCCTGGCGGGGCGTACTCGCCGTCGCGGCCGGATTCGCGGTGTTGCTGGGTGTGGCCGCGGCGAAGTACGAATTCTTCGGGGACGAGCTGTATTTCCTGGCGGCCGGGCGGCGGCCCGCGCTCGCCTATCCCGATCAGGGGCCGCTGGCCCCGCTGATCGCGCATCTGTGCGATGTGCTGGATCCCGGATCGCCCCTGGCGATCCGGATCCCGTCACTGCTCATGATGGCGGCCGCCGCGGTCCTGGCCGCCGCCACCGCACGGGAGTTCGGGGTCCGGCCGTGGGGCCAGATCCTCGCCGCCGCAGCCTATTCCACCTCGCCGCTGGCCTTCAACCACGGCCAGCTGGCGACGCTCACCTTCGACATCCCGTTGCAGGCGGCGATCGTCTGGCTGCTGATCCGCTGGGTGCGCACCCGGCAGGATCCGCTGCTGCTGTGCGCGGGAGTGGCTGCGGCACTGGACTTTCAGGTGAAATGGATGATTCCGGCGGTATGGGCGTTCCTGGGTATCGGGGTGCTGGCGCTCGGGCCACGCGCGATGCTGCGCCGCCCGGCGCTGTGGGTGGCCTCGCTGATCCTGCCGGCCGCCATGGCGCCCGGCCTGCTGTGGCAGTCGCGGCACGGCTGGGTGGAATCGCGGATGACCGCGGTGATCGCCGCGGAACAATATGCCGCGCATACCGGTCCGGCGCAGTGCGCACTGGAGATCGCCCTGCAGGGCGGGCTGCTCGGCGGCGTGCTGAGCCTGCTCGGGCTCTGGGGCCTGGTGCGGTCGGAAGCGTTGCGCCCGTACCGTTTCGCACTCGTCGCCGGATTGCTGCTGCTCGTGACGGTGCTCGTCGAGAACGGACGGTCCTACTACATCGCGGGTTTCGTCCCGGCGCTGCTGGGCGCCGGTGCGTACGTACTCGGCCGGATCGACGCACGCCGTTGGGTGCGTGGGCTTTTCGCCGGATTCGCGGTGGTGTCCGCGGCGGCGCCGGCGGTGGCGGTGATCGTACTTCCGTTGCCGCAGAGCCGGATCGCGACACCGGTCACGAATCAGTGGGAGTACGGGCAGCGGGTGTCGCTGTACGGGCAGGGCGCCGGATTCGAGCGCAGTACCGTCGCGGTCCGCGACGCGCTGGCGGCGCTGTCGCCGGCGGAGCGCCGCGACGCGGTGGTGGCGGCGGGTTCCTATGTGGAGGCGAGCGCGCTGGAGGAGTACGGCCGCGCCTACGGCCTGCCCGCGGTGTACAGCCCCGACCGCGGCTACGGCTATTTCGGGCCGCCGCCGGATTCGGCGCGGACGATCGTCTACGTGGCCGTGGACGGGGTCGGCGACCGGGCCTTCCTGGACCGTTTCGCCACCAGCACGCCGGTGGCCCGGCTGGACGCCCCGCTGGGTCTCCCCGGCCTGGAGCGGCTGGTGACCGTGTGGGTCTGCCGTAACCCGTTGCAGCCCTGGGACCGGACCTGGCCGGACCTGATGACGCTCACCTTCCCCACCGGAATCTGATCGTCGCTGCGGATCGCTGCGGATTCGCGGCCGCCGGTGGTCAGGACCGGCGGTCGTGCCGATATCGGCGATACGGCCCGTGACAGCCGCGCAGCGCGCTCGACCGGACGCTGCCGATACTTTGCTGGGCAGCTGACCGAAATCGCGCGCACAGGGCGTACAGAGCGCTTTACACGGCCTTCGGCGGCCGCGGGGACCCTCAGGCGGTGGCGTCGTACCCGCGGGCCATCCACTGCGTGGAGGCCGGGGCGAACAGCAGGCCGAGGGTGATCAGTGCGCCGAGGCCGACCGGGACGCCCAGGTCGTAGCGGTGCGAACTGAGCATGTACCAGGCGACGGGCAGCAGCAGAATCTGCGCGATGACCGCGATGGCCCGGCCCCAGCGGCGACCGCGGTACAGGCCGATGCCGGCCGCGAGTACCGCACCGGCCAGGATCACGAACCAGGCGGCGGTGCCGTAGACCTGTCCGGGCGAGTGACCCCCGCCGGAACCCTGGACCACCAGCACGATCGCGATGATCACACCGATCAGGCCCTCCAGCGCGGCCAGTGCCCCGGCCGCCCGCACGGTGCCCGGCGTCTGCTCCGGAACCTGCTCGTCCGCCTTCTGCTCGCCCACCCCGTCAGCCTACGGGTCGGGATGTCCGCCCGGTCGACGGTGTGCGCGGGTGTACGCGCGAAACCGGAATCCGGGTCTCCCATTACGCTGTCCGGCGTGCGGACGCTCCTGATCGTCAACCCGAATGCCACCTCGACCACGCCGGCGACCCGCGATCTACTCGCCCACGCGCTGGAGAGCCGCACCCAGTTGACGGTCGCGCACACGCAACACCGCGGCCACGCCGCGGAACTGGCACAGTGGGCGGCCACCCAGGAGATGGATCTCATCGTGGTGCACGGCGGCGACGGCACGGTCAACGAGACGATCAACGGTTTCCTGCCACTGCCACAGGTCGACGACGGACAGGCGTGGACGCCGCGGCTGGGCGTGATTCCGGGCGGGTCGGCGAACGTGTTCGCCCGTGGCCTGGGCATCCAGGCCGATCCGGTGGCCGCCACCAACCAGCTGATCGACCTGCTGTCACTGGACACGCGCGGCGACTCGGACACCTCGGACAGCGGCGACCCGGCGACCGACACGCGCGACCGCCGCATCGGACTGGCCCTCACGGACGATCGCTGGTGCCTCTTCGCCGCCGGCGTCGGACTCGACGCGGACGTGTGCGCGGCGATCGATCGCAGTCGTGCCAAAGGTCACACCGCCACGCCCGCCCGTTATGTGCGAACCACGGTGCGGCAGTTCTTCCGGGCGAAACGCACACCGCCGACTGTGACGTTGCACATTCCCGATCGCGAACCGGTCACGGATGTGCATTACGCATTCGTGACGAACACCAACCCCTGGACATATCTGGACGGAAGGCCCGTACGCACCAACCCCGGCACCACGTTCGAAACCGATCTCGGCGTGTTCGCCATGCGCAGCATGTCGGTGGTGTCGACGCTGGTCGTGACTCGGCAACTGCTCTCGACCAGCGCGGATCCGAAGTCTCGCAATCTGTTTCGCCTGGACGATGTACCGTCCGTCCGAATCGAGGCAAGTGAGCCGATCGGGCTGCAAATTGACGGTGACTTCATCGGGCGTCGCAACGTGGTGGATTTCACTTCCGTGCCGAAGCGGCTCTCCGTGATCGCGCCGCAGCCTCGGGTACCCCGACACAGATGAGAAACATCGTCGTTGCGCTGCAAAAACCATCGGCAGGGGGTACAAAGGACAGCGGTAGACCCCCATGTAGGGGTCTTACAGCGTGAGCTTCCCCACGGTGCACCGCAAAGCTATTGACATCTACGGTGTTCGTGAAAGCATTCACAAGCAACCGTGCGGAAACATTCGAGTCGCACAAGTGAACGGACCACAAACCGGTGGCGCCTTGCGGCGCCCAGCAAAGGAGCAGAGGAACAATGGACTGGCGCCACAAGGCCATCTGTCGCGACGAGGACCCTGAACTGTTCTTCCCTGTGGGTAACAGCGGTCCCGCACTCGCGCAGATTGCCGATGCCAAGCTGGTCTGCGCTCGCTGCCCCGTCACCGCCGAATGCCTCTCCTGGGCCCTGAAGTCCGGGCAGGATGCCGGCGTGTGGGGCGGAATGAGCGAGGACGAGCGTCGGGCGCTGAAGCGTCGCAACGCGCGCACCCGAACCCGCAGTGCCGTGTAGCCACGGCACCCACGCGTTACCGCCACCGCTACAACTGCACGATCCGGCGGAACGTTTTTCGGCCCGGCACCTCAGGTGCCGGGCTTCATTGTTTTCGTGGAAATCGTTCCGCTTTATCCGGTTTCACCGACCGGCTCGGCGGCCCAGCGGAACCCGCAGCACCGCATCGGTACCGACATCGGTACCGGGGTGCAGGCCGATCGAACCGCCGAGCTCGGCGGTGACCAGTGTGCGAACGATCTGCAGCCCCAACCGATCCGAGCCGTCCAGGCTGAATCCCTCGGGCAGGCCGCGGCCGTCGTCACTGATGATGACATCGAGCCAGCGCGCCGACCGCTCCGAACGGATTGTGACCGTACCGTTCTCACCCGCGTCGAAGGCGTGCTCGATCGCGTTCTGTACCAATTCGGTCAAGACCATGACCAGCGGCGTGGCCCGCTCCGCGGAGAACACGCCGAGCGATCCGGCGCGGCGTACCTTGATCCGCGCGGTGTGCACGGTCGCGACGTCGGCCATGATCGGCAGCAGCCGATCCACCACCTCGTCGAGATCGACCTCCTCGTCCACCGACATCGACAACATCTCGTGCACCGAGGCGATCGAGGTGACCCGGCGCACCGATTCGGTCAAGGCGGTCAACGCTTCCGGATTCTCGGTGCGGCGCGCCTGTAGTCGCAGCAGCGCGGCGACGGTCTGCAGATTGTTCTTCACCCGGTGGTGGATCTCGCGGATGGTGGCGTCCTTGGACAGCAGCGCGCGATCACGGCGTTTCACTTCCGTGACATCGCGCACCAGCACCGCCGCACCGGCCAGTTCGCCGTGCGGGCGCAGTACCAGGGTACGCAGCAGGACGGTCGCGCCGCGGGCCTCGACCTCCATCCGGCGGCCCGATTTACCGGCCAGCGCGGCCTGGATGTCGCTGACCACTTCCTGAGCGTCGAAGGGATCGGTGATCAGCGAGCGGGTCGTCAGCGCCAGATCCTGACCGGCCAGTTCGCTCTGCAATCCCATCCGGTGATAGGCCGAGACCGCGTTCGGACTGGCGTAGACGACGCTGCCGCCGGTGTCGAGCCGGATGAATCCGTCGCCGGCGCGCGGGCTGGAATGCGAACCGGTGCGGTCCTCCAGGACGGGGAAGGTGCCGTCGGCGATCATCTGACACAGATCGTCCGCGCAGGACATGTACGCCTGCTCCAGATCGCTGCGGATCTTGGAGCGCTGGATGTCGGTGTCGCGGCCGAGAACCGCGATCACATCCGTGCCGACCCGGACCGGAATCGCTTCTCGCACCGCATGAACCGGACGCGGGTGGTACACGCCGGTCGACTCGGCCTCGGTGTCGACGCGCACGACCACACCGGTGGTCAGCGCCTCGAACACCTGCGGGTGGTCGGCCTGGGAGGCGGTCGAGCCGACCAGATCCTCCGAGTGCACGGTGGTGGCGGTGGTCGGCCGGCACTGCGCCACGCAGACCACGTCCGCGCCGTCGGTCACCGGGCCCGCACCCACCCACAACTGCAGGTCGGCGAACGACAGGTCCGACAGCAACTGCCAGTCGCCGACCACCCGTTGCAGGTGGTCGACCGCGGCACCCGGCAGATCGGTGTGCTCGGCCAGCAGGTCACTGAGTGTCGACATCTACGTTCCTTCCGCCCGGCGGCCCGGGGTGCCGGGGCCGCGCCCCGAGTTCGTCACCCCTGAGCATCCCGGCGTCAGGAGATTACTGCGATCAGATCGCCCTTCTTCAGCACGTCACCGGGCTTGACATTGATCGAGGCCACGGTGCCGGCGATCTCGGCGACGACCGGGATCTCCATCTTCATCGATTCCAGCAGCACGAGCGTGTCGCCCTCGGCGATCGCGGCGCCCTCGGTGGCGACGATCTGGAACACCGTCGAAACCATCTCCGCGTGCACTTCCTCAGCCATGACACCCTTCCCGGTCGAACAGCCACTCTCCGCTGACGGTACAGAGGTAATCACACCAGAAACAACGATGTCGGATCGGCAGTAGGATACCGGCCCGTAACCCCCACGGCCGCATGACCCACCTCCCCACCGCGACCGGAGTGGCCCCTCGATCGGGCCCCGGCACGCTGGTTGTAGCGTGTATCGCTATGAACCCGCTCCAGCGGCGGGTTCACCACAGGTTTGCGGTCAGAAGGGAGAGATCTATGGGTAAGCGTGGCCGGAAGAAGCGCAGTCGCCGGAAGAACGGCGCCAACCACGGCAAGCGTCCCAACGCCTGAGCCGGGTCGGAACGCGAACGGCACGTCATCGTTTCGATGACGTGCCGTTCGGCGTTGCGGGCCTCAGGACTCGCTGCGGGTCTCGATGATCGTGACCCGGCGGTACTCCAGCTTCAGGCGTTGCCGCAGGGATTCGGGGGCGCGCTCGCCGCCGCACTTGCGGCTGAGCAGCCGCTTCAGCTTCTCCTCCAGGCCGTACGCCTCGATACACGGCGAGCAGTTCTCGATGTGATGCTGCAACCGGGCCCGGGTCGATTCGTCGCATTCGCCGTCGAGCATCATCCAGACGTCGGCGAGCACGGCCGAACAGTCCAGTTGCAGATCCAGCTCGTTGCCCTCCGGGGCGGCGCCGGTGTCGGCGGGCTGCTGCGACTCGCCCGCATCGCCGCGCTCCGGCGCGCCGGTCGCGTACTCGTGCTCGGTCACTGGGTTACCTCCTGACGCGCGCCGTTGCCCGTGCGGTTCCGGTCGAACCCCCGCTCGTGTGCCACGTCGGCCAGCAGCCCCTTCAACTGCTTGCGGCCGCGGTGCAGCCGGGACATCACGGTACCGATCGGAGTACCCATGATGTCGGCGATTTCCTTGTACGGGAACCCCTCCACGTCGGCGTAGTAGACCGCCATGCGGAATTCCTCGGGCAACGATTGCAGCGCGGCCTTGATGTCGTCGTCCGGCAGCGCCTCCAGCGCCTCCATCTCCGCCGAACGCAGACCCGTCGAGGTGTGCTCGGCCGTGGAGGCCAGCTGCCAGTCGGTGATCTCGTCGGTCGGGTACTGGGCGGGCTGCCGCTGCTTCTTCCGATAGGAGTTGATGTAGGTGTTGGTCAGGATCCGGTAGAGCCAGGCCCGCAGGTTGGTGCCCTCCCGGAACGACCGGAAGCCCTGGAACGCCTTGGCGTAGGTCTCCTGCACCAGATCCTCGGCGTCGGCCGGGTTGCGGGTCATCCGCAGGGCGGCGCCGTACAGCTGATCCAGCAGCGGGAGCGCGTCGCGCTCGAATCGCTGCCCCAGATCCAGATCGTCGGCGGGCGCCACGGCCGCGTCGCCGTCCGCGAGGCCGGCCGGATCACCGAGGTCTCCCTCGTCGCCGTACCGGCGGTCGGCCGCTGGTTCCTCGTCGCTCGTCACGCCCATCCCTTCGGTCGCCGTAGCTACCGAATCTACCGTGAGCATGTGAAGTGACGGGAACCCGGTGACCACCGTCCCCGGGCCGGGCCTCGGCCGTCCGGCTCGGGCCGGACGATCCTGGACGAGAACGGTCACCGGCTATCTCCTTCGGTGCTACTGGGTGGGAGGCGTACCGCGTGCAACAGGGCGGGCGGCCGGTGTGTTCCCGGGATGCCGCGGGGTATCCGAACGCGCGGGCCGCGGCCGTAATCGGTTGGCCCGCCGACTGCCCGGCCCTCTAGGGTGTCCGGCATGGCAGGTGCTCCGACCCCGGCGATCCGCGCGCTGACCCAGGCGGGGGTGGCGCATCGCGTCCATTCCTACGCACACGATCCGCGCAGCGACTCGTTCGGGGCCGAGGCGGTGGCCGCGCTCGCCGAACAGTTGCGGCTGGCGGCGGGGCAGATCTTCAAGACGCTGGTGATCGAGCTGTCCGGCGGTACGAGACGGGCCGGGCAGCTGGCCGTGGCGGTGGTGCCGGTGCCGTGTTCGCTGTCGCTGAAGGCGGCCGCGGCGGCCCTCGGCGCGGCGAAGGCCGCGATGGCGGACCGGGCGGCGGCCGAGCGCAGCACCGGATACGTCCTCGGCGGCATCTCCCCGCTGGGACAGAAACGCGCGCTGCCGACGGTCGTGGATGTCTCGGCGCTGCAATGGGATCGGGTGCTGTGCAGCGCCGGCCGGCGCGGGCTGGAGATCGAGCTCGCACCCGCGGATCTGGTCCGGCTGGCCGCCGCGGTGACCGCGCCGGTCGCCACCGACTGAGCCCGGACGGCCCCGACCAGGCCGGATGTGTCGGGAATAACAGCGCGCACATATGTGCTCAATACAACTAGTTGGTGTACACAATTGATTGACCGACGCTAACAAGTTGATCAATGCAAGGAGGTGACGGTCCCCATGGACGGCAGCGACGCGATCGACGTCATCGCCCAGCAGCTCATCCGGCTGGGCCGCATCCGCGACCACACCAGCTCACAGATCGCCGCGGCCTCGCACGGTGAGATCGAGACCTCGGCCTACGGCATCCTGTTCCGGCTGCTGCACGAGGGTCCGATGCGCTCCGGCGCACTGGCCGACGCACTGCACTCGGATGCCTCCACGATCAGCCGCCAGGTCGCCGGCCTGGTCAAGAAGGGCCTGATCGAACGGCGGGCCGATCCCGCCGACGGCCGGGTCAGCGTCCTGGCCGTGACCGCCGCCGGTCGGGAGAAGGCCGGCCGGATCCGCGCCCTGCGCAACGAGGCGATCGACCGGATCCTCGGCACCTGGACCGGGGACGACCGCGAACAGCTCGCCCGCCTGCTGCGTCGTTTCGTCGACGACTTCGAGGCCGCCCGGACCGACCTGCTCGCTCTCAAATTCGCTCCGCAGAATCCCGACTCGAAAACGACCGCACCGGAGAAGGTTTCGTGACTACGGCAACCACCGTCAACGAACCCGGCGTCAACAGCGCCGGTTTCACCCACAGACAGGTGCTCATGATCATGAGCGGCCTGATCCTCGGCATGCTGCTGGCCGCCCTCGACCAGACCATCGTGTCCACCTCGATCCGCACCATCGCCGACGACCTGCACGGGTATTCGGCGCAGGCGTGGGTCACCACCGCCTACCTCATCACCTCGACGCTGAGCACCCCGCTGTACGGCAAGTTGTCGGACATGTTCGGGCGCAAACCGTTCTTCCTCGCGGCGATCACGATCTTCGTGGCCGGATCGGTGTTGTGCACGGTCTCCACCTCGATGTACGAGCTGGCCGCGTTCCGCGCGTTCCAGGGCCTCGGCGCCGGTGGCCTGTTCTCGTTGGCGCTGACCATCATGGGCGATATCGTGAGCGCGCGGGAACGCGCCCGCTACCAGGGCTACTTCCTCGCCGTGTTCGGTACCTCGAGCGTCATCGGGCCGGTGCTCGGCGGCCTGTTCTCCGGACAGGCCGAGATCCTCGGGATCTCCGGCTGGCGCTGGGTGTTCCTGGTCAACGTGCCGCTGGGCCTGATCGCGTTCGCCGTGGTCACCCGGGTGCTGCACCTGCCGAAGCGGTCGAAGCCGGGCGTGCGCATCGACTGGTGGGGCACGCTGATCCTGATCGTCGGCATCGTCCCGCTGCTCGTCGTGGCCGAACAGGGCCGCGAATGGGGTTGGGGCAGTGCGAGTTCCATCGCCTGCTACGTGATCGGCGTGATCGGTGTGGCGGCCTTCGTGTGGGTGGAGTCGCGGCTCGGTGACGCCGCGCTGATCCCGCTGCGGATGTTCCAGAACAAGACCTTCGCGCTCGGCGTGGTCATCTCCTTCGTCGTCGGCGCGGGCATGTTCGGCGGCATCAGCCTGCTGCCGCAGTACCTGCAGGTGGTGCGCGGGGCCAGCCCGACCATGGCGGGCCTGGAGATGCTGCCGATGGTGCTCGGCATGATGTCGGCCTCGATCGTCGCCGGTCAGACCATCGCCCGGACCGGCCGGTACATGATCTTCCCGCGTATCGGCGCGGTGCTGATCACCGTCGGCCTGTTCCTCATGCACTACATCGACGCCGACAGCCACCTGTGGCTGGTGATGATCTTCATGGCGATCACCGGCTTCGGCCTCGGCAACCTGATGCAGCCGCTGGTGATGGCGCTGCAGAACGCGCTGCCGCCGAAGGATATGGGTGTGTCGACCGCCTCGGCCACCTTCTTCCGGCAGATCGGCGGCACCCTGGGCGTCGCGGTGTTCCTGTCCATCCTGTTCGCCCAGCTGTCGCCGAACATCGGTGACGAGCTGCGCGCCTCGGCGGCCCAGCCCGCCTATCAGCAGGCCATCGCCGCGGGGCTGCACTCGGACAATCCGGCGGATGCCGCGCTGTCGAAGGGCCTGGCCTCGCACGACACCTCGGCCGCGGCCGGCGTGCTCAGCGACAGTTCGGTGATCCAGCAACTGAATCCGACGCTGGCCCGGCCGTTCAAGGTGGGCTTCGCGGAATCGCTGTCGCCGGTGTTCCTGTCGGTGTCGGGGATGGGGCTGATCGCCCTGGTCCTGGTGCTGTTCTGGAAGGAGGTCCCGCTGCGGACCTCGGGCGGGATCCAGGCCAGCGCGGAGACGAAGCCCGAGCCGGTCGCCACGGCCTGAGCCCTCGTACCGCCGCGCCCCGCCGTTCCCGCAACGGCGGGGCGCTGCCGTGCGTACCTCGGACACGCCGGGTACACAGGCAAATCACCGCGAACGCACAGCCGGGGTGCGTTACTTGGCGGGCCAGATTCGTCTCGAATGTGAGGATGTGATGCGAGAATGTCCGGCCGACCGCGTTTCCGCACCATGGTCGTCGCCGTTGCCGGCGGTGTGATCCTCGCGCTGGGATCCGGCGCCGCCCTGGCCGACAATCAGTTCCCGCTCGGCGACGGCCAGGCCCCGCCCGGCCAGCCGCAACAACAGCAGCCGCCGCAGGACAAGCGGCTCGAGAAGGCGCCGGAGAAGGCCGAGAAGCTCGGCAACAACGCGCTCAGCAAGACGATGGATCTGGGCGCGAGCCTGTTCAAGTGCGCCCTCAACATCGTGACGCCGAGTATGAAATGCGAATTGTGAACGGCTGAACCACGATCGGCCGCACACCCGATCCGGCGATGCCCGGCGCGTATCGCGCCGGGCATCCGTGTTCGTGGCGCCGGCGGATCTAGAGGATACTGAGCTGCTCGCTCGCCGGACCACCGCCGGCCGGCGGGGTCAGCAGTTCCGGGCCGTTGTTGCGGACGCTGTTCACCAACGGCGATACCGGACGGGCGAGGATATCCGAAACCGCTTGTGGCGCAGGGGTTTCCAGCAGTTCGTGCGGGGCCGGGTGATCCGGGTCCAGCCAGGCCGACCAGTGCTCGCGCGGCATCGGCAGCGGCATGCGGTCGTGGATGTGGGTCAGCTCGCCGACCGCGTCGGTGGTCAGGATCGTGCAGGACATGATCGGCGCGAGATCCGGATGGTCGCGATCGCGCCAGACCGACCACAGACCGGCCATGAACAGCGGGGAGCCGTCGGCGTGGGCCATGTAGTAAGGCTGCTTGACGGCCTTGCCCTTGGCGTCGGAATCGCCCTCGACCACCCATTCGTACCAGCCGTCCATCGGCACGAGACAGCGCCGCTTCTTCACCGCGTCCCGGAAGGACGCGGTCGTCGCGGCGGTATCGGCGCGCGCGTTGAACAACGGCTTCCCCTTGGCGGGCACGCCCGGCTCCCCCGCCTTGGCCCAGACCGGGATCAGGCCCCAGCGCATCCGCCGGACGCGCAGCCGCGGATCGTCGTCGGCGTGGTCACGATCGTGGCGTTCGACCACGGTGAGCACCTGATTGGTGGGCGCCACGTTGTAATTGGGACCCGCGTATTTCGAGTCGGGCCGGTCGCCGGTCTCGTCCAGGGCGTCGAGTTCGGCGGCCAGCCGGGCCGGGTTGGTGGTGGTCGCGTATCTGCCGCACATGAGTTCCATGCTGCCACCGGATGCCGGACGAGTCGGCCGACCGCATCCGCGCGGTGCCGGAAAGCGGTCCGCGAGAATGGCCGGAAATGCATCTGCGGGCGGTTGACATCACTTCTATGGTGTGGGAGTTTCGAGCCAACATCGTCGTAGCCGACGTCGTCGCAAAAAGGGGATGCCGCATGTCCACCACCGAATCTGTCACCGCGCCGGATACCTCGATTCTGACGTCGGTGGATCCGGCCACCGGTGACACCGTCGCCACCCATCCCGTCGCCGACGAACAGGCGGTCCACGCGGCCGTGGCCAAGGCCCGCGCCGCCGCGGCCACCTGGGGCGAACTGAGCTTCGACCAGCGCAAGAAATATCTGCTGCGCTGGGCGAGCCGGATCACGGCGCGGGCCGAGGAATTCTCCGATCTGATCCACCGGGAGAACGGCAAGCCGCGCGACGACGCCTTCCTGGAGTTGATGCTGGCGCTCGAGCACATCTCGTGGGCGGCCAAGAACGCCGAACAGGTGCTGAAGTCGAAGCGGGTCCCGACCGGCCCGCTGATGTCCAATTTCGCGGCCCATCTGGACTATCGCCCGCTGGGTGTCGTCGGAATCATCGGCCCGTGGAACTATCCGGTCTACACCCCGAACGGTTCGATCGCGTACGCGCTCGCCGCGGGCAATACCGTGGTGTTCAAGCCGAGCGAATATTCCACCACCATCGGAAACTTTCTGGCCGCGCTGTTCGCCGAGGCCAATCCGGAACTGCCCGACGGCGTCTTCGTCACGATCAACGGGTACGGCGCGACCGGCGCCGCGCTGGTGCACGCCGGGGTCGACAAGATCGCCTTCACCGGTTCCACCGCCACCGGTAAGAAGATCATGGCCGCCGCGGCCGCCGATCTGACCCCGGTACTGCTCGAATGCGGCGGGAAGGACGCGGTCATCGTCGCGGCCGACGCCGACATCACCGCGGCCGCCGATTCGGTCGCGTACGGCGCCACCATGAACAGCGGCCAGACCTGCGCCGGTGTCGAGCGCGTCTACGTCGACCGGTCGATCAGCGACACATTCGTCGCGGAGGTCACGCGCATCCTGTCGAATGTGCGGCCCGGTTCGGACGCGGGGGCCTCGTACGGCCCGATGACGATGCCCAGCCAGATCGACATCGTCCGCAAGCACATCGAGGACGCGCTGAAGGACGGCGGCAAGGCCGTCCTCGGCGGCCCCGAATCGGTACATCCCCCCTATATCGACCCGGTCGTACTGGTCGACGTCGACGAGAATTCCGCCGCGGTCGCCGAGGAGACCTTCGGCCCGACCGTGACCATCCGCACGGTCAGCGGCGTCGACGAGGCCGTACAACTGGCCAACAGCTCGAATTACGGCCTGGGCTCGGCGGTCTGGTCCCGTAAGCACGGGTTGGAGATCGCCCGCCGCCTGCGGGTCGGCGCGACCTCGGTGAATTCGGTGCTCGGCTTCGCCGCCATCTCCGCGCTGCCCTTCGGTGGGGTCGGCGACTCGGGCATCGGCCGCATCCACGGCGCGCCGGGCCTGCTGGAATTCAGCCGCGCGCACTCGATCGCGGTGCAGCGGTTCACGATTCCGGGTATGGCCCTGATGAGCTACACCCGGACCGCGTCGACCATGAAGCTGCTGCGCCGGGTGATCCCGCTGATCCACGGACGGCACAAGTGACGCGCTGGTTCGGGACCGTATGGGTTGGATGACCGGTTGATGGGTAAAGATGGTGGGGTGAGTTTCTGGCCCGCCCCCCATGCCGGCAGTCCCGTTCGTGCGACCGTCACCCTGCCCGGGTCGAAGTCGATCACCAATCGGGCGCTGATCCTGGCCGCACTTGCCGATCGCCCCTCGACCATCCGCGGCGCCCTGCGCAGTCGCGACACCAACCTCATGCTCGCCGCGCTGCGATCCATGGGAGCCGGGATCGAGGGCGAGGGTGACGAACTCACCGTGACCCCGGCGACGCTCGGCAGCGCCACCGTCGACTGCGGGCTGGCGGGTACCGTGATGCGCTTCGTGCCGCCGGTGGCGGCGCTGGCGCACGGGGATGTGGCGTTCTTCGGCGACGAACAGGCCAAGCTGCGCCCGCTCGGCACCATCCTGCAGGCGCTGCGCGGGCTCGGGGTCGACATCGACGGGGATTCGCTGCCGTTCGTGGTGCACGGGACGGGCGCGGTGACCGGCGGGCAGGTGCAGATCGACGCGTCCGGATCGTCGCAGTTCGTCTCGGGCCTGCTGCTGTCGGCGGCGCGGTTCGAGCAGGGCCTGACCATCCATCACCAGGGCGCGCCGCTGCCCTCGATGCCGCATATCGAGATGACCGTGCAGATGCTGCGCCAGGCCGATGTGCGGGTCGAGGCGCCGACCGACCCGCGCGAATCGCAGATCTGGACGGTGACGCCGGGCCCGATCCACGGCGTCGACTGGGAGGTCGAGCCGGATCTGTCGAATGCGACGCCGTTCCTGGCGGCGGCCGCGGTGACCGGCGGCGAGGTCACCGTGCCGCACTGGCCGCAGCTGACCACCCAGCCCGGCGACGTGATCCGGGAGATCCTGGTGCGGATGGGTGCGGAGGCGCGCCGCGGCGACGGCAAGCTGGTGGTGCGCGGCCCGGAACGGCTGGCGGGCATCGACATCGACCTGCACGACGTGGGCGAGCTGACGCCGACGGTGGCGGCCCTTGCGGCCCTGGCGGATTCGCCGTCGCGGCTGCGCGGTATCGCGCACCTGCGCGGGCACGAGACCGATCGGCTGGCCGCGCTGGCCACCGAGATCAACCGGCTCGGCGGCAAGGTCGACGAGACCGACGACGGGCTCTACATCGAGCCGAAGGCGCTGTCCGGCGGTGACTGGCACTCCTACGCCGATCACCGGATGGCCACCGCCGGAGCGATTCTCGGGCTGGTGGTGCCGAACGTGCGGATCGAGGACATCGGTACCACGGGCAAGACGCTGCCGAATTTCGTGGAGCTCTGGGAGGGCATGCTGACGGGATCCACCTCCTGAAGCGGCGCGAGTACGACGAGTCCGACGCCCGGGTCCGCCCGGGCCGAGGCTCGCGGCCCCGCACCAAGACCCGGCCCGAACACCGGGACGCGGTGCCGGGCATGGTCGTCGCCGTCGACCGGGGGCGGTGGAGCTGTGTGCTCACGGACTCGCTCGGCGGCACCTCGGACATCGCCGATGAGCCTGTGGCCGAGGCCGACTCGGCACACGCGGGCGACACCGACCCGGCAGATGCGCCCGGCGCCGAGACGTCGGCTCACACGCTCGCGGCCGACGATGCGGATTCGGCGACCGTCTCGATTCCGGGCGTACCCGACGGCTATCGGCGGGTGGTGGCGATGCGCGCACGGGAGTTGGGGCGCACGCCGATCGTGGTCGGTGACCAGGTGGATCTGGTGGGCGACCTGTCGGGCAAGCCGGATGCCCTGGCCCGGATCGTGCGGGTGGCCGAGCGGCGAACGGTGTTGCGCCGCACCGCCGATGACACCGATCCGTTCGAGCGGGTGGTGGTCGGCAATGCCGAGCAGCTGTTCATCGTGGTGGCGCTGGCGGATCCGCCGCCACGCACCGGATTCGTGGAGCGCGCCATGGCGGCCGCGTATGCCGGTGGGCTGCAACCGATTCTGTGCCTGACCAAACACGATCTGGCGGGCGAATCCGAATTCGCCGCGGAATTCACCGATCTCGACCTCACCATCGTGCACGGCGGACGCGAGGATCCGCTGCAGCCGATCCGGGAGTTGTTGCACGACAAGCTCACCGCGCTGCTCGGCCATTCCGGGGTGGGTAAGTCGACGCTGGTGAATCGCCTGGTGCCGGACGCGGAACGAGCGGTCGGCGAGGTGTCCGGGGTGGGCAAGGGGCGGCACACCTCGACGCAGTCGGTGGCGCTGCCGCTGCCCGGGGGCGGCTGGGTGATCGACACGCCGGGGATCCGGTCCTTCGGCCTGGCGCACATCACCGCCGACGATGTCATCCACGCCTTCGCGGATCTGTCCGACGCCATCGAGGACTGCCCGCGCGGCTGTACCCATCTGGGCCCGCCGGCCGATCCGGAATGCGCGCTGGACGAATTGCCCGGGAAACAACGGCGAGTCGCGGCAGTCCGGCTGCTGCTGGCCGCGTTGAAGTCCAACGACCCCTGGATGACCGGGGGCTGAGCAACCCTCAGTCGGACGCGGTGGCAGCGCGCTGCTCCGCCACGGAGGTGAGCAGGCGGTGCAGCGCGCGGGCCGCCGGATGGGCCTGCCGCGGCTCGCCGAGTTCGACCTCCGCGAAGGCATTCACCAGGGCGGCCGCGGGATCGAGTACGCCGTCGGCGAAGCAATGATCGCCGAGTTCGCTTCGCCAGCCACGGTATTCGGTGATCATGCGCTGCACCGAATCCCGCCGCGCTCCGCTGATCCGCAGGAATTCGAGCAACAGGGTTCGCTGTGCCGCGCGCCGCGCCGGTGGTCCGGCGATCAGGTCGAGCGCACGGCCGAATTCCCGGACCACCGTCACCCGGATCGGATCGGCCTCGTGCTTGTCGCTCAATTCGGCCACCACGGGGGCACCGTGCAGCAACCGCCGCGGGTCGGCCATGCCGTCGGGATCCAGAACCAGCCACAGCGCGGGACGGTTCCCGGGCCGGTCGGCCGAGTCGATCCTCGACCGCGCACCCGGCCGTTGCGCGATCGCGATGCCCCGCAGGATGTCCGGGAACCGGGGCACCATGTGATCGATCACGGCCACCAGGTTTTCGGCCGCGTCGATCCCGATCCACCACGACTCGAAGCCTTCGATCAGCAGTCGATGCCGGGCGGCCATCTCCCGGATCAGTTCCAGCACTTCGGGATCGGGTGCTTTCTGCTTCGCGGGCCCGGCGTCGACCGGCCGTTTCCGCCGGGTGTCCCGCTCCGGGGTGTCGGATTTCCCGGGCCGGGGCGGGCGATCCTTCCGGTTCGGTGGCGACACCCGTGGCGGCTGCTCGCCTTCGATCGGACCGCCACCCGCTTTCGACCACGGAGTGCCGGTGGAATTCCGGCCGGCCGGCCCGCCGGACGACTGCGCGCCGGGCTGCGCCGCCGAGTCTTTTCCCGGGGTGGAACCGGCCCCGGCGGTCGGCGTCGAGGAGGCCGTCGGCGCGGCCTTGGCGGCACTGGGAGTCCAAGGCGCGGAAGAGGATCCGGGCGTCCCGGGTTCGGCGCCCGGCGATGCTCCCGGGCCGCCGTCGGACGGTTGCCCGGATCCCGGTTGCCCGGATCCGGGTTGCCGCGCTCCCGGTTGTTCGGCATTCGGCTGCCGGGTGTCCGGCGACTGCGCGGCCGCCGGCTGTCCCCCGGCCGCCGCCGACGGTGACGCCGAGGCCGTTCCCGGTGCCGGCGTCGTGGATCCGTATCCCGGCGCGGTCGCCGGCGGCGCGGTCGTGCCGGCGGAGTTCGAGCCGCCGACCGCTCCCGGAACCGTGGACCCCGCGGCTCGAGCCGGGCTCGTTCCCGGCGAAATCGGCACGGCTCCCGGATAATTCACGCCGGCGATCGTCGGCGCCGACGAGACATCCTGCCGGGCAAGAGCTTCCATGGCCTGCTCCGCCTGGGAGCTCAGCGACCGTAGACCGGACATCAGATTCTGCATGTTCTCGATGCCCTTTTCGGCATCCGGCACATAGGTTTCCGCGAACTTCTTCCCGGTTTCGTCGTCACCCCAGGGGGCACCCTCGGTATCCAGCTGCTGCTGCAGCGCCGAGACCGTCCGGGAGCCGTCTTCGGCCACCTGCCGCAGGCGAGCGATCGCCGCCTGCATCTCGCCCTCGTCCATCCACAGCAGGTCCGCCAACGTCGCACTCTCCTCGATCGGCTCGCTACCGTGCGGTCACCTGTGCCGATGGGAACGATTGTCCGGCATTCCCGCCGATGGGAGGCCTACGGTTCACCGACGGTGACGCGGTCGGATTCCGTTCCCGCAGGCGCTGCCCCGGGTGCATCGGCACTCGGGAGCCGGTGTCCGAACTGCCGCGTGAATGTGGCGCGGAGTTCGTTCAGCAATATCTGCATCTCCGCACCGGCGGCATGTCGCAGATAGCGGAAGACGACCCTGAGCAGATACTGCTCCGAGCGCCTGCAGGCCACTTTCTTCATCAGTATGTTCGCCAGGTAACGCGTGTAGAGGTATTCGGGCGACTGATCGGGGAGTGAACGACATCCCGGATAATGTCCCGCCGACCACAGCCCGTCGAAGACGTGTTCGGCCAGATACACCATCTCGTCGTCCGACAACACTGTCGCCATGTATGTGAAATGCTGATCGGGCAGTGGCCGGCCACCGTTGTGCGACATTTCGCCGTGCCAGATGGCCGGCAATTGCGGAAGTTCGTCGAGGGAAAACGCGCGAACGAGCCGTTGCACGAGAGTCAGTTCACTCGTATCGCGCGGACCTGTCGTCGCCACCGCTCCGACTCGATACGTCCGGAACTTCCGCATCATGAAGGAATCCCCGCCGGGACCTTTGCTTCGTTCCTGTTCGAACATCAGCGGTCCGCGGTTCTCGGGGTGGATCAGCATGTCGGCCTTCAGGGCCGCGACCGTCATCAGGGCAACGGTCGCGTGCAGCGGGGCACGCCGCACCAACCGGCCGAGTTCGAAGACATCCCGTTCGGTCAGCTCGCCACGCCGGGCCATCCGGATCAGCCCGCGGACATGCTGCTCCCCGGCTTCGTGCCGCCGGGTCTCCAGCCATTCCTCGCCCTGCAATTCGCCGGGAACGGGCTCCGGCAGATCCGCGAAGTATTCGAAGCCGGGATATCGCACCAGCGCCGCCTTCAACTCCGCGACGGTCCATTCCTCCGGCGGCCTGCCGTCGTGATCCGGCATGTCCCCGAAATCGCGGGCCTCGCCCGCCGGACGACCCGATCCACCACGAGTGCCGAACGTTCCGGAATCCGAACGCCCTTCGCCCGCAGCATGTCCCAGCGCCCACGGCGGCACATCCCGCGACGGCCGGGCCACCGCCGGATCTCGCACCGCAGACGGATCCGGAGATCCGGGCGGGTTCGGCCCATCGTGCTCGGCCGGGGCCGACCCCGCCGGGGCCGGTTTCGGGCCGGCCGGCGGTTGTGCCCCACCGGCGGGCGGCGCGGGCCGGTGGCGATTCGCCACCATCGCGCCCTTGCCGTGCCGGATCTCCACATACCCTTCGTCGGCGAGCTGCCGGTAGACGCGGCCGATCGAGGTGCCCGAGGACATCCCCAGCAACTTCGCAAGTTCCTGCGCCGGAGGCAACAGTCGGCTCTCGGTCACACCGCCGGTTTCGATCGCCCGGCACAATTCGGTGTACACCGTCTCTCGCCAGCCGTGTCGGGTAGCTCGCAGCGCCAACGCATCGCGCGACGACGCGCTTGCGAGAACTTCCAGCAACTGTTCCGCCGTGATCGGTCGGCCGACGTTCGAGACATCCGTTCGGTCCCATTGCTCTCGGTCGGTCACGGTCGTGCCGACTCCCCGCTTGCCGACGACGTACCCTTCCGTCGCCAACTGACGGTAGGCGCGCCCGATCTGCGACTCCTCCGAGAGATTCATGGCCTCCGCGAATTCCCGCGCCGACGGCAGTTCGGTGCCGGAAGCGAGGAGGCCGGAACGAATCGCTCGGCGTATCGCGTCCGTCACCGCCGCGAACCAGCCGATGCGCGCGGCATCCTCGACGAGGCCTTCGCTGACCAGTCGTCGAACAACCGGATTCGGCGACACGCGTCGCAGTATCTCCCGAATCCGTTCGATGAGGTCCGTGGACATATCGAGGGTGATCCTCAGCTCCTCGCTCACCTCTTCGGGTGTGTACCCCTCGATGAAGTGCAGCGCCATTACTCGTACGGCCAGGCGCGGGGACGGAAAATCCGCCAACGCCGTCCGCAGCGCATCCACCACGGCAGGATCGGTCAGATCCGATTCCTCGGGCGACATCTGCGGAGACTCGACCCGATTCTCGACCAGCTTCGAAAACTCGATTTCGCGAGACTCCATCAAACCCAGAATGTACTGTACCGTCGATACATCGATTCTCAGTGCGGCAGCGATCTCGTCGTCGCCCGGCAGCTTTTCGCCGTTCTCCGTCGCTCTCCGCTGCAACCCGCGGATACGAATAATATGATTCAGCTCCTGCGGCTTCGCCAGCGGATATCTACTCTGGTAGTACGCACGGCTGACAGCCCAGCGGGCATGCGACCATGCCATCGGCCCGAAATGCCCCGGCGGGACGAAATGCTTGGTGGCAGCGAATATTTTCAGCGCAACGATCGAGGCGAGATCGTCATCCTCCAGACCACGAATTCTCCAGCCTCTCGTCGAGATTTCCGGCATCCACGCGTAGCGATCGTAGACGATGTTACGGATCCGCTTCTCCTCCGACGACCCGGGGCTCGTCGCGATCAATTTCCAGAACAACTCCTCCTCGTCGTGGTCTCGCACGCGGATGTCCGATCGCGAGTAGAAGCGGCGCAGCGCCGCAACCAAGACCTCGTTCGGCACATTCAACGCATCCCGGAATTTTCGCAGGTACTCGAGGCGCGGACGCAGATGCCGTTCGGCCGAGCGGACCGTGGATACCCGCACTCCGATCCGCTTCGCAAACTCGCCGGGCTGGGATCCGTAATGGTGGCGTACCGCCTCCAGCCACAGATTCATCGAGTCGTACCGTGCCGGATCGGGTACGCCGTTCCGGTCACCCGACTGCCCGCCGGTCGGGTACGCCGTGTGCTCGTTGTCGGTAACGGCTACGAGATCGCGATCGTCGTCGATCTGCGGCACGACGACCGCGGTGAGGATCCGATCCGCGGTCACGGCGACCCGGCCGGACATCTCGAGCAACGCCGGATCGATATTCGCGTCGTCGTCGACATCGATGTACGCGCGGAACGTCCACTCCTCCGGCGCGAAGACCAGCCGGATGTCCGACCAGACGATCCGGTGCGCGGTCTGCGTGAACCATGCCTTGTAGACAGCCTCTTTCGCGGAGAACAGCACGCGATCCCAATGAACACCGCCGTGCCGGCCGAACTCGGTGAGCCACCGGCGCTCCTCGGCGACCGCCACCGTGTCGAGCACTCCGTCCGGCAGCGGTGCGTGGTCCTCGGCATCGATACCGACCGACCGCACCGACCGCGAATCCGCAACCGCCGCAGCATAATAGCCATCTTTGTGCGTGATACTGCCCACGACACCGTCCGGCCACAGCGGAACCCCCTTGTGCCCGCGCAACACCGCGAAAGCTCCGTGACCTAGTCCGGCCAGCGCGCGCCGCGCGGCCGCGCGGCCGTTGATCAACTCCACCAGTCGCTTGTTCGCCTCGCGGCCGGTGACCAGGGCTTCCGCCTCTTCCGGCAGCAATTCACCGGCCGCCTCGCGCCCGACGATCTCGGCCGTGTGCAGTTCCGGCAGCAGCCGCGCCATCATCGGGACATCGGCCGCCGCCGCACCCGCACCGCCGAAAGTTCCGGAGTCCGAGCGTCCTTCGCTCGCGGCGTGCCCCAGTGCCCACGGCGGTACGTCCCGCGACGGCCGGGCCACTGCCGGATCTCTCGATTCGCGCGCCTTCGCCGGAGGCAGATCCAGATCGATGTCCGGAGTGGATGCCGGGGCCGGGGCGGTCAGGGCCGGGACGGCCGGCCGCTCGAGTGCTGCTGCCGCTTGCCTCGTCGCCACGATCACATCGGATTTCGCGGACAGTGCGCGGACGATCGTGGCCATTGCGGCGGGGCTCATGAAGTCGGCCACGGTGTCGCGCAGGTCGGTCAATTCGACCAGCAGCCGGGCGATTTCGCGGTGGGCGTCGCGGAAGGTCCGCTCCTGCGGGTAGCGGGTCGTGGCGGCGGCCAGGAGGTCGGCGGCGCGCTTCAGCAGGCCGAGTCCGGTGGCGGTGTCGCGGGTGCGGGTGAGGTGGTACACGGCGGTATCGAGCAGGCGCGTGAGCTCGGCCGCCCGCAACGGCGGGTCGGCGGTGCTCGTTACCGCGGCGGCGCCGGGTGGGGTGGCGAACAGCTCGACGACGGCACGATCGACGCCGGATTCTCTGCGGGACAGCAACATTCGGTCTATCTCGGTGACCGGGGCCGGAACCTCGCCGTGCGCGAACGGAGCCGCGATCACCATGGCGATGGCGCCGAAAATGCTGCGGTACTGCTCCTCCGGCTCGTCCCCGGGTGACAGCAGACGCCGACTCGCCGAGGGGATCAGACGCAGATTGTGTTCCAGCTGAAATTCCAGGCGACCCAGGCCCTCGGCGATGAAACCGGTCTGTCGCAGCACCGCGGCCGTGTCGATACACGCCGCCACGCTGTCGAACAGCGTTTCGGCCGCCGCTCGCATATCGCGGACGACCGGGATCCAGCCTTGCAGGTGGCCCACCGCGCCGAACAGGGTTTCGTAGTCCGGGACGTCGTCGGCAGGCGGAGTGTCTTCGCCGATTCGATATCGCAGTTCGAGCAACAGGATGTTGAGTGCGCGTGCGGCGCCGACGAATTCCGCGGCGGGAGGTGTCTCACCGCGACGCAGCATGTCGAGATGACCGGCCAGGGCCCAGTGCAGATGCCTGAGCGCGGTATGGGCGTCACTGTCGGTCAACTCCGCCATCCGATCGGAGAGTTCTTCGAAAGTGGCATTCGGGAGATCGGACATGTTCAATTCCGGCGGCGGCACGCTCGCGTCCGGAGCCATTGCCGACAGCGGCGCGGACTCCTGGGGTCCGTCGGCCACACTCGGGTTCCACGGCCGCCCCGAAGTCATCGAATAGCGGGTGTCGACGGGGAACGACCGCGCATAGCGCGGCAGCATGGGGAGCACCGGCGGGATCCCTGCCGCTGCGGGGGGTATCCGGGCACCGATCGCGCTCAGAAGATTCGGCATGAGACCGTTGTCCAGTGCCGAGACCACACTCGCACCGGTATCCCGCGCCGAAGCCCACTCCAGGCTGGCCGTCGTCCAGGCGACGACGTACTCGTTGTGCACGAATCCGATCTGTTCCGGTGTCAGCAGCCCGTACGACGCGGCCCGAGTCAGCCGGATGGTGTCGTGGATGAGCCGCTCGATCGCCCCCAGGATGCCGTAGGGCGGCTTTGCCCGGCCGATACCGGTCAGCAGGTGCAGGCGTCCCGCGTCGTAGTCGCGCGGCGCTACCCGCCACAGCTCCCAGTCCAGCACCACCACCTCGATCCGGCCGTCCACAGCGACGAGGAGCAGATTGCCGAAATGCGGGTCACCGTGGACGATCTGGCTGCGCACCGGATCCATCAGCCAAGACCACCTCACCACCGGCGCGAAGGGGTCGTGCCGAGGGATACGGAGGGCCGCGAAATACGCGCCGAATTCGTCGTACGCAGCTCGATACCGCTCCGTCTGTTCGGCCGCCACCTGCCGGATGAATTCGCCCGTATCGATGTGTGGCACCGGCACGGCGGCGAGCTCCCGATAGAGCTCGTCGAGTTCGCTCACCAAGAGCTCCACCGGCGGCGAGTCCATATCGGCGACACGCTGGGCGTCCTCGACGAATCCGAGGATCTGGACGCCGTGCACCCGCCGGCCGTCCGGCAGTACGACGCGGTCGAGCAGCCCGAACAGCCGGAGACCCCGGCGGACGCGGTATTTGGCGAGTATCTCGTAGATTCGCCATTCGAGTTCGGGCCTGGCGTCCAGTCCGTCGCCACCCGACAGCCGGATACGTACCAGGAATCGACCGGTTTCCGGATCACCGACGGGGATGTTGAGATTGTAGTTTCCGGCCATGGCCTGCGGCAGTTTTCGGAGTGCGGCTTCGACCAATCGCCGCGCGACGTCCTCGGGCATGGGCACACGGTGGTCCGCCGGGCCGGGAGACGCACCGCGGGGAAGGTATTCGGCGATCGTCAGCAACCCCGGGATCCGATCCGGCTCGGCCGGGCCCGCGTCGTGCCGCGCCGGGTCCGGGTGTTGCGGGCTCTCCGCCGCGAGCCGGGTCGCGAGGCGATACGCGACACGGTCCGCGATATCCGCGGCCGCTCGATCCGAGCGGCCGTGCCAGAACACTTCCAGAAAGGCGGCGAGCTGGTCGCTGTCGAATTCGGCGAGGTGCCGGTCCCATTGTTGCCGAGTCGCCAGGGCGATCGCTCGAATCAACGGGTTCGACGAATCGGCTTCCATACTCTTCGTCAATCGGATGAGTACCTGCTGCCGGTGCAGCGCGAAGCGCAATTGCCGGACCGCGAGGGTGTGGGCTGTCGAGGCGAGCGCGGCGCTGTCGTCGCCGACCGCAGCGGTGGCCTCCGCGATGATGTTCTGGGTGACGATTTCGCTGCCCACGACGCGCAGAATCTCCTCGAACAGCGCATCCGGGGTCAGCGGTCGTCCGGGTGCCCTCGCGACCGGTTCGCCCGGCACCGGGATCGCCGAGAACACCGGTTCCACACTCCAGGGCAGGGTGGGCCGATCCGATCGGGCATCCCCGGGGGTCGCCTGTAGTTCTGCCAGCCCCTGTGCCAGTTCGTCCCGCAGCCGGCTACCGACGACGAAATATTCGTGCGCGATCTCCGCGATCCGCGGTGTGCTGATGTGCACATGACGCTGTGTCCAGGCGGCGTTCTGCATTCGCGTGTGCAGGCGGTCGAGCGCCGCGGCTACGGCACGCAGGGACGGGTGGTCACCGAGTTGGTTCAGCTCGGTCAGGACATCGATGGCGCGCCGCAGGTTACGAAGTCCGGACACATGATCGGTGGTGTCGACCAGTTGATGCATCGCGATCGTCAGCAGATCGCGCACGTAATCGGCGCCGGTCTCGGCGCGGCGATCTCCTCCGGCATCCTGCGCTTGCGCGAAAGCTGTTGCGCGATCGGGCAATCGAGCGAAGGCGGTGGCGAGCACCGGATCGGGTTGCCGACGGGATCGCGTGTCCAGGTAGCTGTCGGCGAGATCCACCCGAAACAGCGTCTCGCGGCCGTTGCCGTCGGACCGGATCGCCATCGCGGTCGCAATGAGTTGTGCCCGTACCTTTTCGACGGATGGCCCCCGCAGCGCCGTGGCGAGATCGGTCAGGTGGTCGTAGATCTCGGCGAAACCGATCGGCAAGTCGTGCAGCGGATTGGGCGCGTATTGCAGGGCCCGGACCGTTCCGAGGACATTCGTGACCGCCTCCGCACTGCGGTGCATGTCGAACTCGAGGTCCGCCCAGCCGGTGACGGCACGCGCCGTGTCGACCAGATCCTGTTCATCCGTCCAATCCGGATCTCCCGATGCGACGAGTGCGGCCATCGCGGCACCGGATCTGGCTCGCAGCTCGGCCAGCACGGCGTTCAACGCCCGTCCCGGATCGGTCAGGTACGTCATCGGCGGCGTCTCGCCGCGCTCGACCGCCGCCGATCGTTCGGCGACCCGATCGCGCAGATCCACCATGGCTCGCCACGCCGCCGCGGTGGTGAGACCGGCTGTCCAGTCCCGCAATTCATCGGCCGTCACCGCGTCCCCGGCCGGGGCGGGAACCGGGTCGGCGGCCGGGCCGGCGGGGGCGCGGAGCTGGGGCACCTTCCGCTCGCGGCCGATCCGAGTCGTGGGTCCCGCGGATCGCGTCCAGTCGACGACGGTGTCCGGACCGATCGGGGACTCGGGAGTTCCGTTGCGGTGGAAGATGATCGCCGAGACGGTCGCGCCGCCCACCTCGAGCTCCGCCAGTTGCGCGAGGCGGTCGCGTGCCTGCGGTCCGGTGAAGTTGTGCTGTGCCGGTTCGCCGTCCGGTCTCGGGATCGTCTCGTGCAGCTGTAACCCACCCGTGTCGTCGGTGGTGATGCTGAAAGCGTGAGCGTCGACATAGTCGGGCCGATCGTCCCGGTACTGGATCGTCAGTATCGCCAGATCGGCGAGGTCGCCGGAATCCTCGATCCGGGCCACGAATTCGGCGATCGACCCGCCGGTCCATCGACCGTGCGCATATTGGGCGAGTTCACGTGCATGGATACCGATCTGCCGCATGATCGCGCGAGAGTCCGTGTCGGGGAGCGTGATCGGACAGGTCTCGCCGTAGCGTCCGCGGGCGAACTCCAGTTCGCCGACACCGCACAGTGCCTGCACCACAGAGCTGTTCGCAGGGCCGGCCGCACCACGCGCATCCGGGGGCACGGTCGTGAGGGGCTCGAGCATTTCGACGATCCGGTCCCGCATCGCTTCGATATTGCGCAGCTGGACACGGGTGTGTTCGAACAACTTCCGATCGCCCGGGGCGGTACTTCCTTCGAAGTGCTCGAGCGTACGGCGGCCGTCCGTGAGCCGGGCTTCGACCATCGCGAGGTCTTCCTCGAGTCGTAGCCGTTCTCGTGCAACGGCTTCGGCGTCGTTACCGCGCACGAGGGCATGACTGTCGAGGACACGCCAGGGTACCCCCGCGCGATCGAGTGCGGCGCGCAGTTCCGGATCGGGTGCTTCGGGAAGGTTGATGTGGTCGATATCGGCGAGCGTGATCCCACCGTGGATCTGGCTTTCGACGAACTGATGCTGCCGGAAGGCTCCACCGAGGTAGTCCCGGTTCATTCCGGCCAGCGGGCGATCCTCCTCCGGGGTATTCGCGGACAATGTTCCGACACAGAACGATTCCGGCTGCGGGTCGAGCAGCGGCGAGGGTATGGTCCGGGCCGGTTTACCGCCGATCCTGGAACCGGAGTAGACGAGTGAATCGCCGACACAGAAAGTGGCGCGCTCGCGGACATCCTGCTTCAGCACCAGCTCGATCCGGCCGTACATCGCCAGACTTTCCGTCTGCAATCCGACCCGGCCGCCGGGCGAACCGGCTGAGATGCCGGCGTCCGACAGCCCGGCCGGGTGTTCACCGGCGATGAGCACATACCCGTAGACCGGCCGAGAACGCGGATCCATGTCCTCGGGGTTGCCGAACCACCGGTCCTCCAGCCGCGCCACGTCCGCGCGGAAACCACCTCCCAGCGTCCCCTCGAACTGCGTGGTGAAGCGACCGGCGGCGAGCAGACCGAACAACGCCTCGGGTCTGATCCGGACCGCCAGCGGCTTGCCCTCGACCAGATCGCTGAGTTCGCGCGTCATCCGCGCCTCGACCTCGGCGACACTCAGACCGAGGTCAGCGGCCAGACGTCCGGCCTGCTGCATCACGGCGTGCCGCTGCACGAGTTGGCCTCGTACGGCGGGATCGCGTGCTTGTGGGTAGCGGGCGAAGAAATCCTCGTTGCGCCGCGCGACCTCGGGTGTGCGGTCCGGATCACCGAAAGCCGCCTGTCCGAATTCGTACAGCCGGATGTAGTCGTCGAGCATCGCGCGGTCCAGGGCGCGGATGATCGGCCGCGGCCGGGCTCGCTCGGGCCCCACCGCGACGGGTGCCGCATCGGGGACCTGCGGTACCGCCGATTCGTCCGCGTCGGCGGCACCCGGCTCGAACAGGTCCAGCACTGCGGGCAGGTTCCTGGCCAGTGCCGAATGCACCTCACCGCGGCCGGCCATCGCGATCAGCTCGTCGCGGCTCACCCACCGGGCCTCCGCGACTTCCGTGTCGTCCACGATCGGATCGAACCGTTCCCTCGTCTCGGCGACGAGGACATGGTATTTCCAACCGCGGGGTCCGTGGATCACGTGCGTCCCCGTATGCGCCAAACCGGCGAGGTACTCGGCGTTCGCGCCGAGCTCCTCGCTCATCTCCCGGGCCGCCCCCTGGGCCGGGGTCTCCGCCGAACACAGTGCGCCACCGGGGAGTTGCCAATTGTGCTGGGAATAACCGGAGTTCGACCGGCAGACCAAGAACCGCTCCGCGCCGAACCGGTCCACGTGCCGCACCAGAACACCCGCCGCACCGTAATGACCCCAGTACCCGGGCTCGACTTCACGGTCGCCGGACATTCCGGGGTCGTCGACGATCCGGAACGGATATTCAGGTTCGTCCGGTGTCGCAACCCGATTCGGCCCCGAGATCGGTTCGCGGGCAGGCTCGGTGCGCTCGGTCGATTCGCGGCCGATCCGGGTCCGGGGACCCGGGGATCGTGTCCAGTCGACGGCACTGTCCGGACCGATCGGAGATTCGGGAGTTCCGTTGCGGTGGAAGACGATCGCCGAGACGGCCGCTCCGGCGGCCTCGAGTTCCGCCAGTCGGTCGAGGTAGCGGTAGGCCGGTAATCCGGTGAAGTTGTGGTGTTCCGGCTCGCCGTCCGTCCGCGGGGTCACGTGATGCACATGCAACGCGCCGGTGGCATCGGTTGTGAGGCTGAGGGTGTGGGCGTCGATGTCGTCGGGTCGGTCGTCCCGGTATTGGATGGTCAGTAGTGCCAAGTCGGCCGGGTCGCCGACGTCCGCGATACGGCGGACGAATGCGCCGATCGATCCGCTCGTCCATCGACCGTGGGCGTACTGGGCGAGTTCGCGTGGGTGAATCCCGATCTGCCGCATGATCGCACCGGCGGCCGGATCCGGGAGCGTGATCGGGCAGGTTTCGCCGTAGCGCTCGCGGGCGAAGCCCAGTTCCGCCACTCCACAGAGTGCCTGCACCACAGCGTGGTTCGCGGTATCCGGCTCGGTGTCGTCGAGTCCGTCGCGGTCACGCAGATGCTCCGCGACGGCGCGTGCCAGAACCCGAGCCGGAGTCGACCGGACCAGTTCCCGGTCCGCGTCTCCTCCGGGCCGGGCCTGGGCATCGTCGAGCAGCAGCGCCGAAAGCCGCGCGACCGCACGATAATAGGTTCGTCCGTGGTTCGGTCCGAGCGTTGCGGTCAGTTCCCCGGCCGGCAGATTCCGCAGCAGTCTTCCCTCGATGGCGGCGCGCTGATTGTCCCCCAGTTGGGCGAGGCAGCGGTCGAATGCCTCGACATCGTTGTCGCGAGCATCCTGAACCACCGCCAACGGTTCTTTGCCTGCCCGCTCCTCCAGCAGGCGGGCGAGTCGCAGAAAAGCGGTGCGCTGTGCCGTCCGCACCGCACCCGCCGAGCGACCCAACAGCTCTGCGGTTCGCTGGACCGGCAGCTCGTGCGCGAACCGAAGTCCCAGCAGTCGTTGCGGCTCCGGCGCGAGTTGCTCGAGGCACTCGATCACAGCGTCCGCATCGTTGTCCATCGCGTCCCGCACCACCCGGGGTAGCCGCGCCACGATACTGCTGCGGCGCAGCGCTGCCACCAATTCCGCGGTCGGCACCTCGGGGTGCGATTCCGTGGGTACGGCAGATTCGGCCGTGCCCGGCTCCCGGGTCGCGATTCCGGTCCGAGTGCGAGCCTCGGCCACGAGGTTCCGGACGTTGAGGACGACCCAGCCCTCGAGATCCCGGGTACCGATCTGATCGATCCGCCGCACCGCGTTCGCGCACGCCGCATCGTAGATCTCCCGGGCCGTCCCCGGTGACCGCACATTGGCCCGGACCCACGGAAACACGTTGTGCGCGAAGTGTTGCCGGAGCAGGGCGACGGCTTCCTCCGCGTGCCCCCGCGCGAGGAGTTCGTCGAACCGCTGCCGGATCGAGTCTCCGGATCCGTCCTGGTTGCCGGGACGGCCACGGACCCAGCCACCGCCGTCGGCACGAGTTTCGCCGAGGCGGCGTACCTCTTCGCGGTCCGGCGCTCGCAGTCGGGGATCCTCGTCGACCGGCTGCTCGGCCGTCGCGGTATTCGCGACGGGGGCCGGGGACGCGTCGGCGATCCGGCTTGTCCGGGCGGCACCCGGTGCCCACGGCGAAGGCTTCGGCGATGTGTCCTGCGTCGGTGCGGGCCGGTCCCCGGCGGGGCGATCCGGCCGGAGCCCGGCCAGAACGGGATCGAGGGCGGATCGCAGGGCGGCCGGAATCGGGTAACCGAGCCACTCGGCGGCCAGCAGGATGAGTTGCTCGGCATCGGAGTGGTCGGGCGCCGCCCGGCGGAGCGCCACGCTGACCGTCGACTGCGGCACTCCCGCGAGGTGTGCGATGTGACGCTGTGTCGGTCTGCCGGTGAATCCGGTGGCCAGGAAATCGAGATAGCGCATGCGCAGCAGCGGGAACCCGGCGACGGACATGGCGGCATCGGGCAGGGATTCCGGTGCGCCACCCGCCGCGTGTTCGAAAGCTACTGCCGCGAAGTACTTTTCGAGCGCCTCGAGCAGGGGCGCGCAGGACGGTGCGCTGTGGGCCAGTCGCCGGAATTCCGCGAGCCGGTCGGCGGCCGGGGGGTGCCGGTGCGGTGCCTGATCGGACCGTCCGAGTATCCCGTCCAGTTCCCGCATCAACACTTCGTTGTGCTCGGCCGACCGCTTGCGGTGCGCTTCGAGCTTCGCCTGCTGCCCGACCGTGGCCGCGTCCTCGCCCGCGGCCGCCCGGGTGACGAGCTCGATCCGGTGGTGATGGGCGAGCCACCGACTCATCCACCCGGTGAGGTCCTCGAGCCGCACCTCCCGCAAGGCCCGCTCCGGCATCACCGACAGATGGCGTTGAATCATGTTGACCGCCAGTCGCATCGGCCCCGGAACGATATGTTCCGCCGGAGCCGGCAGGAGGGCGTTCGGAGCGGCGAGGTCCCGGGCCGTCCGGTCGGCGATCACCTGGTCCAGATTCGCTGCGGGGGCGACTCCGTCCAGCGCTGCGACCGCGTCGCGGTAGGCCTCGAGAATGTGCAGCGGTACGTCTTCCGGGGACAGTTTGCCGGCGAGCGAATACTCCAGCAGGCCCTTCAATTCCGACAGGATGGCGACGGAGATGTCGAACGGGGACCGCACCGGATCCAGGGCCGAGCGATGTCCGAAACGCAGATACGCGTCGAGGGCGAGGAATACCGCGCTGCCGTCCTCGGGATTACCGTAGGACAGCAGGAAGATCTTTCCGTCCTGTTCGAGCTCCGGAATGCGTTCGGGGGTCAGCACCCAGGCGGAGTCGAAACGTAGATAGTCGTAGACCTGTTCGAGCGCGGCCATGAATCGGGCGGTGTCGACTCCCGCGTCCCGCAGGTCGTGGAGCCACGTGTCGAGCGGATCGTCCTCGGTGACCGCATCCGGGGAATTGCGCACCGACAATTCGCCCCAACGCCGGAATGCGAACTGATCGACCGGCTCCGTGGCGTCGGGCTTCCGCACCCACGGCGACGGTGCGGGGGCTGCACCGGCTGCGGGGTCGTCCACCGCGGACCGCACCTCCGACGTCGGCCGACTGCCGGAAACCCCTCCGGCCTCGGTGAAGTCGCGCTCGACCTCGAGATATTTCTCGGCCGATTCCAGGCCACGTCGCTGTTTCGAGGTGAGGGTTCCGGTGCGCTCGCGTGCCCGCAATCCGACGGCGAGTTCCTGCACCCGTTGCCGGAACGGCTTCCCGGCGTCGTGGCGGGCCCAGCTGTCGCCGCCGAGTTCGATCAATTCGGCTCTGAGGCGCTGCAATTCGGCCCGCCGTCCGGCCAGGTATTGCGCGACCGTATTCGAGGCGCCGTCCGGGTCCCGCCGGTTGCCGGGGGCGAAGCCACCGCCGGTCGCGTAGGTCACGGCGAGTTGCTCCGGGCGACTCTTCCCTCGCTCGAACCGGCGGCCGTGATCGAGCGGATTGCCGTCGAGGCCGAGGGGGTCGTCGGCGTCGGGCACCCTCATCGAACCCCGCAGCGGGCGTGCGGATCCGGAGCCGGTGCTCGGGGCACGAGTCTCGGCGCGTGTGGGAACACGGCCTGCCGCGGCGCTCCACGGGGTTCCCGCGGCGGCCGGTGGCTCGGCGGAATTCGTTGCGGCAGTGGTCTTTTCGGTCGTGTCTGCGGGTCCGGCCAGCGCCGCCGCCGCGACGGTGACATCGTCGCGGCCGCCCGCCTCGATGGCGGCTCGCACGAGAGCGCGGGGGACGGCGCTGATATCGCCGTCGGACTCCGCGAGCGCCTCACGGAGAATGTCCGCGAGGGGCGTGGGGTCGTCCGGGCTGATCGGCTCCCACATTCCGTCCGAGGTCACCACGACGATGCCGGGGCCGGAGACGCCCTCGACCGTCGTCGCATGCGATTGCAGCCCGTCCAGGGAACGGCCGAGGCAATGGGTGAGGCCGCCGCCGAACGGCGAATGCTCGGCCTGCTCGCGGGAGAAACCCAATCCGTCCATGACCCTCTGGACGTTCGAGTCGTCGACGGTCAGCTGCTGCGCGGGTTGCCCGTCCAGCGGTATCCAGTACACCCGGCTGTCGCCGACCCAGTCGACGGTGAGCCGGCCGGATTCCAGCAACGCGACGGCGATCGTGGTGGCGGGGGAACTGTCGGCGCCGGCTTCGGGGTCCAGGGCGAGCACTGCCTCCTGGGCGGCCGCCACCGCACCCCGGACCGTGGCGACGGGGTCGATCCGGCCGGTGCGGGCGGCCCGATCCAGCGCCGCGGCAACGTATTCGCGCGCGGCCTCCTGGCCGGCGGCGGAGGCGCGGTGACCGCCGCGCGGCCTGGACAGCCCGTCGAAGACGAGCATCGCCGTGACCTCCTCGCCGCCGACGGTCGCCGTCAGCAGCAGGAAGGCATCCTCGTTGTCCGGGTGGTCCGGACTTCGAACACTCGCTGCCGCAACCGAACCCAGGTCCTCCTGGCTGAGCTCGGCTTCGACGTACTCGCGCGGGGAAAGGCCCGAACCCAGGCGTTCATCGAGTTCGTGAGCGCGAGCCGTGGCGGCGCGCAGCCGCTGCGCGGCATCCTCTCTCGCTCGTTCCGAGGTGTCGGCCTCCTCGATGCTGCGCACCATGGCGCCCATCAGCCATGCGTCGAGTCGTTCCCGCAGGGGGCCGAGTCGCCGGATCGCCCTGTCGTATTGCTGCGCGATGTTGTCCGATGTGGTGTGCGGCAGCATCGAGACGGTCTCGAGCCAACTGGTGAGGCCCTGCAGCGCATGGTAATCCGCCACCGAAGGATCCGACGCGCTCCCGTCGAGCGGGTCGTCGTCGTCGACGCGCTGCGCGGCGACGGTCGTGTCGGTGAAAATCAGGTCGTTGACGAGGTCCACCTGCGCGATGTCCGCGCTGCTCAGTTCGGCCAGCGCACCGACTGCCGCGGGTCGTGCGCCGGGATCTCGGTGGGCAGCGGCCAGTATCGCGGCGAGGCGACCGACCGTGAGAAGCGCGGCCTGGATGTCGGCCGCCCGCACGGCGTCGGCCGCGTGACGCGCGAGTTCCGCGGTAGCCGAGGATATTTCGTCGACGGTCGCGGCGAACTCGGTCAGACCTCGCAGGCGTTCCGCGGAGATCCGCTGGGCTCGGCCACGCCGGGCAGCTCGGAGTTCGGCCAGCCGGACCGTTGTCGAGCTCGGCCGGCCCGCCGGGCCGGTGCTCGAATCCTCCTGTGTGCGATACGGATTGCCGGAGACCACGGGCTTCGGCGGCGCCGCGGTGTAGGCCGGATGTGCGGGGTAGGTCGTCGCCGAACCGCCACTGCCCTGCTCCCGGCCGATCCTGGTGGTGGGGCCGGCGGTCCGGGTCCAGTCGACGACCTGATCGGGACCCAGCGGGATCTCGGGAATTCCGTTGCGGTGGAAGATGATCGCCGAGGCGGAGCCCCCGGCGGATTCGACGGCGGCGAGTTGCGCCAGCCGGCGGCGGGCCCGAACTCCGGTGTGGTTGTGGTGTTCCAGCTCGCCATCCGCACCCGCGATGGTTTCGTGCAGGTGCAGCCCGCCGTCGTCGCCGGTCGTGACGGTGAGGACGTGGCCGTCGATCTCGTCGGGCCGGGCATTCGGGTTCTGGATCGCCAGGATCGCCAGATCGGCCACGTCGTCGGGATCCTCGATGCGGGAGATGAAATGCGCGAGCGTTCCACTCGCCCACTGTGCGTGGGCGTACTGCGCGAGTTCACGCGGATGCAGGCCGGCCAGCCGGACGATCGCCAGGGTGTCGTCGTCGGGCAGCGTGATGGGACTGTTGTCGCCGTAGCGTTCGGCGGCGAATCTCAATTCGGCTGTGCCGCACAGGGCCGGCAGTGCGGCGACGGCGTCCGTCCGGGCCGCGGTACTGCCGGCCGCCACCACCGGCCCGCTGTCGGCGAGCGTGCGCGGTTCGTCGCGGAAACGGATCCGCGTCGTGAAGACTCCGCGCATTCCCGGCGGGTATTTGCTGGTGGCGTCCAGCGGCTCGGACTGCTTTTCCCCGGCCGCGACATTCTCGCCGGCGTGAGCGATCTCGAACCGTATCCCCTCGCTGTCGAGGAAGACCGCGAATTCCACCGAGCCGTCCGTTCGGGCCCGCACCTCGAGCAGCAACTCCTCGGCGGCGGACACCGCGGCGGCCCGGTCGGCGGCCGACCGGTCGAACAGGAGATCGCGGATCAGATCCCCGATCACCGACACCGCGGAGTCCGTGGCGATATCGGCCGAGACGGGTATGTGCCACGCCTCCGCCGGCCGCTCGGGCCGGGCCGGCCGGCTCGCCATCTCCTCGTCCGAGTAATACGTGATGACCATGACGCCGAGGCCGTGCTCGGCGTAGGAGATCGACTCCCCCGCACCGGGGAAATCGTGGGCTTCGAGCACCCGGACCGATTTCACCCGCGGGTCCGAACGGATGATCTCCAGATACGGCACCCGCAGCCAGGCCGTGTTCGGGAACAACACATCGCCCGCGTAATAACCCTTGCCTCTGCCTTCCGGGCCCGCCTCGTCCTGGTCGTTCAGCATGAAAGCGATGACGCTGCATTCGCGCGCCGCCGCCATCGCGCGCGTGAATCCCGTCAATGCGTCCGAGAGTTCCCAGCTGAGCGAGTCGTGGACCCAGGTCATCTGGGACATCGCCCAGCGCCGCTCCGGCAGTGTGAAGATATTTCCCCGGGTGGGTGTGGCCTCGCTCAGGAGCTCCGATATCACGGCGTCGATTCGGTCGTTCGAACTGTCCGCGTCGATCCCCGAGTCGTGGTCCGGGTAGTACCGGGACATGATCTCGGCGATCGCCGGAACCCATTGCCGCCAGATCCCGCGACTGTCGAATGTCCGGGGGATGCCGTGGACATCGATGTACCGCTGCCGCCCCGAACTGCGCGTGGCCTGCAACGCCTCCCATTCCTGCTTGTTCCCCTCGTAGAGAATCTGCTCGAAACCGCCTCGCACGAAGGCGGACGTGCCCAGCTCGTAGCCGAGCGCATTACCGCCGCCGATGTCCCCGGCGCTCTCGAACTGCCCCGGCGCGAAGCCCTCGGTTCGCAGGAACCGGATGATGGCGTCGTTGATCGTGAGGTCGTGGCTGTAGATCCGGTGCACGAACCGCGGCAGATCGAACGCACCCGGCCGGTAATGGTCCGCGGGCACGAAGACCCCGTCGACCCACTCGCCGACGTAATTGCGCAGAATGTATTCCTCTGCGCCCCATTCCTGCTCGGCCTCGAAGGCATCCGATTCGCCGGCCGGTCCGGCGGCCGGATCGCCGGTGACGTCCGCCAATTCGTCGGTGGATTCGACGAGGCGGTCCGCCGCCTCGTGCCGGATCCGCCGATAGCGCATGACCAGGTGATACGGGTCCCAGGATTTCGCATACTGCCGCGAGACGAATTCCAGGAATCGGAAGGACCTGCCCTGGGCCTGCGGCCATTTCCGGACGATCAGTTCCTGCAACCGCGCGATCTCGCCGAGCATCACCGAGTACTCCAGGTGCCCGCGGCTCACGTAATAGGACGGGGAGGGCCGCGTTCCGAACCCGTAGAACCGCGCGATCCGGGCCGCGTCCAACAGCTTCCGGACCTCGTCCCGCGAGCTCTCCGGAGCGGAATCACCGCGATGCCCGGCGATGGTCGTGTGCGCGAATTCGCGAATCAGATCCGGATCGACGGGCTCGTCCTCGGCGAGATCGTAGCGGGAGCGCACCAGACGTTCCACGTCCGCCAGTGCGGACAACGACATGCGAGCGGTATCGGCCGGCATACCGGTGAGACCCATGATCCGGTGCAACCCCGCGCTCCAGCCGGCGAATTCGCGCAGCTGATGGATATTCGGCGGGAACCGATCGAAATCGTCCTCGGCCCGATAACGCGCGATCGCCGCCAGGACCGTCCGCACGTTCATCTCCGCGGCCGGCCGTTCCGGCGGCCAGTCCAGGACCACTCGTAGCCGCTTACCGAACTCCTCGACATCGGGCACGAACAGTTCCGGGCTGCCGAACTCGTTGTCGAGCCACCGCATCAGACCGTCCAATTCACCGGGCGAATCCACGCCGCCGAATTCACCGGACAAGGCCAGCAATGCCGCCCAGCGCGCGGGATCCTCGAGACCGGCGAGGTATCGCTGCGCGGCGGTCCGGAAGCGCTCGACGCGCCACGACCGGTCCTCCCGCACCTGCGCCAGCACTGCCCGGACAGCGGCCGGACCACCCGAGCCGACGGTCGTACCCAGGCTGGTTGCCAGCTCGGCGACCCGGCGGCGCAGTCCGTCCAGGTCGATGACGGATTCGTACGGTTCATCCGGGTGCAGCCGGACTGTCCCTGTCGTGTAGCGGGCCCGATGCCATACCGCGATTCGCAGGCTCCGCCCGTCCGGCTCCAGCCGGATCTCCAGTCCCATCCCGCGACTCACCTTCGACCGCAGGGCATCGGCGCCGAACACCCGCACGGCGACGTCGCTCGCCGCCGCCGCGACCGGTTCGGTTCCGCCCAGCAGTTCGGTCACCAGAACGCGCACCGCGTCGTCGAGGTGATGCCGTTCGGTGGTGTCGTCGAGGTAGCGCCAGATCCGGATTCCGGTGCCGGACGGGGTCGCGATGATCGTCACCTCGTCGCGCTGGGACCGGTTGACCACGGCGAGTTGCACCGACGACGTGCCCGATGCCCGGGCCTCGACCCCGACCTCCACCCAGGGCAGGCGAGTGGGGTCGAGGTCGTATCCGTTGTCCAGACTGCGTTGACCGAAGTACGCGACCGCGCGCCGGATCATCGCGCTCCGCGATTCGAGCGCGAGATCGATCACGCTGCCGACCGAGGTGTGCACCTCGGCGAACGGTATTCCGCTCTGTTCCAGGCGGTTCACGAGCGGCGCCACCAGGTCGGCGGCCACCACCCCGCCGCCCCACCGCAGCCGGAACACCATCGACCGGTCGATGTTCTCGCTCGCGACTTCGACCGACACGTCGTCGTCGCGTACCTCCAGGATCACCGACGCCGTCGTGGCGCGTGAACTCCCCGGGTACTCGAACACCCGGCGCGCCAGATCGTGTACCGCCGCCGAGGTCGCCGCCACCCGTTCCTGCGGCCGACCGTGCATCGCGGTAGCCACGACGGCCTCGACGTGGCTGCGCGACACGTCGCTCGGCAGCATCATCGTCACGGGTCCGCCACCGTCCGGCGTCGCGGCGGGATCGAGTCCGGAAAGGCCGGCGTGACCGGGCTCGTCCGGGCCGAAGAACATCGCTTTCACCGGCCGCTCCGGCGGACCGAAATCGCCCTGCCCGGAACGGATCTCGATATCGCGCAGGTTCGCCCCGGACCACCACAGCGCCACGACCCGGTCACCGGAACCGCGCAACAGCAGGTAGGCCCCCGGACCGTCCCCGGAGTCCGGATGATGACCGGCCACCACGGCCCATGTTCCTGCGGGGGTGGCGAGCAGCCGGCCGAGCAGTCGGTCCCGCGGGCTCACACCGGATTCGGTTGTGTCCGCGCCGAATTCGCCGAACGGCACGGGAGCGGTCGGTGCGTATCGGACGTCGGACACGGACAGGGTCGATCGGGGACGTCGTTTCACGATCTGTTCGAGATGGCCGAGCAGGATCAGCCGGCGGGCCGTCACGGCCACCGGGCCCCGTTCCCGGGTGGCTCGTTCGACCATGTGCCGCAACGGTTTCCGGTCCAACTCGGCGGGTTCCAGGCCCAGCGCCGCCAGTTGCTCCCGATCCGGTGTCGCGCCGAGCGCTTCGGCCAGCAGCCATCCGGCCAGCCACACCTGGAAGCCGTCCAGTTCGCGCTGGGTGCCGGTGCCGCCGGTGAGGACCGCGGCGATCGTGTCCACGAGCATGGGGATTTCGGCCGTGCCGGAAGCAGCAACGATGTCCCGCAGGACATCCAGTGGATCGACGTCGGCGACGAAGATGCCGCCGGACGGGTCCGGCACCCCGAGCAGCGCCCGGAGTTCGTCGCTCAGTTCTTCCGCGCGGTCGGCCAGCCCGGCACGCAGCCGCTCGTCGACGCGACCCGTTTCGATCGCCGTGGCAGTCGCGCGGTCGGCCTCCTCGAAGTATTCGATCTGCTCCTTCAGCCAGCGCAGCAGCCGGGCGATGTCCAGCTCGATCGGGCCCGGCGGCATCTCCGTACCGCGAACCGTCTGGGCGAGCATGGTCACGGCCTGGCGCAGCCGGGCGGGTTCCAGTAGGCGTGGGGAGATGTCCAGCAGTTCGGCGGCATCGGCCACGGCCGGGCGCGCACGCATGCGATCGATCTCGGCGCGAAGATCCGGCAACGCGGTGGATTCGTCGGCGGCCGAGTCGATTTCGTCGTCGTCGACCGCATTCGCTGCCGTCGGCGGGGCCGAGCCCGAGTACGCGGCGACCAGCTCGACGAGGTGCTGCCACACCACCTGTTCACCCTCGGTGAGCCGGTCACCGCGCAAGCGCGCCACCACGGTCTCGGCGTCGGCCTCGTCCGCGACGCACACACCGTTGATGTCGTAGCTGTAGCGGGAGAACTGCCGGGCGAGCCACTGTTCGAACGCGCCGGCGGCCGTACCGTAGGTGGCGGCGAAATAGTCGCGCAGCACGCCGAGGCTGTCCGACTTCGGCCGGGTGTACCGGATTTCGCCGAGCGCTTCCCAGAGCAGCTCGCGGAGGCGATGGGTCAGTTCGTGCACGGTGAGGGTGAAGTACGGCCGATCCGGATCCCCGCGCAGCGCGCCGGTCGCGACGCCACTCGCGGTCAGTTCCCGCATGTACTGCGGGGCGACCAGGAACTGCGCACCGAAAACCGTGCCGCGGTCCGGCGAGTGGTAGGCGATGTAGTGGACTTCGGACCGGGCGTCGTCGGGTCGCCGGTCCAGCGGTACCGGGTCGACGTCGATCTGCACGGCGCCGAGGATCGGGAACTCGGCTCGCACGCGCAGGACCGCCCCGGCGACCTCGGCGACGGTGGCGAAGGTGATGCCCGGATTCCGGCAACCGATCAGGTGAATGTCGTGTTCGGCCGCCAGACGCGCGACGAAATCCAGTTTGTTCCGCTGCTCCACCGGGCCGACCGGCCGGAACTCCCCGGCCAGCCGGCGGCCGAGAGCACGGGCGGCGGCCTGCTCGCGGGCGGCCGCCACCAGCAGATCGTGGACGACGTGTGCGCCCTCGCCGGCGGTTTCCGGGTCGTGCGCGACGGCGGCGAATCCGCCACCGGCGGTGGCGACCGGATCGAAGGTCTCGACGTGATAGGCGTAGTTTCCGAACTGTCCGCGGATCCAGTCCGCCGCCTCGGCCGGGCCGTCCCCGGGATTGCGGGCGTGGTGGAACGTGCTCAGCGCGTGCATGACATGGCTCCCGCGCTCCGCGCCCAGCGCTTGCAACACGATGCCGAACTCGCGGCGGACCAGTCCCGCGATCGGCTGCCCGGACGCGCCCTCCGCGCGCGCGTTGTCCACCATCGAAACCCAGGTGCTCGCCACGAACGCCGGATTGCTCGCCGCGACGGTACCGATCGTCAGCGACCGCACCCGCGGCACTCCGTCGGCATCGGTGACCACCTCGCTGTGGGCCAGCGGTCGCGGGCCGGGTGGGCCGAAGCCGACCCGGTCGAGCTCGACGAACGGGAACCGGGTGAGCAGATCGTCGAGGGTGCGGGCGAATTCCCGGGCGTACGCCACCGACAGCCCGGGCAGATCGAAACCGACCACCCGAACCCCGTGCCGCCGAGTCAATTCCGCGGCGATGTCCGCGACATCGTCGAGCTGCCGGTACGGATCCGGCGCATCGTGATCCGATGAGGAGGATTGCCAATCGAATTCACCCAACCGATGAACACGGACGAAGTCGGCCGCGATCCGCGCCGCGGCCCGGTACCCGGCCCGCCGCTCGTCGGTGAAACCGGGATCGTCGAAGGGCAGCCACCGGTCCGGTGCGACGTCGGCCCACGCGAAACTCAGCTCGTAGTCGTAGATCCGGGTGGCCACGTGGTCGAGGAAGGCCGGATCGGCCGGGTCCGCTCCGGCTCGCGCCGCCGCCTGCACGATCGGCAGCGCAACCTCGGCGGCGCGCAGCAGCGGCAGTCGCGTCTCGATCGGCAGATCGCGCAGATCCTCCGCGGCCCCCGTCTGCTCGCGGTACATCCGGGCGGCCAACGCGGCCACCTGCGACCGAGGCGCCGAAACCCCGGTTCCCGGCGCCGGGACGGCATCCGGCGCGGGTTGCGCGCCCGCGGTGGGCGGGGGGCTGTCCGGACCGGGGGCCGACCCGTCGTCGCGCGGGCCGAATCGGTCCGCGACGGCCCGGAACATGTGTGCGGCACCGGGAAGTTCGGGAACGGATTCGTCCACCAGTCGCACCCCGGCCATCTCCAGGCCGCGCACGAACTCGTAGACGGTGTGGTGGTGCGGGAGCATGAACGCGAGCATCGCCGCGATGAAATCGTCGCGGGACACACCGGCCGGCCGGAGCCAGTCCAGCCGAGCCAGCATCCTGGTCGCGGAACCGGAAATGCCTGCGGCCATGGGTATTTCCTGCTCGGCGACGACCTCGCGGAAGTAGTCGCTCTCGTGGAAGTCGACCAGCATCGCCCCGGGCCGCCACGGCAGTTCCACCGTGTAGTGAGAGGTGTCGAGGCGCTCTGCCTCCTCGGGACCGATCTCGCCCTCGTCGTAGTAGACCTGGATCGCCGCCACCCGATACCGCCCGGCTCCGTCGCGAATCCGTTGTCCGCGTTCGTCGTAGACATGGATCGGCAGGACGTAGGCGACATCGGGATCCTGTTGACGCAGGCGATATTCCAATGCGGACGTCCAGACCCGTCCGTTCGGGGTGTGCAGCAGTTCGTGATCCGGATGGGTCTCGACGCGCAGCTTCCGCAGATGTCCGGCCAGAGCGGCGTATTCCCGGGCCGAGAGCGGCATCCCCAGCAGCTCGTAGTCCCGCGAGGTGAGGGCACGGCGGCGCTGTTCTCGGTCTTTCCGGTTGTGCAGGACCGTCTTCCGCATTTCGTATTCCTCGAAGACGGCATCCGCCGATGTGCTGCGTACCCGGGAGTACCGGACATCACGGAGGTCCTGCGCGGTCATCGTCGCGCCCGGCTTGTGCGCGAAGAACGCCGCTCGAACAGCCGCCAGCGCAGCGACATTCAGCCCGAGTGCGGCCGCCTTGTCCGTCCAGTCCGATTCGTTCAGCAATCGCGCGATGCCCTCGTCCAGCGTGCGGCCCGTGGCGGTGTGCTCGAGTTCCGCGTTCCGGGTCATCCCGTTGAGCAGGGCGGACATGATCTCGCGAAGATTGCCGTCGCGCGTCAATTCCACCCACGGCACCGATCGCGGCACCATGCCGCCCCACAGGCGGTTCTCGGTGGCATCGAAGGTGGCACGGATCTGCTCGTCCGTCGCTTCCGGATACATGCCGGTCAGCAACTCGCGCAGCCGATCCAGCACCGCGACCGCGGCCGCCTTGACCTCCGGCCGGTGATAGAGGTACCGCGCCAGATCGACCTCGTCACGCATCCGGCGAGTCCGCCAGCCGGGGCGGTCCCCCTCCGACGGTGCGTTCGCGACAGCGCCGGTCGCTGTCGCGTTCGGAGCGGATCTCGGTTGCCGGGCACGGTATTCGGCCAGTTGCTCGGCCGCGCCGGCGACCAGCGCGGCCAGGCCCAGGGCGTAGTCGACCGTCCCGGACAACTCGTCGACCACCGCGTCCGGTACGCCCGCGCGGCGGAGTCGATCGGTGACGAGATCCGGGTTCGGATCCTCGCGGTCCAGCAGCGCGGCCACGAGATCGGCCACCGGGTCCACGGATTGCCCGGCGTCCGCGGATTGTTCGGCGCCGCCGCGAGTTTCGGCTGCGGCCGTGCGCACGGCCGCGGGATCGACGGTGCTCAGCAATGCGGTGACGACGGCACGCATGCGGTCGACGTCGGTCAGCATCCGGGCCAGGCGCGATTCGAACACCGCTGCCGAGTTGCGCTGGTAATGCACTACGGCGGCCTCGATGGCGTCGAGTCGCTCGGCGGATACGCCGGCCGCCCGCAGCCGCGGGATCGGCTCGGTGCCTTCCAGCAACCGCGCGACCAGCTCGCCGAGCGAATCATGGGGCAGCCCGGCACGTTCCAGATCCTGCGCGCGCCGATTCCGCCGCATGCGCCACTCGAGTGGGGTGGCCTCGCGCGGCCGTGGGGTGGCGGCGGTGAGGCGATCACGCAGTGGCTCGGGGACCGCGTCGGCGACCAGCGCGACGAGGACGCCGCGTTCGGCGGCGAGGATGTCGAGTTCCGGCTCGGGTTCGGCCGGACGGAGTTTCACGACGCCGGACACGAGCCCCTCGCCGGTCCCGGACGCCGGGGCCGCACGCTCGACCACGTGGTGGGCCACCACCCGTCCGACGTGCCCGAGGAAGGCGGCCCATCGGGCCGGGTTGCCGAAAGCTGTTGCGTACCGGACGGTCCCGTCATCGTCGTCGGCGGGTCGGCTCAGTATCAGGGCCGTCTCGGCGGCATTGATCTCGCACAGCAGCGCGGCGTGGAAGACACCGGGATGGGCCGACGCCGAGCCGGACGCGGCGAAGTCCGTTCCCATGGCGGCGCGTGCCCTGGTCGAGATCCCGAGCGCGGAGAGCACACCGAGCGGACCGAATTCGAGGACCTCGCCGGGAATCACCCGGCTGTCCATCGCGCGGCGCAGCAGTCCCTGTCTCGACGTCCGGGGAAGTCCGGCCGCGTCGACCACGACCGCGGGCCATTTCAGCCACGGCGCCGCGGTGTCGACCACATCCGTTCCGCGGGCCGGGACCGTGCCGCGCAGCAGGCGCGAACCGTTCGGATCGGCGAGCGCTTCGTCGTATTCCAGCTCCGGGAGGTTCTCCTGGTTCGCCACCCGGGTCACGTACCCGTCCGGCGCCAGCCAGACCAGAAGTGCCAGGGCCGGGATCAGGTTCGACCGGCCACTCAGGTCGACAGCCGATCGCAGTGCGCCGAGGGGGATTTCGAGTGCGCGCAAGCTCGCGAAGACTCCGCGCAGGACGGTCCGGTCGGCCTCGGCGATGCGCTCCACCGCGTACGGCGCGACCTCTTCGCCGGTCCACAGGACGACCACACCGGGATATTCCTCGTGGTGGTATTCGCGCAGGATGTGTTCGACGGTCTCCCAATAGCCGAGGGCGGCCGATCGCCGGTCGAGCGCGAGGTGTCGCAGTGCGGCCGGCGTCACGGGCACGAGCGGGTTGCCGGCGGTCCACGTCCAGTGCCGCGGATTGCTCCGGTCGAAGGCGATCCAGTACCGCTTCAGCGCATCGCGCGGGTCCGCGCAATCCGGCACGCTGGCCACCAGCGCGGACAACGCACCCGGGTCGTCGGTCTCCTCGGCGTACAGCCGCAGCAGGTGCATCACCGCACCGAGTTCGAACTCGGTCACCACCTGGCCGGCACCCCAGTCCAGCAGCGCGTAGGCACGTGCCTCGTGCGCGGCCGCCGTCATCCGCCGCACCCGCGCGGCGGGTTCCTCGGCGACAGCGCCGTGCGCGGCCACGAGTATCGCGGCGAACTCGGAAATCTGTTCCGCGGTGATCGGCTCGTCCCGACCGGTCCCGAACCTTCGGCGGATCATCTGCTCGACGCGCAGCAAGGTCTGCCAGTCGGTACCCAGCTCCTGTTCCGAAAGCTCCGCCGCGGCAGCGAATGTCGCGACCAGCCGCTGTGGGCCGGACACCGCCGGACTCGGCCGGTCGGCCGCGGACCGCACCGACACTCGGCCGGCCCCCGAGGTGACGACATGCAGTCGCTGCTCACCGGACGACCAGATGCGCAGTTGCACACGGATATTCGGCGGCCGCTCGACGAACTGTTCGCGCAACGACACCCGCACCGCTTGCGCGTCCGCCGGCCGGCCCGCGAGACCCGCGACGAGCTCCACCGCCTCGGCGCGACGCTCCTCGGACAGCGGAAACTCCAGGGTGAGAGTCAGATCCGGATCGCGGCTGTTCGGCCCGCGCACCGGGTCGGGCGCGATCTGTACCAGCAGTTCGACCGCGGCCGCGGGATCGCCCGGACTGTGCGCGGTGAGCACGTAATAGTTCATCCGCTGCGCGCCCGAGATCTGCCAGGGCGACACACCGGTGTGCCCGAGCAGGCCGGCGAGTTTCGTGGTCACGTCCGAGAACAGCGCGAGCTGTGCGATGCCGAGCGCCAGCCAGGGGCGCAGCGCCACCGCCGCGCGGATCTGATCCGGGTATCCGGGTGCGACCGCGGCGGTTTGGGTCCAGCCCGCACCGAGATCGTCGGCCACGCCGTGGACCGTGACGGACGCGGGATCGACGGGAATCCCGCCGAACGGATCCGTGCCGACCCGATTGGCGACCAGCGCGAGCGCGCGCACCGGCGCGTCGTTCCCGGCCCGGCGCGCTTCGTCGACGAGGTATCCGATCGCGGCCGCGAACCGCTGGCGCAACTCGCGACCGTCGGTGACGACGTCACCGAGATCGTCGGCGACGACGTGGCCGACCGACGAATCCGCTTGTCCGCCGTCGTCGTTCGACAGGGCCAGGACGACCGCGCCGGTCCGCGGATCGTAGGACACCAGCCAACCGCGCCAGGGTTCGCCGAGTTCCTCGGCCTGCCGCAGCAGGGCCCGCACGGCGTCGACGGTCTCCCCCGCCCGGCGCGAACGGCGGCGCAGCACCGCCAGTTCGCCGCGTGCCCGTTCCGTCTCCTCCGGCCGGGCCAGGTTGAATTGTGTACTGTCCCAAGCCTCCTCGCGGTCCCGGACGAGCAGCACCAGCGCCGCCGCGTGCCGCAGGGGCAACGGCGCGTCGGTGGCCAGGACGCTCTCCGGTCGAACCCGGATCACCGCGTCGACCTGGTCGGCCGGCAACGATTCCCACGGACGCCCGGCGGCCAGGGCCGCCGCCGCGGCGGCCGCGGCGGCGCGCTCCCCCGTCGAGGCCGGGCGCGGATCCGGCAGTGCGCCGTCGGGCCGGGCCGGCCGCTGATCCGCGCCGCGCGGCACCGGGCCGGGCCGCAGATCGGGTGCTACCACGGATTCGGTTGCGGGAAGACGTCTTCCGCGGTACTCGGCGAGCCACCGGCCACCGAGCGCCGCCGCCCGCAGCCATTCCACCGAGGCGTGGCGGTAGGTCGGTTCCGCCACCGGATATTCGACGCGTTGCAACCGGTTGAGGTACTCCTGATCGGTTGTGCTGAAGACCGTGTCCACGAGTCGATCGAGCGTGCTCGGGGTATCGGTTCCCAATGCCGACCAGTAGTCGTCGGGCAGCCACAGCAGCAGCCGGAGCTTCTGCAACCGGTCCGCGTCCTTGTTGGCCGCGAGGTAACGCAACCCGAGCGCCGTGGCCGGCCTGATGTTCCGGGACACCGCCAGTACCGGCGCCCACTGCGCGAGACACACCTCGGACAGTGCCCAGGTGAGGGCCGCGAGCTCGCCGCGCGGGTCGTCGACGGTCGAATTCCAGAACCGGGCCATCTCCTCCGTCGTGGCCGGCGCCAGATCTCCGGCGAGGATCTGCCTCGTCAGCACGGACCACGGCGGAGGGAAGAGCAGCGCCGCGTGCCGCAGCAGTTCTCGGGCCGATTCCGAGCGCAGCGCCGCCGCCACCAGCGGCGAGGCCGATTTCGTGACAACCGGCATGTACATAGCCCGGGCGGCGTCGCCGGTCGCGATGCCCATGACCTCGACGGCGTCCATTCGCGTCATACCCGCGAGCCGCAGCAGCAGGAAGTCGCGCTCGTCCGGTTCGAGCGTGTCCACCAGCGTCCGCAGGGCGGATACCACCGGGACATCGGGCCCCTCCGTGTCCCGACCGGCGGCGGTGTCCGTACGGAACCAGTCCGGCAGCCACCGCGTCGGGACCGCCACCGCGGCCGGTTGCCCGGTTCGCGCCTGCTCCGCGGGACCGAGCAGGTAGGTCTCGGCGCGCCGGAGCAGGTGCGGATGCCGGGCCAGCCGTCGGCGCATCGTGTCCAGCGCCGCCGACAACAGGCCACGGTCCGACTCGCCGACGATCTCCCCGAGCCGCACCCGCCGCAGCAGCTCCGATTGCGCCACGGACTGAGCCGGAATCGGCTCGGCACCGGCGTCGGTGGGTCCGCCGCCGGCGGTGGACGAACGCGGCATCGAATCGGCACCCGCGATCGCGGCGACCACCGCCCAGACCGCGTGGCGAATCACGATGGGGTCGAAACCGCTGTCCTGCAATGAATTCGGCTGCTGCCGCAGCAGGTCCACGATCTCCCGCCGACCCGGTTGGGCACCGTCCACGGCGCGGGCGAGCACCGCCGGATGTGTCCCCGCCAGGATCGGCTCGACCACGTCCCGATCGGCCGGCGGCAGGGCCGACAGCAGACCCCGGCGAACTCGGTCCGCCCAGTTCGACGGCCCGTCCAGCAGTGTTGTCGCCAGGTCCGTCAGCCATTCGGCGGCCGAGCTGCCGGTCCGATCCCACCAGTGCATCCGGTCGCGGGCGAGCTGCCGGATCTCGTCGGTCAGCGCGTCCACCAGGTGCGGGTACCGGCCGGTCACGACGGCGCGCACCGCCTCGGCGTGCCGCGCCCACACTTCGTCGAACGTCCCGGTCTCCTCGGCGGGCGAACCCGAGAGTTCGGGCCAGTTCCGGCGGGCATCGAAGTAGGCCGGCCGTTGCGCGGGCAGGGATCTCAGGTAGGCGTCGTTGTCGCGATCACCCGCCAGCTCGGGCACGATCGGCGCCACCAGGCTGCCGTCGCTCTCGAACCGCACGAACGAGATTCCGATCGGGCTCGTGTCGTCCGGATCGAAGACGACCGGGCGGTCGTAACGAGCGGGATCGAGCAGGAACAGCGTGCCCCGCCAGTTCAGCGCCACGTAGGTGTGCGCCGAACCCGTGGTCTCCCAGACCATCACCACCGCCATCCGGCCGTGACGGGCCGCGCGCCGCTCCGCGCTCGCCGGTCCCGGCTCGCCCTCGCCGAGGCCGGACAGGAACCGTTCCAGCTCGCGATTGCCTTCCACCCCAGCGGGTCCCGGCTCGCCGTGGCCGCCGAGCGCGAACGACAACGCCACCGCGTCGACGTGCACCTCGCCGGGCTCCAGCGGTAACACCGGAGAAGTCCACGCATGGCCCAGTGCCCGCTGCGCGTCCCCCAGCTGGAGCAGTGCCAGTCGCGCACAGGCGAGTTCGTCGAGTTCGGTCCGCGTTTCGGCCCGCCGCGCGGCCGTCGGGCCCGGCCGGTCGGAGGCGTCGAGCAGCCCGGCCAGCACCGACCCGCCGTCTTCATCGAAATGAGCTGTCCGCGAGGCTGATTCGTCGACCTCGGCGGCGGATGCCGCGGCCTGCCCCCGCACCTGGGCGGCTTCTGCCCGTCGCAACAGCACCGGTACGTCGAATTCGCCATTCTCGGCGGACTCCGCCGGCTCCCCGGTCGCGCGCGGCGTGGACGAGTCCGGTGCGGCGGGGCCGAGCATTCGTGAACCGGGACCGTCACCGAGCTGTCCGCCGGTGGGCTCCGGCCAGCCCGGCGAATCGTCCGGGGTGCGGATGATCGCCCGCAGCGGCTCCGCGGGCCAGTCCCGGTCGCCGGCGCGGTACACCTCCTCGACGACCTCGATCGTGGGTGGCGCGAACGGATTCCGGTGGCGCCGTTGCTCGAATCGCACCCGGATCGTGCCGTCGGAGGCGTGGCGCAGCACGTGGATGCCCGGGGTGCCGTCGGCACGGCCGGGATGACGGCCGAAAACGATCGCGAAGGCGCCCGGACGCTCCGCCGCCAGCAACCGGGCCAGCTCGGCACGGGCGCCGCCCGGCGTCCCGCTCGCGGTGATCTCGACGGTCCGCCCAGCGGAACCGGTTGCGCCGCTCAGGAATTGCGCGACGATTTCCGGATTCTTCTCTCCCGCGGTCACATCCAGCGCCGACGCGTGGTCGGCCAGGCCGTCCCAGCCGTGCCCGGCCAGGTACTCGATCAGCCGGGCCAGGTCGCCGGGCCGGTTCAGGCCGAGCATCGCGTCCACCGGAATGCGGTATCGCGGGCCGAATTTCGCCGCCGCCTCGGCCTCGGAGAGGACCGCCGGGTAGTACCGCCGCTCCGTCGGCCCGAACAAGCCGCCGGGTTCGGCGATGGTGACCGGGAACGATCCGGGCCGGGCAGCGTCCTCGTACACGGCGAAGTAGGCCTGTACGCGTTCCATCAGATCGGCCAGTTCCTCCTCCAGGTATCGGCGCTCCGCGGGGATCGGCGGCAGCACACAGATCAGCGATGCCTCGTCGGTCCGGGCCAGGCTTTCGGCGACCGCGCGGCCGATCGCGGCGCGCAGGCTCTCGGTGGTCTCGGTCCGGCTCCGTGGAATCACCCGGATCGCGAGCGGGCGTCCGCGCTCGGGATCGCGCACCGACAGCATCAAGGACCCCTCGCCGCCGAGTGTCCCGAACGCGGTGAACAACGACACCGTGTGGTCGGCGACCTGCCATGCCGGGACACCGTTGTGGCGTTCCAGGAAGCCGAACAGCCACGGCAGGCCGCCGAGTGCCGTCACGACCTCGTTCCTCGGATTGCGCAGCAGGTGGTGCACGAACCACAGATGCCGCCACCGGCTCGGCAGCGCGTCCAGCAGCACCGAGCGCGAGTGCATGCCGGCGGCGACGATCCAGCGCCGGGCATCGTCCAGTAGGAGGAAACCGGTCGTCGGGTGTTGCGGGGGCATGTCGTTCTGCTCGGCCGCCGCCATCGACGAGATGATCCGTAT